>PXSQ01000062.1:902-14251 GCA_003022725.1 Halobacteriales archaeon SW_7_65_23 | reverse complement strand
TCCTGGTAGCTGGTTCGTGTCATCGTCAGCCGAACTTGCCCGTGATGTAGTCCTCGACCCGGTCGTCGGCCGGGTTCTCGAAGATCGTCGTCGTGTGATCGAACTCGACGAGTTCGCCACCGGTCAGGAACACCGCCGTCCTGTCTGAGATCCGGGCGGCCTGTTGCATATTGTGGGTGACGATGATGACCGTATACTCCGACGTGAGATCCTCGATGAGATCCTCGATTTTCGACGTTGCAATCGGGTCGAGCGCGGATGCTGGTTCGTCCATGAGGAGGACATCCGGATCGACGGCGATCGCGCGTGCGATGCACAGGCGTTGTTGCTGCCCCCCCGAGAGGTCGAGTGCTGACGTGTGCAGCTGGTCTTTGACTTCCTCCCAGAGAGCGGCCCGTTTGAGGGCACTTTCGACAATCTCGTCGGTGACTGTCCCGTCTTGGACCCGCAGTCCGAAAGCGACGTTGTCGTAGATGCTCTTGGGGAAGGGGTTGGGGTGCTGGAACACCATTCCGATCTGCCGCCTGAGCGCGACCGGATCGACGTTGTCGCCGTAGATATCAGTTCCGCGAAACCGAAGCTCCCCCTCGATCGTCGCGGCCTCGACGAGGTCGTTCATCCTGTTGATACACCGGAGGAACGTCGACTTCCCACAGCCAGAGGGGCCGATGATCGCAGTCACTTCCTGTTCGTAAATGTCGAGGTTGACGTCATCAAGCGCCTGCTCCTCGTCGTAGTAGACGCTCAGATTGCGAGTCTCGACGACCGAAGTGGGTTGCTCTCCCTGTGCGTCCACGCTAGTGTCCGACGTGACGTGTGTCTCGATCAGCGAGGAGTCCCCTGTTTCGTCTGTGCTTCCGGCCTGCGTCTCTTGATCTGGTTCACTCATGGTTGTATCCTGCTTATCGCTGGTATCTATTCCGAATGACAATCGCGATGGCGTTCATCGTGAGCATCAACACGAGCAACACGATGGCGAGAGCCGCGACGACGCCTTTTCTGTACTCGGGGGCAAAGTTTGCCGACGCAGAGAAGATTCGCAACGGGACCGCGGCACCACTCGAGAACAGGCCGCCGGGTGTGGTGAACGTCGTCGTCGGAACTGCAATGATGATCAGCGGTGCAGTCTCCCCGATGGCACGGCCCAGCGCGAGGATCGTCCCGGTCAGAATGCCGGGAACGGCCTCCGGGAGGACCACAGAGCGAATCGTCTGCCACCGGCTGGCACCCATACCGTATGAGGCTTGCCGAAGCGAGTCCGGCACCGCCTTGAGCGCCTCCTGTGCGGAGACGATGACGATGGGCAGTATCAGAAAGCCGAGCGTGGCCGCCGCGGAGAAGACCAGCCCGGGGGCAAAGTTCAGAAGATTCTGGAACAGTGCGAGCCCGAGGAGTCCGTACACGACCGACGGAACGCCAGCCAGGTTCGCGATGTTGAGTTCGACCAAGTTCGCGAGCCTCCCTTTCCACCCAGTGTCGGGTGCGTACTCCTCCAGATAGATCGCAGCGCCGACCCCGACCGGAAACGCCATCAGCGCCATGAAGCTGACGATCATGATCGAACCGACGATCGACGGATACGCTCCCGCTTCGGTCGCGGTCAGGCCGTTCCAGGAGTTGGTGAGTAGCGTCGGCGTCACCCAGGAGTCCGGACCGGTGACAGAGAGCAACCGCTCCAGATACGCGCCGACCAGAATGCCCCCCAGAATGATGAACGGGCCAGCGACACCGACTCGTCCATCCCGGTCGCTGATGACCGCCTCACCCACGACGTACGCAGTCGGCACGCCCATCCCGAAGAAGAGCACGACCCACAGCGACGGGTCCATCGAGACAGCGCTTGCGATTGCCACAACTGCGAGACCTCCCCCGACGACTGCCACTGCCGCCGTCATTCCTGCCCGCATCCCCCGCTGACGGCTCAGCAAAAACGCAAGAATCCCGGTCACGGGGAGACCGACGACACCAGCGTAGGCCGACCAGATCGGCAAGACCTCCAGGATCGGCCGGATGAGCCGATCCAGACCAGCAGTCCCGGCGGCACTCAGACCCAGGACGGCAAAGACCGCGAGTATTCCGGCCCTGGATGTTCGTCGTCGGAGAACCGAGTTGGCCAGTGCGAGCGTCGGGACGCCGACCGCGATGGCGGTGACCAGAAGGCCACGACCGACCGGAACCGGGACTGAACCGAGGACCGGGACCCCGCCGAGAAGGGCGTTGCCGAGTCCGAATACTGCGTCGAGTAGCGGGAACAAGAGCACCTCGGAGCCGAAGGTCCAGACGATAGCGAGCAACATCGCGAGTACCATCGCCGGCCCGACAAAATACGAGTTCTCGGCGTACCGCCCGTACACTGCGACCGAGAGCGGCATGCTGCTGACCGTGATGAGGTAGACCAGCGGTCCGTACGGGCTCATGGCTCTGAGCACGATATACGCTGCGAGGCTGAGAACGAGTCCGCCAAACACTGCCGCGGACGCTCTGGCATTTGCGGTCCTGGCGGCCGGATTCCGCCGGCAGTACAGCGTAAACGCCGACACTGGTGCGACCAGGGTGGAGAAAAAGAGCAGATACCACTCGAGTGACGCCGAGAGTGGGCCGAACGCGTCGAAGAACATGAACCCAAACAGCAGGATCAAGGCCACCAGGCCGACGAGCGTTGCCGCGATCAGGATCGCCTCGAAGACTTTCCCCTTGATCTCGGCGTACTGGAACCGTCCGCTTCGTTGCAGTGTCTCTGATTCTGTCGCCATCTCAGTACTCCTCCCGATACTGCCGACTGATGAGTTCGGCGATGTAGTTCATCGTGAGTGTGATTGCGAACAGGGTGAGCCCGATTGCGAACATCGATTCGTAGGCGACCGTCTCGCCGAGAGATTCGGCACTCGCGATGTTGACCATCGCCACGGTCATCGTCTCGATCGACTCTGTGAAATTCTCGAGGATGTTCGGAAAGGTTGGCATTTTCGGGCTCTCTCCGGCGGCCACTACCACGATCATCGTCTCCCCGATTGCCCGAGAGAGTGCGAGCACGTACGAGGAGACGATTCCCGAGGTCGCCGCGGGGACGACGATCGACGTCGAGACGTCGAATTTCGTCGAGCCAAGCCCGTATCCGGCTTCACGCAGGCTATCGGGCACCGCACTCAACGCGTCCTCGCTGATCGAGGAGACCATCGGAATGATCATCACGCCGACAGCAATGCTTGCCGACAGGGCGTTGAACGTACTGATGGAGGGGACGACCAGAACGAACTCTCCCGGAATAATCGTCTGCCTGATCGGTAACGGAGCGTCCAGGAGCGGCGTCAGGTAGACCAGCGCGAAGTAGCCGTAGATGACCGTCGGAATCCCCGCCAGGATCTCTAGCAGCGGTTTTACGATCCCGCGGACGCGCGAGCTCGCGTACTCGCTGAGGTAGATTGCGGCTCCGAGCCCGACTGGAAGGGCGATAACGGCGGAGCCGACAGTGACGATCAGCGTCCCGCTTATCAGCGGAATCACACCGTAGGACGGCGTGTTGCTGAGTGGCGACCAGTTCTGCCCGGTCAGGAAGTCGATCGGGGAGACGTGCCCGAAGAACGTCAGTGCCTGACCGGAGAGTGAGAGGATGATCCCGACGGTGACTGCAATAGTCAGCACCGCACAGGCTGCGAGCAACTGGCCGTAGAGGCGCTCTTTTCGAACGATGAATTCGGACCGTTCGAGCGAAGACAACTCGGTTTCTCGTTTTTTGCTCATTTATTGTGTTAGCTTTCGGCCGAGCGGAAAATACCCGACGGTTCCACGCCGCGGTCGCCCGTCAGATATTCTGTTCGAGCGTGTCGAGATTACTCTGGACCTGATCGTCGGAACTCGGGACGTAGCCGATGTCACTGGCGATAAAGTCCTTGCCCGACTGTTCGACGTAATACCGAACGAACTCCTGCAGGGTGGGTTTCTCCGCGAGTTTGTTGTTGTTCACGTAGAAGAACAGCGGGCGGGCCAGCGGATACTCGCCGCTCTGTGCCGCTTCGAGGCTCGGCTCGACTGCGTCGTCGCCCTCGTGGCTGATGGCGACGGCCTTGACCTGGTCGGGGTTGTTCACGTAGTAGGCGAAGGGGAGATACCCGAACGCGTACTCGCTCCCCGAGACACCCGCCGCAATCTGGTCGTCGCGCTCGGTTCCCTCGTAGTCCTCCCGGATCGCGCCTTCCTCGCCGACGACCTCCTCGGTGAAGTAGTCGAACGTCCCCGAGGTGGTTGCTGCGCCGAACAGCTCGAACTCCTCGTCCGGCCAGTCGGAGTTGACATCCGCCCACGTCTCGGGTGCCGATTCGGGCGACCAGATCTCACCGACCGTCGACACGGACATCTCGTCGACCCAGTCGGCGTTGTTGTTGACAACGACCGTGAGCGCGTCTTGCGCGATCCTGAACTCGATCGGATCGATGCCGTTGTCCTGGCAATCCTGCAGTTCGCCGTCCTTGATCGGACGACTTGCGTTGTTGATGTCGCTGTCGCCCGGGATGAACACGTTCCGGAAGCCGCCGCCGCTCCCGTCCTTGCTCAGATCGAAGCTCACCTCCGGGTGCATGTCAGTGAACTGCCGTCCGACTGCTTGGGCTACCGGGAACACCGTGCTGCTCCCGGAAACGCGGATGCTACCTGTCAACTCCGTGTTCCCATTGCCGTTGCCGTTGCCGTTCCCATTGCCGTTGCCGCCGTTGCCGTTCCCATTGCCGTTACCGCCGTTGCCGTTGCCGCCGTCGTCGTCGCTCGTACACCCTGCGAGTGCGACAACGCCAGTAACTCCGGCTGCGGTCACGAATTTCCGGCGCGATACGCCCCGAGTAACACCATCTGCGGACCTGTCGTCCGTCATCATCTCATACCACCCGGCAGGTGTATAAATACGATGCTAATTTGTATATATCCACTCTACGAGGTATATATCTCGGACGATACTGAACCATATTCGTACAGAGGCATATATTCCAGTCAGTAGCACTATGTGGCTCCCGGGGCAGTACGGGGCGCTCTTTATAAACGAGTCGGTAGCGTTATACCGGGATTCGTCGAAGCGCCCGTATGAAGATCGGATTCGTCTGCGTCCAGAACGCCGGTCGCTCGCAGATGGCGGCCGCCTTCGCCGAGCGCGAGTGCGACCGTCGCGGGTGGAGTGACCTGGAGATCCTGACCGGCGGCACCGATCCCGCCGAGGAGGTCCACCCTGAGGTCGTCGAGACGATGGCGGAACTGGACATCGACATCTCGGACCGACGCCCGCGAGCGGTGACTACCGCGGAACTGAACGAGTGTGACGTCGTGGCGACAATGGGTTGCTCGACGCTGGAACTCGACGCCGACACCACGGTTCACGACTGGGCGCTGCCGGATCCGGACGGTGAGTCGCCCGAGCGCGTCCGTGAGATCCGCGAGCTGGTCCGCGAGCAGGTCACCGATTTGTTCGACGAACTCGAAGCGCAGGCCGAGCAGTAGCCACAATTAGCGGAGTTCGACGGCGAGACAGGTTTCCGGCGACGGACTGCGAAACCGGTAACGCCGCGGTCGTCGGTCGACCTCGAAGAGGACGACCCGTGCGACGAGTCGCCGACCGTCTTCGAGCGTCCCGCGGCAGATCGGGCCGCGGCTCGTGACGGTCAGGTACGGCGCCGCGGGCACCGGATCGCCCCGAATCCCGGCCGACAGCGCGTCCGTACCCGCCAGGAATGCGGCAAGCCATTCTTCCCGGAGTCCTCTCCGTTTGATCACCTGCCCGAGCGGACGCCGGACAGCCCCGGGTGAGCCGGCGGTTTCACCGTCCCAGGCGGCGGCAACCTCGCTTCCGGCGTCGATCAGGCCGACGACCGTCTCCCGGTGACTCCGTAGAATCCGCCTGCGGACGACCTCGGGCGCATCGTATCCGTCCGTCGCGTCCATACAGTCTCGTTCCGCCCCGCAGCCTGCATAAGCTGTCGGTCCGACTCACAGGCACTGTTCACATAAGAGTTCAACTGCGACTATCGCAGACAGCGTGAAAGCCCCGAGCCGTTCGACTCGGGCGGTTCGCTGTCGCCGAAAATCGGAGATTTTCGGGATGACGAAAGAGCTACGCTCTTTCGAACCACGCTCCTCGGCCTTCGGCCTGTGGTGCTTGCGTCACCGGCCGTCATCGAACGGCTCGCCCCTTTCAGTCCCACCCGCTCAGACCGGTGAGCCGGCTGAATCGGGCGGGACTGAAAGGGGCCGCTGGCTCCGGGAAGACCGGCGACGGAAGCACCGCAACGCAGTGAGGAGCGCAGCGAGCCCCTCGACCGGAGCCAGCGGGGGCTTTCACGCTGTCTCGAAATATCGCTCTCAGTCTGGCGGCTTATCTGAACACTACCGACTCACACATCACCCGCCACCCACAACTGCTCGGCAGCGTCGCGTCGATGGTCGGTTCGCCGGAGCGCGCCGATTGCCGGGACGACTCTGCGATTGTCGGCCTTCCGTCCCCACTGTCCGTTCGTTCCGTCGCTCAGTCGCCAAACCACTCCTCGGCAACCGGAGCGACGAGCGGGTGGAGTTTGCGGGGTCGCTCTGCAAGCCACGCCGCCCCATCGAGTTCGCCGGGCTGGACGGCGATGTGGCCGTCCTCGTAGCGGCCGTCGAACACGACCCGGAGGTTGTGCAGCACCTCGTCGAACCCGGGTGCGGTTCGCTGCTCGTGTCGCACGCCCCACAGGTTTGTAATGCGACACTCGACGGATGTCTCCTCCCGTACTTCCCGGAGGGCGCCCTCCTCGTAGGTCTCGTCACCTTCGCGCCCGCCGCCGGGGATCCCCCAGCGGTCGCCGCCCCTGCCGAGGATCATCAGGACCCGGTCAGCGGTGCCGCGTCGTCCGGCGAGCGGACGATCCAGACGTAGCTACTGCCGTCGTACCCGTCCCGGGCCATCCGGATCTCCCGTGGGAACCCTTCGGGGTGATGGCTGGCTGTGCCAGGCTCGAACTCTCGCTGGCCAATCACTACCGAAAGAAACCGAAATCGAACCCGGGGAGACCTACGCCGTCCGCCAGGACGTCTACTTCTACGGCCCCGACGCGGAGTGTTTACCGGTGGAGGGCCGGACCCGGGAGCGATCCGTTCGGAAGCCAATGGAAACGCCTTTGGCGCGAACAGCCACACGTTGGCACATGAGCAACGGGGACGAGGAACCCGACGAGGAGCCGGCGGAGGCAGCCGAGGAGGGCGGCGAGGCACCCGAACCGGACGATCCGGAGCCGTTCGCCGAGCGCCTCGACGAGGCCGCCGACGCCGTCGAGCGAGCCGAGACCGAAGACGATCTCGACAGGGTGGAGGCGACGCTCGACGAGATCGAGGCTGACCTCGAAGACGCCGTTTTCGCCGTCGAAATCGAGGACGAGGAGGAAGATGCGGAAGACGAAGAAGACGAGGATGATGAAGAGGAAGAGAACCCCCGCGACGAGTTCGAGGACCGACTCTCGGACCTGCGAGCCGACGTCGAGGACCAGCGTGGCCCGTACCGCGAGGACGTCATCGGCGCGCTGGAGGACGCTGTCTCGACGATCGAAGGGAGCGAGTGGACGAAGGAAGGCGAGGCCTCGGTTGTCACGGCAGTCGAAAAATACGTGGAACGAGCCGGCGAGACGCTGGAGGAGACGTTCGCCTACGATGCGGAGACGCCGGCCGACGCAGCGATGACGCTCGGAACCGTCAAGGAAACAGTCGGCGAAACGCCGCTCGATCCCGACGACGATGCCGACACGATCGACGCGCTGCTGGTCGCCGCCGAGAACCTCTCCTCGGATCTCGAGGACGCTCAGGTCTGGAGCGACCTGGCGGTGCGCGAACAGCTCACCCGCGAGGGGTTCTACGACGTGATCAATCCGGAGAACCTGAAGGACTTCCCGCCGGAGTGGTCCGCGATCAAGGCGTACGAGAAGGCCGGCGAGTTCGAGCCGATTCTCAGCGCGATGGACAAGATGGACTCGGAGTTCATGGAGGACAACATCCTGGACGCCATCGAACACGAGGCGCCGGACGCGGCGTACGACCAAGTGCACGCGCTCGCCCAGCGCCGGAACAAAAAACCCGTCCGGATTCTGGGCCGGATCGCCGACGAGCGGGCCTGCGAGACGCTGCACGACTTCCTCGGCGGCGGTGACGTCGAACTGGAACAGACCTCGCTCCGGGCGCTCGGGGCCATCGGCAGCGAGGAGTCGACCGAACCCGTCGCACAGCGGCTGGCCGCAGACGATCCGACGATCCGCTCGTCGGCTGCCCGGGCACTCGGGATGATCGGCGACACGCGAGCGATCGACCCGCTCGGCGACGTGCTCGCGGACGACGACGACGACAGTGTTCGCGCCAGTGCAGCCTGGGCACTCAACCAGATCGGCACCGAGCGGGCGCTCGAGACGGCGGCAGCGTACGCCGGCGACCGGTCGTACCTGGTCCAGGTCGAGGCGGAGAAAGCTGCGAGCGTCTGAGCGGATTCTCGCCGTCTCACAGTTCGCCTAGCTTCCGCAGAAGCTGTCCGCGGTACTCCTCGTCAGCGCGGACGCCTTTGAGTTCCAGCACGCGCCGCTCGAGTTTGTCGAGCGCGACGCGGAACGCTGTGTCGGCGCCGTACCCCTCACCGGAGCCGGCGACCTGCCCGTGGTTCGTCCGGAGCCGGATCTGGCACTGGATCAGCGGCGTCCCGCGGAGCCGCTCTTTGTGTTTGTGGAACCGGACGTGTGCGTGCTGGACGTGCATCTTCTGGTACTTCTGAGAGACCTCTTCGATGTTCTGTCGGACCTCGTCGCGGGTGATCCCGTCCAGCAGGGTAATGTTGGTGATCTGGACGTCGAGGTGTTCCTCCTCGGTGAACGTCAGCGCCCGCATCACGTCCGTCTTCGTGATGATGCCCGAGACAGTCCCGTCGTCATCCTCCGGCGTGACGACGAGGCCGGCGTAATCCTTCTCGAGCATCTGCGAGACGGCCTCCCTGACGGTCTGACCGGGCGTGGTCGTCGCGACGGGGCTGTTCATGATGTCGTACACCCGGATGTCCAGGATCCGGTCGATGTCGCCCGACCGATCGCCTTTCTGCTGGCGCTCCATGTTGCGGACGGCGAAGTCCGCGATGTCGTGTGTCGTGACCATGCCCGCCAGGCGGCCGTCGTCGTCCAGCACCGGCAGTCGCGAGATGCCGTGTTCGCGCAGGCGGTTGATCACCGTCCCGATGCTCGTGTCGGTGGTCATCGTGACGACGTCGTCGGTGTAGATCTCCGCGACGTCGAGCGCGTCCAGGTTCTCAAGCACCGCCTCCAGGATGGCGTCCTCCGTCACGACGCCCCAGAGGTTCTCGCCCTCGAACACGGGTGCGATCTTCGCACCGCTCTCGACGAGCACCCGTGCGACTTCCCGGACGTCGTCGTGGCGTCGAACCTTGGGGGCCGATCGGATCAGCCCGCGCACCTTGGCGTCGTCCTGGACGTGTGACTGCAGGAGCTGTTTCTGGTTGACGATCCCGGCGTACTCCCCGTTGTCCGTGACGATGATCCCTTTCGGATTCTCGCGCTCGAAGATCGATCGAACTTTCGAGAGGCGCTTGTCGGCGTCAATCTCAACGTATTCCGGTGTGGCTATGTCAGCAATATCCATCGTCTTTCCTCTCCGAAGGTTCGACACCCGTACTAATCAAAGTTCGTTTCGGTCTCAGCGTGCAGAAGTTTCCAACCGGTCTGTCTCCGCAGATAGACAGCCGGACGTGATTCAGGTACGCCATGCCGTCCCAACTCCCGTTGTTCGGGTCATGACACAGCCGATGGACTGTCCTGGCACTGGACGGAGTCACGTCTGGCTGTCTAGCAGAGACTGGTGAGGAAACGAATTACAGCCACCAGTATCAAGACGCGAGCACAAGCGGCTCATACCATTCGCGGTTCTCTCGATACCACTCCACGAACGCTTCCACGCCCTCCCGGATCGTGTACGTCGGCTCGTAGTCGAGTAACTCCGCCGCCTTGCTCGTGTCAGCGTGGGTGTGTTCGGCGTCGGCGGCGTGGCGCTCGTCGTAGGTCAACTCCAGCTCCGGCGCGAGCAGGTCCCGGATCTCCTCGGCCAGCGTCTTGATCTCGATGTTGTCCGTACTGCCGATGTTTAGCGCCTCCCCGTCCCCAACGTCGGTTTCGAGCAGCCGCTTGTTGGCCCGCACCACATCGTCGATGAACGTGAAGTCCCTGGTTTGCGTGCCGTCACCGTAGATGACAGGCGGGTCGCCGTTCAGACACCGCGAGACGAAGTTCGTGATCGCCATGTTCGGACGCATCCGCGGGCCGTACACCGTGAAGTACCGGAGCGCGACCGCTGAGATGTCGTACACCTCGCTGTAGGCGCAGGCGTAGCGTTCCCCGGCAAGTTTGGAGGCGCCGTACGGGCTGACCGGCGTCGTCGGGTGCTGTTCGTCGTAGGGCAGGTACTGTGGCTTGCCGTAGACGGACGACGAGGAGGCGACAACCACCCGTTCGACGTCGACCGCACGCGCCGCGTCGAGTACGTTCAGGGTGCCGTCGACGTTGACCTCGTCGTAGCGCCGTGGAGCTTCCACACTCGGCCGGACGCCGGCCTGCGCCGCCTGGTGGTAGACGAACTCCGCGGCGCCGACTGCGTCCGCCACGTCGTCTTCGTCCCTGACGTCGCCGTCGACGAACTCGTAGCTGCCCTCGCCGTTCTCCGCACGCTCCCGGCACTGCTCGATCGTGTGCTCTTTGATACCGACGTCGTAGAAGGGATCGAGATTGTCGAGAACACGAACGTCGTGGCCGTCCGCGACGAACTGTTCAGCGAGGTGACCGCCGATGAAGCCTGCCCCGCCAGTAACCAGTATATCCATGTCTCACAGGAGCACCGAGCCGTTATTAAACGGATAGGTTTGCGACTCGCGGCCCCTGGGAGGGACGAGAAACCGGGCAACAAGCTAATGGGTCGTTCAGCTCGTACAATAGGTATGGTCGACCGATCAGGAAGTCCGATCTTCGAGGTACTGGTCCTGTTCGTCCTCGTCTTCGTGGCCCAGCTACTAACTGCATTTGCGGGCCTCATCGAAGCGCTGTTCGTGCTCTCGCCGCCCGTGGACGAGAACCCCTGGACGGTCGTGACCAGCGTGTACGCCCACGGGAGTGTTGGTCACCTGCTGTCGAACTCTATCGCGCTCGTGCTCTTTGGCTGGCCCGTCGCGCGCGCGACAACCCGGGCCCGGTTTCACCTCTTTTTCGTCGTTAGCGGTGCCATCGCCGGGATCGCACAGATCGTCGTTCGCGGCGCGCTGGCGGATCTCTCGTTTCTGAGTGTGGCGACGACCCCTGGTGTCCTCGGTGCCAGCGGTGCGGTGTTCGCGCTCCTGGGGTATCTACTGGCCAGCAACCGGCTCTCCTCCAGCTTCGCCGGATTGGTCCGGGTGCCCGCCTGGATCACGATTCCCGTCTTCGCCATCGTCGCCGGCGTCGTGACGCTGTTGACTGCCAGTCCAGGGGTAGCGCTGATCGCGCACTTCACTGGCCTGCTGTTCGGCCTGATCACCGGACGCCTCCGCGTCCTCAACGTCGATCCGGCGCCGCCCCGGGCCGACGTGGCGTAGGCCGTTCGAGGGCGATCAGAGCGTGACGCCGACGTGACTGCCGGCGACCGACCCCTCGGTCGCAAGGTCGAACCGATCGGCCAGGAGACCGACGGCGATCCGCTCTGCCACGGCTCCCGCCTCGCCGTCGAGCGCCTCCGCGAGGGCTGTCTCGCCTGGTGGTGACTCCCCGACTACGTCACGGATCTCGGCCATCGTCGGATCCGTCAGGTCGACGGCGATCCCTTCGATCGCGAGCGCCGTCTCCACTCCGGCCGCGAGGTACCGCTGCGCCCGGTCCTCGGGCTCCGGCAGATCCGTTATCGTCGAGAGGTAGCGGGCAGCACTCGTCTCCCCCACGTCGACCGTCTCACCGACCCAATCCTCGATTCGCTCCCGGTCGACGTCCGCTCCGGGGTCGAACTCCTCGAGCGCTTGGTCGGCGAGATCCGCCTCGAGGTCCGCGATCTCGTGGAACACGTTCCCGACGACCACGACGTCCGCGCCGGCGTCGAGCACAGCCTGGGCGTTCTCCCGGCTGTCGAGGCCGCCGCCATACCAGACCCGTGCCCACGAGACGGCGTCGTCGATCTCCTCGAGGATCTCGACGGCCTCCTCGCCGCCGAACGTCCCCGAGTACTCCAGGTAGATGAGTTCGCTCTCGAGGTGGTACTCTGCGGCCAGCGCCCGCTGTTTGGCCTCCCGCGGCGTGAGCAGATCCGCCTCCGTGACGTTGGCCTCCCTTGCTGCGGCGCTGTCCGTGTTCATGATGATGTACGCCTCGAAAACAGCTTCCTCCATGAGCCAGGCCGCAGCGAGGTCGCCGATCCGGCCGTCCAGCAGCCCGTCCAGCGAGACGCCGAGTTTCCCCTCGACCATCTCCGGCCCGAGATCCTTCCGGACGTACTCGATCCCTTCGCCGAGGGTTCCGACGAGGGACTGACTGTCGCCGTTGAGCACCTCCGGAATGGCGATAAACGCGGCCTGGTCGCGGGTCTGTTCGGTGACGTGCGCTGCGGCGCTGGGCTCGTGAAACGCCGTGACGCCGGCGTCAGTCAGCAGATCGAACGTCTCCTCCGTGTTCTCCTGGGTGACGTCCTGCGAACCGCCGACCGACACCGCGCTCGTCTGGGAGAGATACAACGGGTACACGACGGGCAGCTGCTTTTCCCCCTCGGGGTCGACCTTGGTAACGTGTGACCACTCCGCCGGCACCGGGTTCGTGTCCAGACCCAGCAGGCGACGGCCGCCGATCGAAGCGGTCGCCGCGAGCGACTCGAACCGGGTAGCGAGCTCTCCTAAGGACATATCCGACACGTCTGCGTTATGGGTTATAAGGGTGTCCACTCGTGGCGACGTGAACGGCGCCCTCGCCTGCACTGGGGCCTGATACTGTCGGACGTAATTTCGTGGAGTCATACGGTCGTGCGTGATTATTTTCAGCACTGGGACCCAATATCGTTGGTTTCACGGGCTGAAACGCACAACACGCGATTCCATAGCGGTAAACAGTCACGCACGACCGTATCAGGCCGACGCGCCCGCTCCGACGAGCGAACTGGCTTTCGACCGGGATTGCTCGACCACCGCGGGTCGGGCCTCGAACTCGATGATCACGTTCTCGCCGTACTCCACGTCCTCGACGTAGGCGTTGTCATGAATCCAGGAGACGACGCTCATCGTCTCGTCGGTCATCGGCAACACCAGCCGCTCGTGGGTGAGCGGCGGCCCCTACGTCAGCCCGCTGCCGCACGTCATC
>PXSQ01000062.1:0-784 GCA_003022725.1 Halobacteriales archaeon SW_7_65_23 | reverse complement strand
CGTCGACGACGAGCAACACCAGGTCCGCCAGGTACACCGAATCGAGCGTGGACTTGAACGACTCGACCAGCCAGTGCGGCAGATCCGAGATGAACCCGACGGTATCAGTCACCAGTACGTCCCGGCGGTCGATGTCGGCCTTCCGTGTCGTCGTCCCGAGCGTCGTGAACAGACGATCCTCGGACTCGGCGGTGGTCTCGATGTCGGGGTGAGTGTCTTCGTTCTCGTCGACGTCGAGGTCGGCCGCGAGCCGGCGGAGGAGCGTCGATTTGCCCGCGTTCGTGTAGCCCGCAAGCGCCACCAGGTCGAACCCTGACTCGCGGCGCTGTTCGCGGCGGTGCTGGTCGGTCTTCTCGATCCGCTCGAGTTTCTCCCGGATCCGCGAGATCCGCGATTTGATGTCGCGCTCGCGGCTCTCGTCGTACTCGCCAAGACCCATGAACCCCGGCCGCTCGTCGCGCTTTGCGAGGCTGGCTTTGGCCTCCGCACGCGGGAGTTCATAGCGCAGTTCCGCGAGTTCGACCTGCAGCTGTGCCTTGCGGGTCTGTGCCCGCTGGCCGAAAATCTCCAGGATGAGCCTGAACCGATCGATCACACGGACGCCCTCGGGCAGCTTGTTCCCGACATTGAACGTCTGGTACGGCCCGAGTTCGTTGTCGACGATCACGACTGTCGCGTCGGTCGCCACGACGCGTTCGGCGATCGTCTCGACTTTCCCCTCCCCAAAGTGGAATGCGGGATCCTCCTTCCGCGCCTGCGTGACGACCTCACGGACGGCGTAGCC
>PXSQ01000061.1 GCA_003022725.1 Halobacteriales archaeon SW_7_65_23 | reverse complement strand
GGGGATCGGGATGGATCGGTTCCGCACCGCCCCGACGCCACGCGGATCGAACACGAACACCGGAACCGTTTCGCCGGCCGCCGTCGCCGCCGCGAGGCCTCGGTTGTCGGCCAGACGGAGGTCGCGACGGTGCCAGTGTAACTGCATGGACGGGGCTTGGGCGGAAG
Organism: Halobacteriales archaeon SW_7_65_23; assembly: GCA_003022725.1. Taxonomy (GTDB): domain Archaea; phylum Halobacteriota; class Halobacteria; order Halobacteriales; family Haloarculaceae; genus Halovenus. The sequence continues at coordinate 4,365 of PXSQ01000061.1, read as the reverse complement.
ACACTTCAACGGTTGGGAAGCACGGGTTCAGTCGGCACGACAGGAAGGCTCGAACTCCGACATCAGCCGCCGTACCACTGGAGGTCTTCGATCCGGGGCGCGCGCTCGATTCCGGCAAACACCACCAGCACGGAGATGGAATCGCCACCCGGAACTGGAGCGTCACCGCTCCGCAGTTCCGCGTTGGTGCTCAACTCGGCCACCCAGTCCCGACCGTCAGCGACCGCGCCGCGGTGGAGCCAATCCGGCGGGCCCGAGAACAGCACGAGCGCCGACGTACTCTCGGCCGGATCGCAATCCAGCGTCAGCTGGCCCCGCACTGCCCACTGGAGCGTGCTTGTCACCGCCTCGCGGCGCTCCATGTCACTTGCGTCCTCCAGCAGCGACCCCTTCAGCCGCCCGACAAGGGAGTCCTCGACATCGCGGAACTTGCTGACGGGAGCGCTCGCGTGGCCGATCGTCGCCAGCCCGCCGGCGTCGAGCGTCGCGGCGACGTCCGTCTCGTCCAGGACGCTCTCGCCGACGGGGCTGGCTGCCTCGACCTCCCCCGCCACCAGCAGGCTGCCCAGCCGGTCGGCGAGTTCGCGGTTCAGCGCCGGGAGCCGATCCTCCAGCGAGTCGTCCTCGCCGATCCAGGCGTCATTGTCGAACGCGATCTGGCAGTCGACGACGCTGTCGAGGGCCTCGACACCCCGCGCGGCGTTCTCACAGGCCGTCTCGTCGTCTCCCGTTGGGAGTACGGAAACACAGTGCACGGGGCGATCGTACACCCGCGTGAGCTCCTCGGCCAGCACCGGTGTCGCTCCTGGGCCGGTGCCGCCGCCGAGGCCCGCCACGAGGAGGATCCCCGTCACGCTGGTCGTGATAACCTCGTCGAGTTCGCGGCGCAGTTCCGTCGCCTGGTCCGCCGCAGCGTCCCGTGCTGCGTCGGCGTCGCTGTCTGCCCCGGACCCGTCGAACTCGAGTGTGCCGAACGGGTGTCGGGCGTCACTCGGGACGCGGTCCAGCGCCCCGAGGCTGCTCGTGTCGGTGTCGAAGACGCGGCTCGCCGCCAGGTACGATACCGATCGGCCCGCGTCGTCACGGTGCAACTCGTCGACGATCCGGCCACCAGCGCCGCCCACGCCGACTGCCACGACATCCATACGCGGGCAATTTCGGTGCGGCAGCATAAATGTACACGTCCAGCTATCAGATCGGAAACTCCCAGGGGGCGGTGCGGGGCCGCCTGGCGGGGCGGGCAGCTGCACCGCCGGGGGAAATGAGGGCGTTTTTCACCGTACCGGGTCCAAGCCAACGGCGATGGACGAGGAGATCCGCGAGCGCGCTCGGGAGCGGGCCGAGACCGACGCGCTGTTCAACGCACTGAAACACGACAGCGACGCACAGGTCGGCGCGATCATGGGGCCGCTGATGGGCCAGAACCCCGAGTTCCGGGAGTACGGCGACGAAATCGCAGGCGTCATCGCGCCCGTGGTCGAGCAGGTCAACGAGATGGACGCCAACGAGCGCAGGGAACGGCTGGCGGAGCTTGCCCCGGAGAAAATCGAGAAACTGGAGGCCGACGACGAGGAAGAGGACCAGGTGCTGTCCGACCTGCCCGGCGGCGACGAGGTCGACGAGGTACGGATGCGGCTGGCGCCGAACCCCAACGGTCCCTGGCACCTCGGGAACGCCCGGATGCCGGCAGTGATCGGCACGTACAAGGAGCTGTACGACGGCTGGATGCTCTGCCGGTTCGACGACACCGACCCCGAGACCAAGCGACCGGATCTGGACGCCTACGACGCGATCCTCGACGCGATCGAGTTCCTGGGGTTCGAACCCGACGAGGTGATCCGCGCGAGCGACCGCCTGGAGAGATATTACGACCACGCGCGGGAACTGATCGACCTCGGCGGGGCCTATACCTGTTCGTGCCCCGCCGGGGAGTTCTCCGAGCTGAAGAATGCGGGCGAGGCCTGCCCGCACCGGGACAAGGACGAAAACACTGTCCACGAGGAGTTCGACGCGATGGTCGGCGGCGAGTACGACGCAGGCGAGATGGTCCTCCGGGTCAAGACGGACATCGAGCACAAGAACCCGGCGCTGCGGGACTGGGTAGGGTTCCGGATGATCGACACGCCACACCCCCGGGAGGAGGCGGCGGGGTACCGCTGCTGGCCGCTACTGGACTTCCAGAGCGGGGTCGACGACCACCTCACGGGGATCACCCACATCATCCGCGGCATCGACCTCCAGGACTCGGCAAAGAAACAGCGGTTCCTCTACGAGTACTTCGGCTGGGAGTACCCCGAGGTGATCCACTGGGGGCACGTCCAGCTCGACGAGTACGACGTTGCGCTGTCGACCTCGACGATCAAGGAGCTCGTCGAGTCCGGGGAGCTCGACGGCTGGGACGACCCCCGCGCCCCCACCATCGCGAGCCTCCGGCGGCGCGGCATCCGCGGCGAGGCTATCGTCGACGCGATGGTCGAACTCGGGACCTCCGCCTCCAACGTCGACCTGGCGATGTCTGCCATCTACTCGCACAACCGCGACCTGATCGACGACGAAACCGACCGCGCGTTCCTCGTCCGAAACGACGACGAACACGGCGGCGGTGCAGTCGAGCGGGCGCTGGGGGGCGGTCCGGACGCCGGCCATCCGCCCGTCCACCCGGAGCACGAGGACCGCGGCCGGCGGGAGATTCCGGTCGAGGGCGGCGTGCTCGTCGAGGCCGACGACCTCCCGCCCGAGGGCGAGCGCGTCTGGCTCAAGGGGTACGGCTGCGTGCGCCACACGAGCGACAGGTTCGAGTACGGGAGCGACGATCTGGACGTGACGCGCGAAGAGGACGTCGACATCGTCCACTGGGTGCCCGCCGCCGACAACGTTCCCGTTCGCCTCCGGACGATGGACGGCGACGTCGATGGGTACGGCGAACCGGGGGTTGGGAGTTACGACGCCGACGAAATGCTCCAGTTCGAGCGCGTCGGATTCGTCCGCGTCGACGCCGCTCCGACGGACGCCGTGGAACGTGCGGTCACGTACTACGCGCACAACTGATCCGGCCCCGGATCGACCGCTGTCCCCCGGGTTCGGTGGAAGGTTTAAGTGACCGCCGGCTGTGGTAGTAGATAGCAATGGCGATCGACCCAGAGTTCGAGGACACGTACGAGGAAGTCGACAGACACGAGGGCCACCGGGTGTGGACACCGGACGGCGACGAACCGACAGAGGAGACCCAGGGCATCCACGGGACGCACGTGGCGGTCGATTTCGACCTCTGTATCGCCGACGGCGCCTGTCTGGAGGACTGCCCGGTCGACGTTTTCGAGTGGGTCGACACCCCGGGCCACCCCGAGAGCGAGATCAAGGCCGACCCGACCCACGAGGACCAGTGCATCGACTGCATGCTCTGCGTTGACGTCTGCCCGGTCGACGCCATCGACGTCGACCCGAGCCGCGCCGGCCGGATCTGACGGGCCCGGCACTGCCGGCCAGTACCCCCGGCGTCTTCTCGCGGGGAACCACAGGGAAGCGGCGCGTGGCGGCGACGCAGTCGCGGGTTCACAGCCACACTGATACTGGTGGCTGTAATTCTTTTCCTCATACTGTCGGACGTAACTCTGTGTCACATCGTGACACTCTCCTGGCTGTATTCGCACGGGTGAACCCATGACACAGCCGATGGACTGTCCTGGCACTGGACGGAGTCACGTCTGGCTGTCTATCTGCGGAGACAGACCCGTTCCGCCTGGATTCTCAATTCGAGGTTTCACGTACGTACAGCTACCAGTATGAGTTTTTGTCAGCGGCCCCCGTTAGGGATGTATGGCGCTCACTGTCGATCACGTCCCGTACGCGTGTGGCGACCTCGAGACGACGACAGCCGAACTGGAGGCGCTCGGTCTGGAACCGGAGTACGGAGGCGTCCACGGCAACGGCATCACCCACATGTCACTCCTCGGGTTCGCGGACGGATCCTATCTGGAACTGATCTCGGAAGAAGAGGAAGCCGATCACGGATTCTGGCCGGAGCACATCCGGGCCGACGCCGGTCCGGCAGCGTGGTGTGTACGCGTCGACGATATCGTCGAGGACTGTACACAGGCGCTTACTGCTGGCTGGGAGGTGCACGGGCCACTCTACGGAGCCAGGGAACGCGAGGACGGCACGCTCGTCGAGTGGGACCGCGCCGAGTTCGGCAGCCACGAGAACCGGCTATTGTTCCCGTTCTCGATCGAGGATCGAACGCCACTGTCCTTCCGCGTGACGCCGACGCCGAGCGTCAGCGACGGTCCTCTCACTGGGATCGAGCAGGTCGTTCTGGCGACGGACCGTCCGGAGCGGGCGTTCTCGCTGCTGGACGACCGGTATCGG
>PXSQ01000060.1 GCA_003022725.1 Halobacteriales archaeon SW_7_65_23 | reverse complement strand
GTCCGCCAGCCGCTGGAGTACTTTCACTCGGTACGACGAGCTAATGACGTAGCCGACTTCGTCCCAATCAGTTCCCATCGCTGTCCCCGTCCTGGTCCATGTACACGGTCGTTTGTTGTTGGCAATTTCCGACAATCATTGTGCTCACTCTGAAGTATCGAGGGCTTGGCTGCTATCTATACAGTGAAGCCGCATTTACTCAGGTATACACTACTTACCGGGGGTCGGGCCCGGGTGTCCACACCGTGACAGTCGTAAGGTGGTTCATACATCGGCTGTGTCACTGCAGTGGAGATACCGTCGGGCCGATACAACTGCGGCCCACCACAGTAGTGTGTCCTTTCGCTGGTAAGCTACTGCTACTTCCTTCTGAACGGAGACGTAACTAGCCGGTACCCAGATCTGCCGTTCTGGTAACGAAGACGACAAAATACTATTTAGTGTTGGGGAAGGGTCTACCTTTATGAAGAGAGGTCGAGCATCGTTGCGGCAGGGGCGGAGTCGGTCATCAGGGAACTGGTTAAGCCAGGGAGAGAAGCCATGAGTGAACAGCTTCGGGAGACCTGGGAGTCGGCGCCGACCGATCCAGACCCGCTTACTGATCTCGAATACGAGTACGAACCGTTGACACACATTCACGTCGAGGAAGGCAACGAAAGCTACATCTTCCTGCCGGAGGAGGAACAGCATCTGGCCGACGCGGAGTTCATGGTCGCCGAACCGGACGTGGTCTGCGGGCTCGACGAACGCCGGTGAACTACCGTTGCTGTTCGAGTTCGACGGGGATCTCCTGCTGTGTCTGGCGGTACTGCCAGTAATGGATGGCACCGGCCGTCGCGATCCAGATGAATGACAGCGACCCCACCACCGGTACCGAGAGCAGCCCCAGAGCCATGATGAGGCCGCTCAGGATTGCCAGGCCGGCGTAGTGGACTGTCCACGGGTACGTCGAGACAGGGCTCTGTGTGAGGTAAATGTCCATCTCGTTGGCTTTGTTCGTCAACTCTACCATCCCTTCGTCGGCGTCGTAGTCGATGATACCCGTCTGATCGAGCTTCGGGAGGTGCGTCTGGTACAGCGAGACGTACACCCGCTTCTGTTGCTGGCTGGTCAGCTCCTCAACCGGCACGTCGTTTTCGAGTGATGCAATCTCCTCTGCGAGCTCGTTCACCGTCGCGGTGTCCCCGCGTTGCCGGAGGAGATACAGCACCATCCGACGGCGGCGACTGCTAAGGATCTCGAAGACGACGTCGGGCGAAAGCTTCTGTGAGGATTTCGTACTCATCGAACCCTCGTTCCTGCCCTCCAGATCCATTTCTCTGACCACACCATACACACACTTACTGCACCTTGGGTTTTGTTATGCCCCTGATATCCGACAGTAAATGGGACTTACCGTTTAAATGCGTCACAGCGCGGCTGGGTTCCGGTCGTACCGTTGTGCCGGGAACCGCGGCTCACTGGCAAGGTACCGTCACCATGGTCAACCGGGAAAGGGCAGAGTACTCTCTGCGGGTTACTCCAGCCAACAGGAAGCCGACAGGGATCAGTCAGTGCCGGAAAGTAACGTTCCGATCCCGTTCGAGTCCTCCCCGGCAGTGTACTGGAGCACCGCTGTTGCCGAGAATGCGAGCACGGCGATTCCGGCGGTGACCACCAGGGCCGGGAACTGTACCGTCGGTTCGATCAGCACAGCCATCACGAGCCCTCCGAGCATCACCACCGACAGGCCGAGGTAGTACTTCGAGAACTCGGCGTTCCTGTCATCGCCCCGCGCGTCGAGATACGTGTACAGCAGATCGATGTTCTCGCTGGGTGCGATGGTCGCTCGCGGCTTGTTGAACTCGACAACGCCCATCCCGTCCATCTTCGGGAGGTGACACTGGTAAAGCCCGACGTACACGCGCTTGCGCTCGTCGGAGGTGATCGCCCGGATTTCTTTCCCGTTTTCCCAGGCAGCGATCTGCTCTGATAGTTCGCTCAACGACACTTGTTCGTCCCGTTCCCGCAAGTACTGGAGCACGTAGCGTCGGCGCTGGTTTTTCAGCACCTCGAACACCTGATCCAGTCCCAGGGCATGCGTTTCGACAGGGGCGGGTTCGTCGGCCACGTCACCCGCTGCCCTGTCGGTCGCTGCATCGTCTGCTCGCTCGCCCCGACCGTCCTGACCGTCCTCACCGTCACCATCCCCAGGCAGCGAGCCTTCGATTACTGTGTTCTCTTTATTCTGCATTGTTCAACCCCATTCTCGTTCCGGTCTGCGAATGATCCCTAATCAGTCTGGTGGTGCACATGTTTGCTTTCCTCATTCCGTCTCGGGACGACCTCGTCTGCAGAGTTCTCTGACCTTTCGCCGCACAAGGCCTTGCCTAAGCCAATAACACGCGCACCCTACTAAATACGCTAGGGTTTTCGTGCCAATCTGTTTTTTGATTAAGTGAATGAATGCAATCACGACAGTAATGCGGCGATTCAGTCACCGTCCGGAAGTCTATGCAGCAACCGCTGGAACGGATCCAGCGTGTCGGAGGGCGGAGTCGCTGGTTGTCGCCAGCCGCAGTCGACCACTCCCTCGGCACGGTTTGGGCGTGGAGCCCCCATCGGTGTCGCTTCGAACACGGAGTACAGTGTCACCGTGTCCCGGAGCGTTGTATGCTGGTACAGGCACGCAGAGATCGGAGATTCGACTGCAACTCGGCAGCCGAGCTCCTCACGGAATTCGCGTTTCAGACACTCCCTGTAGGACTCGCCGGGCTCGACGCCCCCGCCGGGGAGCGTCCAGAACGTCGAGTCGTCTTCGCGTCGTTCTCTGACGAGCAGTACCCGACCCTCATTCCGGACGAGTGCCTTCGCGCCGTGCCTGACCTGCAGCCCACCAGCAGTGTCCGCAGGAACCGTCGCACCCGCAGGACCCGTAGAGTCGGGCGTCGCTCTCAGGCTGTCGTCGATATCCGTGGTCCCTCTCACGATATCGTCGTGCATTTCTGCCGCAATTTCACGTCGCTCGATACTTAGTTACACACCGGTTTTTGCAACCTGATGCCGGGACAGTCCATCGGCTGTGTCATTCTCTCACACGTGTGCGTGTGACAATGTTAGTGAGGCCGGAGCTCGGATCGTCCACACGGCTGGTGACAGAGAACGTGGCGTGATAATGTGGACAGGCGAGGCGGAAAAGTAGCCACGGCGGAGCGGTGGCCGGGCAGTGACCCACCGTGGCTGGGGTATCGGGCCGATGCACACGACCCGAGGCGGGTTCGGGTGGGGGGGGAAATGATCAGACGTTCCAACCGGGAACCGAGTCGTGTCCTCGCTCGATTCCCGTTTGGCCCAATGGGGTCACCACACATTGTAATAACGTGGCTTCCCCGTGAAAGCCGTCACTACGTCGCGAAACTTCCGGACCCGTCCCGGTGGTACCGATACACCCACGGGTGTCCCCCCGTATAAAGCGATTACTCCCGCCAGCGAACGCGGAACGACGACCAATCTCCTCATAACAAAGACTGTTTCGTGGTTCTATGGAACATACTTCGATCTATGAAAGAACAGACAACGTTCATCCCGAGACAGAGAGGTCGGCAGCGACGGAGTAATATACAGCCAGCCTCGTGTAGGAGCAGAATCCGGCAGGAGGGAGCAGGGTAATGTGTGGAATTACGGCCCACGTCGCAGAAAGTGATTCCCTACGAAGTCTGCTGACCTGTCTCCAGAATCTGGAGTACCGGGGATACGACTCAGCGGGGCTGGCACTGCTCAACGGATCCGAGGTCCGGGTCACGAAAAGTGCAGGCGAGGTTGAGAGCCTCAAACAGCGAGTTACAAACGGCGACCTGGAGGGTGAGATCGGGATCGGGCACACGCGGTGGAGCACCCACGGCCCGCCCACTGACGAGAACGCCCATCCACACACGGACTGTACCGGAAAGATCGCTATCGTCCACAACGGGATCATCGAAAACCACGATCAGCTCCGCGAGTCACTGCAGGCCCGGGGGCACACGTTCACGAGCGATACGGACACAGAGGTCGTTCCGCACATGATCGAGGAGCTGCTGGGCCAGTGTGAGTCGACAGCCGCCGCCTTCCGATCGGCGGTCGATAAACTGGAAGGGAGCTACGCAGTGGCGATGGTCGTCGAGGGGGACCACCGCGTCTATGCGAGCAGGTCGGGGTCGCCGCTCGTGTTGGGTCTGGGAGAGGACTCGCAGTATCTCGCAAGCGACGTCCCGGCGTTCCTGGAGTTCACGAATCAGGTGATCTATCTCCAGGATGGGGACGTCGTCGTCCTCTCGCCGGACGGGTACCGGATCACCGACCTCGACGGGCGCCCCCTCGAGCGGACTGTCGAGACGATGTCCTGGAGTCCGGAAGACGCCCAGAAACGCGGCCACGACCACTTCATGTCCAAGGAGATCCACGAGCAGCCGACGGCCATCCGGCAGGCGATCGAGGGTCGTATCGACGGCGACGACGTCACGCTCGAGGAGTTTCCGCCGGGTTCGTTCGCCGACGTCGAGGCGGTCCAGTTCGTCGCCTGCGGCACCTCCTACCACGCGGGGCTGTACTGTGAGCAGTTGCTCGGCGAGTGGGGGGTGCCGGTCTCGACGCATTTCGCCAGCGAGTACGCCGTTTCATCGCCGCCAGTCGACGGGAACACCCTGGTCGTGGGCGTGACCCAGAGCGGCGAGACCGCGGACACCCTCGAAGCGCTGCGGGTCGCCAGCGAGCAGGGGGCCCGCACGCTGGCGGTGACGAACGTGGTGGGCTCCAGCGCGGCGCGCAAGTGTGACGACGCCCTGTTCATCCGTGCCGGCCCGGAAATCGGCGTCGCCGCCACGAAAACGTTCTCCTCGCAGGTGACGACGCTCACACTGCTGGGTGAACGGCTCGCCCGCGACGTGACAGGGTCGCCGACGGAGGGGCACGAGTCGCGGCTCTCGGCACTGCAGTCGTTGCCGGAGCAAGTCGAGTCGGTACTCGCCGCAAGTGACGCCGAGCAGCTCGCACACAGGTACCGCGACAGCCGGAGCCACTTCTTCATCGGCCGGGGACCTTCCTTCGGTGTGGCGCGGGAAGGGGCGCTGAAGTTCAAGGAGATTACCTACGAGCACGCCGAGGGGTTCCCGGCGGGCGAACTGAAACACGGTCCACTCGCTCTCGTAACCGCCGACACCACCGTCTTCGCCGTCTGCAGCGGACGGGAGGAGTCGAAACTAGTGAGCAACGTCCGCGAGGTCCAGACCCGGGACGGCCCGGTCGTGGCCGTCGCCCCGCGGTCTGCGTCCTCGCTGCTGGAGGTCGCAGACGACACACTCACCGTGCCTGCGACCCACCCGGATCTCGTTCCCGTGCTCGCGAACGTGCAACTCCAGTTGCTGTCCTACCACTCGGCGGTCGCGCTGGGACGGTCAGTCGACAAGCCGCGGAACCTCGCGAAAAGCGTCACTGTCGAGTGAGTACCGGGAGACCTTGCGCACCCACCCAGTACGGGATCGACACAGGCAAGACCGACTTCGTCGCGTCGAGAGAATAGCTGCGGCAGGTCAGATCGAGGAGTCGTCGAAGCTGCTGCCGATACGGTACGGCGAGTCCTCGTCCTCGTCGCCGTCGAGTTCGTCGAGGTGGACGACGTCTTCCTGGTCGTGTTCGTCGAGTTCCTGGCGGAGCTTCGTCACGTAGCGTTTGTGCTCTTCGAGCTGTTCGCGCAGGTGTTCGGCCTCCAGTTCCAGCCGTTCGTGCTCGCGGACGAAGCTTTTGGGAACCTCCACTTTCGGCGGGAAGCTCTCGCTCGTGCTGTCCGCGGACTCGCCCACCTCGTGTTCGGGAACGACCTCGACCTGACCGCCGTGGGCAACGAGCATGTCCACGTAGTCCCGAAAGACCGCCGAGAGGGAGATGTCCCGCTCCTCCGCAATGTCGCGCAGGGTCTCGAACTTCTCCTGGCTCACGCGAAAGGAGATCGTCTTGTTCTTGTTACCCATGGTTATTCGTACGTTGATGGCTCTTCATATTTAACCGTTTGTCAGACGTTCACCCACAGCGACCCCAAAAACGGGTGTGCGCGTGGCGCGGCTAGTCGGCGCTTGCCTCGGCCTGTTCGGCTTCGAGGCTCTCCAGGGCGTCGATGGCGGTCCGGCGGTAGTTCTCGACCGGTAGGTCGTACTCCTCGCGGGCCATCCGGACGTACTCGGTGTCAGTCTCCTCGAACGCCTGGACCCGATCGATCGTCCGCTCGGCGGTCTCGACGACCCACCGGTCGCGGGTTGCCTCGTCGACGGCCGTGATCGACTCGGGCCTGACCGAGACGTTCACGTCGCCCTCGTCGGTCTCGTAGGTCCGGGGTTTGCCGACCACCGCGACGTACGCCGGTGGCTCCAGTTCCCGCAGCATCGAGGCGGCGTCGGGCTGGTACTGCCCGGCGTAGGTGAAGAACGTGTCGCCGTTCGGATCGACGACACGCCCCTGCCAGTATTCGGAGTCCTCGCCGACGTCCTCGGTCTCCGTGAGGGTGCCGACGACGAAGATCCGGTTGACGCGCTGGCCGGTCGGCAGCAGCGCGTACACCGGCGCACGGTCGTCGTCGCTCTCCTTGAACGTGTACGTTGCGTCGTTGAACTCGCGTGCGAAGACGCGGCGCGCGACTTCGCGGGTCGGTGTCGCTGCCATTTAGATCGACCTCGCTTTGATCAGGACGGCCTCGGGATCGGTCGGCTCGGTGATGCGCTCGAACTCGTCGACCAGGACGTACCGGCCGAACGTCGGCCCGACGACCCGGTAGTACCGGCCCAGCACTTTCTCGTGCATCTCGTCGGCCACGACCGACGTGTCCAGGGCGTCCATCGCCATTTCCTGGGCCTCCTCGAGACTGATGCCGGTCACGGCTTCGGTCGCCTCACGGTCGAAGATCACCTCGTGGACGTCCATCCCGTCGTCGATGACGGCCTTGATCCGGAGGTCGAACTCGCCTTCGACCTCGCCGTGTTCGGAGCAGCGGCCGTTCTGGAGCACGCGCGTACAGTCCTCGTCGGGGCAGCGCTTGATCAGCCCGGAGCCGGACTGGATGTCCACCAGGGCGCCCTCGATCTCGACCTCGTCGTCGCCGACCTCCATCTCCTCGTCGAGCTGTTCGATGGTCGTCGTCCGGTTGAGCTTCACCGAGAACTGGCCCTGGTACTCGTCGGTGACGACGTTGCGCAGGTCGTACACCTCGCCCTCGTCGAGTTCGGAGAGGTCGGATTTCGACCACTTGGTTCGATCCCCTCCTCGGCGGCGTCGACGTCGCCGACCTGCTTGCGCTCGTTGCCGCCGCCGCCGAGCTGGTCGCGGTCCATCCCGGCCTCGTCGAGGTACGTGTTGATCACGCTGCGGCGGGCCTCGCTCGTGGGGACCTTGTACTCGTTGACCAGCGTGTCGAGGCGCTCCTCGACGTCCTCGACCGTCAGGTCGAGCTGGTCGGAAAACTGTTCCTGTATCTCCTCCGCGTGCGTACGCAAATCTGTTGCAGTCATCGTTCGCTCACTGTCTCCACGTTGTTTTCGGTGGGAGACATACGCTGGTTGGCGCCCGATGGTATAAAAGGTGTCGGAACCGGAGTGAAAGTGTTCACGTCCGTCGGTTTCCGGCCCCGACGAACAGTGCCGACGGGTCTTTGTGTCCCCCGGTCTAACGGCCCCACATGACCGATCCGGATCGGCTGACCCGGTTCGTCCGCACGAAGTTCCGCGGCGCGGGCCGCCAGTACGCCGAGGCCAAGCGGGCGTTCCGCGACGCTCGCCACGGCGCGCTCGCGGACCTGCCGACGGACGAGGAGGGACGGGCGCGCATCGTCTGTCGCCGGCACGCCGAGAAGCGGGCAGTCCGGGTCGACGAGGAGGGCCGTCCGGAGTGTTTCGACGCTGATCATCCCGACTGTCAGGGGTGCGTCGAGGACGTCCGCGACGCCACGATCGAAACCTGGTAGGGCCTCGCCCGGCGAACGCTCCCTATGAGCGAGGACGAGGTGAGCCCGGAGTCGCTGCGGGAGCGGATCAGGGAGGACCTCGCCGCCGCCGGGATCGACCCTGCCGTCGAGGGCAGGTCGCTGTGAACGGGGACGCGAACTATTTTTGATCGACCTACGTCTCGAACCGCGTCCGGGCAAGCAGCGCGATCGCGGCGACTGCGCCCAGGACCGCCAGCACGCCGAAGCCGGGGCCGTCGCCGTCGTCAGTCGACTCGTTGCCGTCGTCGGTGGATCCGTTACCGTCGGCAGTCGACTCGTTGCCGTTCTCAGTGCCGTTCTCCGTTCCATTCTCGGCACCGTTCTCCCCGCCGGTTTCGTCGCCGCCCGAGACGACCAGTTCGGCCGAGTCGGTCGCCGTTGCGCCGGCGCTACCGGGGGCGTCTTCGCCCGTCGTTACGCTGACGTCGTAGAGGCTCGGGACGCCAACACTGTCGTCGGTGTTGGCCGACGCGGCGACCAGCGTCGTGCCGTTGCCAGCCGAGAACCCGTCGTTCCCGTCAACGACGGCCGCGGGATCGAACGAGATTGTGGCGTTCCCGTCGCCGTCGTCGTCGCTCACAGTCGCAGTGAACGTCGCGCTCTGACCGACGAAGTTGATCGACACCGTCCCCACGTCCGTGTCCTGGTACGAGAGCTCCATCGTGAGTTGCTCGTCGCCCTCGTACACCGCACCGGAGGCCGGGAATTCGATCGTGACCTGCGGATCGATCAGTTCCAGGACGCTCCTGTCGACCACATCGACGCCCTCCTCGTAATGGGGTCGGTCCCCGGCCGCGAGGGTGATGTCGTAGGTGGTCGAGCCGAGTCCTGCGTCGGCGAGTCCCTCCTCGTACTCCGAGGAGGTGTTCACGAGCTCCACATTCTCATCGGCGACGGAGAACCCGTCGTTCTCGCCGGCGAACGCGTCGGTGTCGAATCGAACGGTCGCGTTCCCACTCGAATCGTTGGCGCGCACCGTCGCCGTGAACCGGGCGTCCTGGTCGGAGTCGTTGGCGCTGAGGGTCACCGTGACGACATCGGAATCCCCAAGGGACAGTTCAATCGGCACCGTTTCGCCGACTTTGTATGGCTCATCGTCCGGCGTCGGGTTGACGACCGAGGCCGACTCCTCGGTGTCGTTGCCCTCCTCTTGAACTGCAGCGGAACCGTCACCGACCGCCGCTCCGTGTGATTCGACTGTCTGTTCGACTGGCACCTCGGCCGGCTGCGTGGCAGCGACGACTCCTCCGACGCCAACCAGCAGCAGTGCAGTACACCCCAGCACTGCAATCAGCGGAAGACCAATCCGGTGGCTGTCAGTTTTTGACATTGCGCACCTGCCTGTACTCCGAAAGAGCCCTAAAAAGATGTCTTTGCCCAAATAGGTCCTTTACTAACCGACAGATATATAATAGTAGGAGGACGCCGTCCCGGCCGATCCCCTGCGGTGTTACTGGATCCCGCGGTAGACGTCGAGATAGTCCTCGATGACTGCTTCGTGGTCGTAGGCCCGCCAGAAGTCGTCGACGGTCAGGTGATCGAACTCGGCGGCGTCGACGATCGCGTCGGCGAGCCCCTGGGGATCGGTGACCCGGTAGCTCCGTTCGTAGTTTTCGATGAGTTCGTGTGCGCTGGACTCGGCCTGATACTCGACGATGCCGACACAGCCACAGGCCAGTGCCCACAGGAGTTCGGTGGCGAACACCTCCCGGTAAGCGGTCTGGATGAAGGCGTGAGCGCCGCGGTACATTTCGAGTCGCCGGAGTCGGTCGCACTCGCCGACGAACCGGACCCGGTCGTCGATGCGGAGTTTCGCGACCTCGCTCTCGTACTCCGCTCTGAGTGGGCCGTCGCCGATGACCGTCGCCGACCAGTCGCGCTCGCGGAGCTCCGCCAGCCCCAACAGCAGGTCGTCCATGTTGGCGTTCTCGTCGAGGGGGTGGGCGTACACGACGTCGACCTCCTCGGCCGGGTCGGCGGATTCGATCGCCGAGAAGTCGATACTCTCGGGGATCACGCAGGTGTTGTCGTCGGTCGCGCCGAGTTCGCGCACGCTCGTGCGGGCGAACTCCGAGGGCGTGATCACCCTGCTGGGTTTGCTCACCGCCCAGCGGGTTCCCCGCTCGTCCTCGTCGAGGCGGGCCGAGTCGAACCACTCCAGCGCGAGCGGCGCTCTGGCGAGTTTACTGCCCGTGATCGACGCGATGACCTGGTTCGGCGGCGTCGGCGAGGAGTGGATGACGTCCGGCCGGTACGTGGCGAGCAGAATGGGGATTCGGGTGACAAAGGACGTTGGCGCCGTCCCGAGCGTGACGGCCCGGTACCGGACGCCATCGACGACCCGCTCGTCGGCGTAATCGTCCCACCATTGGCCGCAAAACACCGTCACCTCGTGGCCTCTGTCGGCGAGCAGGCGCGCGACGCGTTCAAGACGGCGTGTCGCGGGCGTGCCCTCGTGCCGACTCGTCTCCATCGCGACGAACGCCACGCGCATACTCCCCGGGACGGTGGCAGTTCTCAAAAATCCCCGGTTCCATGTCCAGATCTCGTTGTTCGGGGCATGACACAGCCGATGGACTGTCCTGGCACTGCACGGAGTCACGTCTGGCTGTATATCGAGTGCCCGTCCCGGCCTCTCCTCATACTGGTGGCTGTACGTACGTGAAAACTCGAATTGAGAATCCAGGCAGAACGGGTCTGTCTCCGCAGATAGCAGAGACTGGTGAATAAAAGAATTACAGCCACCAGTATCAGCAGGCAGTCACAGGCGACTGGACAGGCGCCACGCCGGGACGTGGGAGAAACCCTTTGTACGAGCCATTCCTCCGAGCGCGTGTGACGGAGTACGATCTTGAACGATATCTGACGGTGCGTCGGGCGTACGGGGCGAGCCTGGGGCCGGAGGGGCGGCTGGCATTCCTGCTGGACACGACTGGTGTCCCACAGGTCTGGACGCTGGACGAGCCACAGGGCTGGCCAACGCAGCGAACGTTTTACGATGAGTCGGTCTCGTTCGCGACGTTCTCGCCGACGCGGTCGGAGCTGGTGTTCGGCATGGACGAGGGCGGCAACGAACGGATGCAGCTGTTCCGGCTCGACGCCGATGGGTCGATCACGCCGCTGACGGCGATGCCCGACGCGAAGCACCGCTGGGGCGGCTGGAGCAGCGACGGGGACAGGTTCGCGTTCGCCTCGAACCGCCGCGACGAAGCCGAATTCGACGTCTATATCCAGGACCGGGACGCGACCGGCGACGCCGCGGAGCGCGTCTTCGAGGGCGACGGGTGGTTCGGCGTCAGCGGCTGGAGTCCGGACGACGACGCACTTGTCCTCATGGAGGCTCATTCGACGTTCAACCAGGATCTGTCCGTGCTCGACCTGGCGACGCGCGAGCGGCGACAGCTAACCGACGACGATGAACAAGTGCGCTACCTGAGCGTCCAGTGGGGACCGGATGGGGAGTCGCTGTACCTCGTCACCGACAAGAACTCAGACACGCTGTACCTCGCGCGGATGGACGCCGAAACCGGCGAGATCGAACGGGTCAGGGACGGCGGCGAGTGGAACATTGACGGTGTCTCGATCGATAAGGACAACGATCTGCTGATGTATTCCCGCAACGTCGACGGCTACACCGAACTGACGCTTGCCGACCTCGCCGGCCCGGGCGAACTCGACCCGATCGGGCTCCCGGAGATCCCGGGCAACGTCGCGGGCGGCGTGAGTTTCGGCCCCGACGGCGACCGTCTCGCGCTCGCGTCCTCCAGCCGACGCCTCAACACCACCGTCTCCGTCGTCGACGTGGCCGCGCTCCGCGAGGCCGACAGCTCGGATCGCGCTGGCGATACCGAGGGTAGGTCCGGAGCGGTCACGCGCTGGACCGACGCCGGCGCGGCAGGGATCCCGCGGGAAACGTTCCTCGAACCCGACCTCGTCCACTACGAGACGTTCGACGGCCGCGAGATCCCCGCGTACTTCACCCAGCCCACGGAGATCCCTGCCGACGGGTCGCCGGTGATCGTGGACATCCACGGCGGCCCCGAGAGCCAGCGTCGGCCGTCGTTCACCGGGCTCACCCAGTACTTCCTCGCGCGTGGCTACGCCGTGTTCGAGCCGAACGTCCGCGGATCGTCGGGATACGGAAAGGACTACACCCACCTCGACGACGTCGAGAGGCGGATGGATTCCGTGCGCGACATCGGGGCCGCACTGGACTGGCTCGAATCCCGGCCCGACGTCAACACCGATCGCATCGTCGCAAAAGGCGGCTCCTACGGCGGCTTCATGGTGCTGGCCTCGCTCATCGAGTTTCCGGAGCGGTGGGCCGCCGGGGTCGACGTCGTCGGCATCGCGAACTTCGTCACCTTCCTCGAAAACACGGGCTCCTGGCGGCGCGAACTCCGGGAAGCGGAGTACGGCTCGCTCGCGGAGGACCGGGAGTTCTTAGAGGAGATCAGCCCGATCAACAACGTCGAGAAGATCGAGGCGCCACTGTTCGTCCTCCACGGGGCGAACGACCCCCGAGTTCCCGTCGGCGAGGCCGAACAGATCGCCGAGGAGGCCCGCGAACAGGGCGTTCCCGTCGAGAAGCTGATCTTCGAGGACGAGGGCCACGGTATCTCGAAGCTGGAGAACCAGATCGAGGCGTACTCGGCGGTCGTCGACTTCCTGGACGAACACGTCTGATACTGGTGGCTGTAAGTACGTGAAAACTCGAATTGAGAATCCAGGCAGAGAGGGTCTGTCTCCGCAGATAGCAGAGACTGGTGAGTAAAAGAATTACAGCCACCAGTATGATCACCGGACTCCAAAGGCTCTTAGCGGGGACAGCCATACAGGACGCGCATGGACGAGTACGAGGCGGTCGTCTACGACTTAGACGGGACGCTCGTGCGACTCGACGTCGACTGGGACGCAGTGCACGCGGCCGTCGTCGAGCGACTCGACGAGTACGGGGTCGACGTCGGCGACCGGAACCTGTGGGACATCCTCGACGTGGCGGCCGAGCGCGGCGTGAAAGACGTCGTCGAGGACACGATCGCTGAGTTCGAGCGCGACGGTGCACGGACGTCCCGCCGTCTCCCCCTCGCGGACGAACTCCCGCTCGACGTTCCCGTCGCGATCTGCTCGCTCAACTGCGAGGCAGCCTGCCGGATCGCGCTCGAAACGCACAGCCTCGACGGGCACGTCGGCAGCGTGGTCGGCCGTGACACGGTCGCCGGACACAAGCCCGATCCCAGGCCGCTGTTGCACGCGATCGATTCCGTCGGCGGGGATCCAGAGCGGGCGCTGTTCGTCGGCGATTCGGAGAGCGACCGTGAGGCAGCAGAGCGTGCGGGGGTCGCGTTCAAGTGGGTCGCGGATCGGACGGCACGGCTCGCGGCCGACGAGGAGTGATACTGGTGGCTGTAATTCTTTTACTCACCAGTACGAGTTCCCGTCTCCGCATTCAGTCCTGATTCAGGCGTGCGTAGCCGTAGACACACAGCGAAATAAGCAGCCAGACTGGTGCGCCGACCCGGACAGCGAACAGCGCTCGCTCGGGCCAGGTAGGCAGCGAGACGAACAGCGAGGCGACGGCGACGATCGGCACGCCGACCGCCAGCGCCGCGATGAACGTGACCTGCATCACCCACCCGTAATCGATCCCGTCCGGATCCGTGTGCTCTACCTCTGGCGCCACGCGCATCCGTTCGAACGGCCGGCCTAAGCCGTTGCCGGTTTCCGCCTGACTGTGTCGGTCCGCTGGCACGTGGCGCGGACGAACAGAAGGCGTTTCACCGGTCATCTCCAGGCTTCCGATATGCTCACTGTCCGAGACATCCGGGCGAAAGCCGGCGACGAACCGATCACGATGCTGACCGCCTACGACGCGGTGACGGCGGGCCTTGTCGACGCAGCCGGGGTCGACGTCGTCCTCGTCGGCGACAGCATGGGAAACGCAGTACTGGGCTACGACTCGACGCTCCCGGTGACGCGTGAAGAGGTCGCCTCCCGCACCGGCGCGGTCGCGCGCGGCGCCGACGACGCCCTGGTGGTCGCCGACATGCCCTTCCTCTCTTTCGGCACCGACCTCGAAACCGGGATCGAGAACTGCGGCCGGATGCTCAAAGAAGAGGGCGCCGACGCGGTCAAGATCGAGAGCAGCGAGCACACCGTCGACCTCACCGAGCGCCTGACCGACATGGGCGTGCCGGTGATGGCCCACGTCGGCCTCACCCCCCAGAGCGTCAACCAGACCGGCTACCTCAGGCAGGGCACCGACCCCGAGGAAGCCCGCGAGATCCACGACCTCGCCGTCCGCCACGAGGAGGCCGGCGCGTTCGCCTGCGTGCTCGAACATATCCCCGACAACCTCGCTGCGGCGATCACCGGCGACCTCGATGTCCCGACAATTGGCATCGGCGCCGGCACCGATTGTGACGGCCAGGTGCTCGTGATCAACGACGCCGTTGGACTCTCGGAGGGCTCGCCACCGTTCGCGGAAGCGTTCGGCAACGTCCGCGAGGAGATGGAAGACGCGCTCGACAGCTACGTCGAGGCCGTCGAGAGCGGCGAGTTTCCCGGCGAGGAGCACAGCTACACGGAGCCGGAGCTGGACGACCTGTACTGAACTGGGGCCTCACCCGTTCTCCGGTGAGACGGTCAGCGACGGGAAGTAGGATCCGTAGAATGCGGCATCGAAGCTGAGTAACTCGTCAGCGTCGATGGTCGCGTGGCCACCGATGAGGAAGTCAGCAGCCACGTGCTGACGGGGTGTGAGTTCCTCGTCGCAGTCCTCACATCTGGCTGTCTGTGTCGTCCCGCGACGGGCACTGGAGCCCATCCGGCCGTCGGTCCGTGTACTGCTGGAACTTCTCACCGGCTCGGAACACTGCCTCCCGCGACGGCTCGACCAGTTGAATACTCAGGTCCGCGAGGAACTCATCGAGGTCGGAGACGGCTCCGAACTGACCGTCTGCCGCGAGTTCGGCGTACACGACCGGCGTGATTACGACTCGCCCCTCCTGATACGCGCCCCGAAGCGCCGCTTCGGCTGCGTCTGCGTAGTCGTCCCCGCACAGGAGTGCGAGGGGGACGTTCGTATCGACCGCCGTGATCATGGATCGGTTTCCGAATCGTCATCGCGAGGGTCGTCGTCGACAGCGCGAGGGAACTCCCCGCGAAGCCGACGCATTCGTTCGGGCATGGTTTCCTCGCTGTCGGCGCTCCCACGGTGTTTCTCGAAGGGATCCGCTCCGCTCGCTGTGGTCGGCTCTTTTTTCCGAATCCTGTAGCCAGATTCGACCTCTTCGAAGGCGATCTCGTCGCCGGGTTCGATTCCGAGCGCCTCCCGGATCTCCTTGGGAATTGTGACCTGCCCTTTCGTGGTAACGCGAGGCATCGATTCTGTTCAACCTAGCGGGTAATACCTGATAAGTATTACTCGTCGGGAGATGAACCGTCCCGGAGAACCGCTGTAATTACTTCCCCCAGAACGGGTCGCGCTTGCGGTGTTTGTCGAGGTACATCCCCAGGACTTCCTGTTCGTCGGCAGAGATATCCTCGGCGAGTTCCTGTTCGAGGATCTTCGCGTGTTTCTCGGGGATCTCGACCCACAGTTCGTCGCCCTCCGTGATCTGGCGGCCGACGGTCGGGCCGTCGATGGAGACGGCGACGCGCTCGCCCGTCCGGGCCTCGTCGACGTCCTCGCCCTCATCCTGGATGGACTTGAGCATCCCCACCCGCTCCGGTTCGCTGTCGTCGAACAGCACGACGCGGGAATTGCGCTTCAGCAGGCCGCCCCGCACCTCCACCCCCACGACCGCGGGATCTGACTGACGGAAGGTATGATCGGGGAGGATCTCGAATCGAGCGGGGCGCGTGATGTTTTCGAGCACCTGCTCCTGTTGGGCCTCCTCGATTTCGGCGACGTGTTCCTCGTACTCCTCGATGAGCCGGTAGATCACGTCGTTCTCGAAGATCTTGACGTCCTCCTGTTCGGCGAGGTCTCGCGCGTCGTCGAGGACGTCGACGTTAAACGCGAGGATCGACTGGCGCTGTGGCGTGTTCGCCGTCTCTGCCATCCGCACGTCGCGGGGGGCGACGTCACCCACCTCCGCGCGCATGATCGGGATTTCCTCCTCGGCGAGCGTGCTCGCCAGCGCCTCCAGGCTGCCGAGCGTGTCGGCTTTCACCGTGAGGCCGTTCTCCTGGGTTTCGACCTCGATCTCGGCGAGCTCGGCCCGGACCTCCTCGATCACCTCCTCGACGTCCCGGTCCCGGACGACGCGGATCGGCGCGCCCGCCATCGCGTCGTCGAGGTCCTGTGCCGCGATCTTCACGCCCTCCGCCGCGACCACGGCGTCGACCTGCTCGAATGCCTCGTCGGCGCGGATCTCCGAGAGCGGTTTGGGCTGCAACAGGGCCCGTACCTCCGTCACGATCGGGTTGTTCACCCCACCGACGACGATGGTATCGTCCGCGGTGATCGTCCCGTCGTAGATCACGGCGTCGATGGTCGTACCGAACCCCTGGGTCTCCTTGACCTCCAGGACGGTGCCGGCGGCCGGCCCTCCGACGTCGATCGCCATCTCGTCTTTCATGTACCGCTGGGAGAGCCCCATCAGGACCGTCAGCAAGTCCGGGATCCCCTCGCCGGTCTCGGCCGACACCGGCACGACGCCGACGTTGGCCTGGAAGTCCTGCACCCGCCAGTACATGTCCGCCGAGAAGCCGGCGTCCGAGAGGTTGCCGATGATTTCGTAGAGGTTCTCGTTGAGGTCGGACTCGACGCGGTCGCTCTGGGCCTCGATAGCAACCTTCGACGGCCGGTCGGCCTCGGGGTTCCACCCCGGGACGGTGTCGATCTTGTTCGCCGCGACGATGAACGGCGTGGCGGTCCGCTTGAGGATGTCGATCGCCTCGTGGGTCTGGGGCTGGAAGCCATCGTTGACGTCGACGACCAGGACGGCGATGTCCGCGAGCGCACCCCCGCGCGAGCGCAGCGTCGAAAAGGAGTGGTGGCCGGGCGTGTCGATGAACAACAGTCCCGGAAGATCGAAGTCGTCCGGGTTCACCAGCTCCCCGGCGATGTCGGAGATGACCGACAGCGGCACGGCCGTCGAGCCGATGTGCTGCGTGATCGCCCCCGCTTCCCCCTCGCTGACCGCGGAGCCGCGGATCTTGTCGAGCAAACTCGTCTTGCCGTGGTCGACGTGACCGAGCACCGCGACGATCGGCGTCCGCAGCGCGCTCGGCTCCGCGTCGGCTGGCTGGTCCTGTTCTGACATCCGATCACCCTAGAACTGGTAGAAACCAGCCGTCGGCCGCATTTAAGAACATCGTCTTTATCGCCCGACCCCCCCGTGAAGTCCCTCGTCGCAGTGGTCATTCACGACGGAGTCGAGACCGTGCGAACTACCGATGGACGGTGATCGTGACTGCCCCGCAGGCACACTCGTAGGCGCGGCGCTCGCCCAGCTCCGTCCGGTAGACAAGCATGCACTGCGGGTCGCCCAGTTCACGCTCGCACTCATCGCAGGTGGTGCCGAGTTGCTCCTCGAACATACCAGAATGTCAGATCCGTACGCGTACGGGCGTCGGACGTCGCCGTAAATGCTTTGCCCGCGGCGCACGCCCGCCGTAGTATGGGTGAGGAGTGGCAGGCGACGGCGCTCGAGGAGGAGGCGTCGGGGTTCCAGGACGTCATCATCCCGGGCCGCCCGGCGGCGTTCGCAGGCGCGGAGGGCGTCAGGTACAGGACGCGCTTCGACGATCCGCGGGATCCCGGCGACGACGTCGCAGTCATCGAACTCCGGGGGGTGTTCGCCCACGCCGAAGTCGAGGCTACGGGGGAGCGACTCGACGGCGACTGGGTCGCCGAACACGACGCGTACTTCGAGCCGCTGCGGATCCCGTTTCGGCCGTACGAGGAGAACGAACTCGTCGTAACCTGCCAGGCGCCGCAAGACCGCTTCGGCGGCATCCACGACTCGGAGCTGGTGCCCGAGGAGCTGGCTGTCCCGGGGATCTGGTGGGACGCGACGCTCTCGACCTGTTCGCTCCCCACCATCGACAGTCTCACCGTTACACCCGAGGTGACCGACGACGGGGCGCGACTCCACGTCGAGACGACCGTGCTGACCAACGGGCCGATCGACGAGCGGATCACCTACTCGCTGCGTCCGGAGGGCGACCTCAACGCACGGGGAATGATGGAACGGGAAAGCGTCGAAATCGATGCAGCCGGGAAGACGACGGTCGAGCACACCGTCGAGATACGCGATCCCGCGCTGTGGTGGCCCCGGGAACTCGGCCGCCAGCACCACTACACCCTCACCGCGAAGCTCGACGGGGCCGAACACAGCCAGAAGACCGGATTCTGCGAGGTCGGCTTCGAGGACGGACAGTTCCGGGTCAACGGCGAACCGCTCAACGTGCGGGGGGTGAACCTCCTGACGGACAGCCCCGAGGACGTCGACCGAGCGCTTTCGGTCAACGCCAATCTCCTCCGCGCCCACGCCCAGGTGCTGCCGGAGGCGGTGTACGAACGTTGTGACGAGGAGGGGTTGCTCGTCTGGCAGGACCTGCCGCTGACCGGCCCCGGCGGTTTCGACAAAGACCACGGTGAGTACCTCGCCCGCACCCTGTCCCGGCAGTATGGCGCCCACCCGAGTCTCGCCGCGTACGGCGTCCACGATGATCCCGTCAACGCCTTCGAGAGCGGTCTCGGCGGCGGGTTCCTCGACGGCCTGCGGCTCCGCTGGCGTGCCTGGCGCAGCGGCTACGACGCCGCCCTCGCCGAGGAGGTCGCCGACGCGTTTCCGGATACTCGGCCGGTGTTCCCGGTAGTTGGCGGGCCTGGCGTCGACGGCGACGCCGGCTCGTACTACCCCGGCTGGGACTACGGCGACGCGGCGGACATCGACACGCTACTGGAGCGATACCCGACCGACGTCGTGGCGGAGTACGGTGCCGGTGCGCTGCCAGCCGACGCCGACGGGGCGGCTGCCGACGCTGCCGGCTTCGACGCCGCGAAACACGACAGGAGAGTCCCGGGCAACCACGAGGACTCGCAGGCCTATCAGGCGTCGCTCCTGCAGACGATCAGTGAGCGACTGCGGGCGGACCGGATTCCAGCCGTCGCCTTCTCCCTCCGGGATACGGACACCGCCGGAATGGGGATTTTTGCCCACGACGGCACACCCAAGGCGAGTGAAGCGACGCTCGCCCGCTCGTTCGCGCCGCTGCAGGCGTTTCTCGCGGATCCGACGCCGGGCACCAGCGAGGTGATCGTTGCCAACGACACTCCTGCGAATCACGACCTCACTGTGGAGTGGACTGCCGGAGAGGAGAGCGGTTCCTTCGACGCGGCCGTCGACGCACAGGGCCGGTGGCGCGGTGGATCCGTGACTGTCCCCGGCGATGCCGGGGAGGTCTCGATACTCCTCCGCGTCGACGACCACGAGATCGAAAACCAGTACGATATTTGAAACGTCGTAGCGCGACGGGTCACCCCCGGTTTTCCGCACGTACGCGCGATCAAGAGTTAGATTACGGTCACGTCCGGAGCCGACCGTGGGGCTACGTATCGCATGGTAGTGAGAAACACGGGCGGATTTGACCGGAATGTTTAAATCCTCTACAGGGAGAATAAATAAATACCAGAACGCCGCAGGCGTTCCGGCAGTACAGCCCACCGCCCGACATGACAGGGAACACTTGTTATCGGCGCTGGCCATTTACGAGTAGTTGTACTGCCGTCACCTGCGGCGCACATGGCATTGAGGGTTACCCATGGCAAAAGTGTTAGACGAATCAAACAACGTAGAGATAACGGAAGAGGACCTCGAGACGAAATCGAAAGGCGAACTGATCAAGCTCGCCGGCAAGCTTCGTGACCGACGCAACGAGCTCAACCAGCTCGCCTCGGAGAAAGCCTCCGAGCGCGACGAACTCAACGCGAAGACCCGCGAGAAGGTCGACGAAGCCCAGGAGCACCGCGAGAAGCGCGACCAGCTCAACGAGGAGGTCCAGGAGCACAAGGAGAAGCGCAACGAGCTGAACGCGGAGGCAAACGAACTCTTCGACAACCTCGAGGAGATGAAAGACGATCTGAAGCTCGACGAGGGCAAACAGATCGAGGAGCTCGAGGAGGAGATCGAGGACCTGGAGTTCAAACAGCAGACCGAAGTCCTCGACGCCGAGGAGGAGCGCGAACTCATCGAGAAGATCAAGGACAAGCGCGAGAAGCTCCAGAGCAAAAAGGAGAAACTCGAACAGAACGACGAGCTCGACGACCTCGAAGCGGAGGCAGAGGAGGTGCGCGCCGAGGCCTCGAAGCACCACCAGAAGGTGACCGAACTCGCCGACGAGGCCCAGAAGCACCACAACAAGATGATCGAGTCCTACCGCGAGGCCGACGAGATCCGCGACGACGCCGACGAGAAACACGAGGAGTTCGTCGAGGTGCAGGAGGCTGCAGACCAGCACCACGAGGACTTCGTGCGCGTCCAGAAGCGCCTGCGCGAACTCGACAAGAAAGAAGAGGAAAAAGAGCGCGAGCAGCGCGAGGAGAAACAGGAGGCCGCCCGCGAGGAGGCCGAGGAGATCTACCAGAAGTTCAAGGAAGGCGAGACGCTGGACACCGAAGACCTGATGAAGCTGCAGAAGACGGGCCTGCTCTGAGTGGGCCGACCCTCCGCGACGGTCCCTTCCGTTGTCGGGGATGAGGGGTGTGCGGCAGTCCCTGTCCTGCCGCTGACGTGATCCCTGTGAGTCGCGGCTGATACTGGTGGCTGTAATTCTTTTACTCATACTGTCGGACGTAATTTCGTGGAGTCACGCGTCACGTTCAACCGTGCGAATACAGCCAGGAATCGGCTGTGTCATGGCCCGACCAACGGGAGTTGGGACGGCATGGCGTACCTGAATCACGTCTGGCTGTCTATCTGCGGAGACAGACTCTTTCCGCCTGAATTCTCAATTCGAGTTTTCACGTACGTACAGCCACCAGTATGAGCACTACCCGTCACCCCCACAGGGCGGGATTTATGCCGCAGGGCACCCAGGCAACGGGCATGACGTTTCTGAGATCACTCGCCAGAGTCGTCCTGTTTCTGGCCATCGCCGTCGCAACGATCGCAGCCGGGTGGGCACTGCTGGTCGAGTACCCCAGCTCCACCCGGGAGTTCCTCGGCATCGTCGCGCTGCTGGCCCTCGTCCCGGTGTGCCTCCGAGTCGCGAGTAACATCGCAAACAGTGTCGCACCATCCTACAACGTCGCGGAGGTGAGCGTGGCTGGGCCGATCAGCCGATCCGAGAGCGGGGGCCCGATCGGCTCGGCGCCGATCGGCGCTGCCGCAGACAGGCTGGTCGACCAGATCGAGCGGGCAGACGCCGACAGCAGCGTCCAAGCGCTGCTGGTCCACCTGAACACGCCCGGCGGCGAGATCGTCCCCAGCGAGGACATCAAGCTCGCGGCGGAACGCTTCGAGGGGCCGACCATCGCCTACGCGACCGACACCTGCGCCAGCGGCGGGTACGAGATCGCAAGCGGCTGCGACGAGATTTGGGCCCGCAACGGCAGCATCGTCGGTTCGATCGGCGTCATCGGTTCGCGCGTGAACGCCGCCGACCTCGCCGACCGGCTCGGCATCGAGTACGAACAGCTGACAGCTGGTGAGTTCAAAGACGCGGGCGTTCCGCTGAAGGAACTCGAAGAAGAGAAGCGGGAGTACCTCCAGGGAATCGTCGACGACTACTACGACCAGTTTGTCGAGAACGTCGCCGCCCGCAGGGAGCTGGAGCCCGCTGACGTCAGAGACACCGAGGCTCGCGTCTACCTGGGCGAGGAAGCCGCCGAAATCGGGCTGGTCGACGAACTCGGCACCCGCGACGACGTCACGGACAAGCTGGAGGAGCAGTTGGGAAAACCGGTCATCGTCCAGCGGTTCCAGCCGCAGTATGGTATCACCGACCGCCTGGGCCGCGGCTCGCGCCGGCTGGCCTACGCCTTCGGCGCTGGCATCGCGAGCACGTTCGCCGGTGAGGACAACCGGTTCAAACTGCGCTGATTCACCCTCGCCATCGTTTCTGCGGGCGAAGCAACTGCCGGCCCGGATCTTTTTGCCCGGGGCAGTGCAATCCACCAGCAATGTCCGATGACTACTTCGAGCGACTCGTCGACGTGGATGCGCTCGCGGACTTTCTCACCGATCGGCTGGGCCCCGCCGAACCGTACGACGTCCGGCGGCACGAGCAGGGCCACTCCAACGAGACGCTGTTCGTTACCTGGGGCGACCGCGAACTGGTGATCCGGCGACCGCCGCCGGGCGAAACCGCCGACACCGCCCACGACGTGCTCCGGGAGTACCGCGTGATCGACGCGCTACAGGACACCGGCGTGCCGGTCCCCCCGACGGTCGCCGCCTGCGACGACCAGTCGGTCATCGGGAGCGACTTCTACGTCATGGACCGCGTCGAGGGTGTAGTGCTCCGCGACGAGGAGCCCGAGGCGTTCGCCAACCCCGAGAGCCGTGAGCGGATTGGGACCGAACTCGTCGACACGCTGGCTGCGATCCACGACCTCGACTACGGGGCGGTTGGGCTCGGGGAGTTCGGCCGGCCCGCGGGGTACACGGAGCGCCAGGTCGAGCGCTGGGGGCAACAGCTCGCCTGGGCGTTCGAGGTGACCGCCGAGGACCGGAAGGTGCCGGAACTGCGGCAGGTCGGCGAGTGGCTCGACGACAACTGCCCGGAGTCACACCCCCACACGCTCGCACACGGTGACTTCAAGCTCGACAACGTGATGTTCGGCGAGTCGCAGCCGGTGGAACTGGTCGCCGTCTTCGACTGGGAGCTCTGTACCCTCGGGGATCCACGTGCGGATCTGGGCTGGATGCTGTCGTACTGGCGCGACGAGGACGACCCCGAGCCGGCGGTCGGCCACCTGGCGAACCGCTTCGTCGAACACCCGGACTACCCGACGCGTCAGAATCTGGTCGACCGCTGGGAGACCCAGACAGGACTGACGTTCGAACGCGAGCGGTTCTACCGGGCGCTCGCGGTGTACAAACTCGCCGGTCTTGGCGAGATGTTCTACCGCCGGTACCTGGAGGGCAACGCCGACGATCCGATGTACCCGGCGATGGAGCACGCCGTCCCCGCGCTGGCCGACCGCGCGCTCCGGATCATCGACGGCGAGGAACCGCTGTAGACCGAACTGTCTCTCCGACTCCCACCATTGCCAGCGTCCTCATATGCCGTCGTAGGTGCTGTCGTCCCACTCCTCCTCGAGGACACCGTACCAAAGCGTGTCCTGATAGCTGCCGTCGACGTAGTGCCCCTCGCGGTGCGTACCTTCGAGGGTGAATCCGAGCGATTCGAGCAGGCCCTGCGAGGCGTCGTTGAACTCGAAGACCCGTGCTTCGATTCGGTGGAAGCCGCGCTGGCGGAAGCCGAAGTCGACCAGCAGGCCGGCTGCCTCGGTCCCATACCCCTCGCCCTGGTGCTGCGGCGCGATCCAGTACCCGAGCTCCGCCCGCCGTGCTTCCTTCTTGACGGTGAGACCGACAGTACCGAGTGGTGTGTCGGGGTCCCGGGTGACGA
Source organism: Halobacteriales archaeon SW_7_65_23 (assembly GCA_003022725.1). Lineage (GTDB taxonomy): Archaea > Halobacteriota > Halobacteria > Halobacteriales > Haloarculaceae > Halovenus. The sequence continues at coordinate 7,762 of PXSQ01000060.1, read as the reverse complement.
GCAGCGCAATCTCCCCGTCGCCGCTGACGACCTCTTCGAAGAATTCCCGTTCCTGCTCGGCGTTGACCGGGTCCGGCCGGCCGATGCCGCGCCACACCATCGGGTGGTTGATCGCCTCTTGCAGGAACTCCAGGTCCTCCTCCTCGATGGTCCGTAACGATACCGCCTCGCCGTCCAGAAACACTGGTCCAGGCATACGACGGAGTTTGCCATCTGGTACAAAATACCTGTGTGAGGCGTGCTACCACGTGGCCTGCGATGGAACTCACTCCTCGAACCGCGTGAGAGGCTGGAGTTCGTCCGGATCAGTCTCCTCGAAGAGCCGGTCGGCAATGGTGCGAAGGTGAACCTCGTCGGCGCCGTCGACGATCCGGAACGCGCGAACGCTCTCGTAGAAGTCCGCGAGCGGGAGATCCTTGCCGATCCCGTTGCCGCCGCAGAACTGGAGGGCGGTATCGATCGCCTCCTGGGTAACGTTCGCGGTAAACACCTTGCTCATCGAGACCTCCAGGCGGGCCTGTTCGCCGGCGGCGATAGCGTCGGCCGCCTGCCGGACCAGCGACCGCGCTGCCTGGAGTTCAGTTTCCTTCCGGGCGATCTCGAACCGCGGGTGCTGTTTGTCCGAGAGCGACATCCCGAACGCCTGACGCTCGTCGAGGTAGCTCCGCGCGATGCTCAGGGCGCGCATCGCCATCCCTGAAAAGCGCATGCAGTGTGTCAGCCTGGCCGGGCCGAGTCGTTCCTGGACGTGCGTGAAGCCAGCACCTTCCCGCCCGAGCAGGTTCTCCCCGGGCACGCGGACGCCGTCGTACTTGATCTCGGCGTGGGTGCTGCCGGTGGGGCCGCCGCCGATATGCGGGATGTCCCGTACGATTTCGACGCCGTCGGTGTCGCTCGGGACGATGAACACCGAGCAGCCCTGGTAGGGGTGTGCGTCCTCGTCGGTCCGAGCGAACACGAGCAACACGTCGGCCTCGACGCCGTTCGTAGTCCACCACTTGTGGCCGTCGATCACCCACTCCTCACCCTCCTTCCGGGCGGTCGTCTGGATCATCTTCGGATCCGAGCCGGCGCCCTGCATCGGCTCAGTCATCGAGAATCCCGACGAAATCTCGCCGGCAACGAGCGGGTCGAGGTACTGTTCTTTCTGTCGTTCGGTCCCGTGCATCTCCAGCAGGTGCATGTTGCCCTCGTCGGGCGCGTCGACGCGCATCGCGATCGGGCCGAGGAGACTCCGCCCCGCCTGCTCGAACGTCGGCAGCAAGTCGTCGAAGTCGTACCCCATGCCACCGTGGGCCTCGCTGATCTGCGGCGCGTAGACGTCGTACTCCCGCGCCGCCTCGCGGAGGGCCGCCACGTCGTCGTCGGATATCTTCGTCCCGCCCTCGATCTCGCGCTCCACGGGGAGAACTACCTCCTCCATCAACGCTTTTGCTCGGCCGGCCAGCTCTCTTGCCTCCTCTGAATCGCCGAATCGAAACATTGGCTCACCCCTCGGCCGGTACAACAATAAATGTTCGACGAACGGGAGGGAACGACGTTCAGATCCGCCTGTGATAGTGATTGTTGTGATTATTTTCGGAGTCGCATCGCATTCTCGGGAGTTTCACGGGCTGACACCGGAAACTGAACGGGCCGGGTATCCCCGCAGCCAACGGTCGCTATAAATTTAGTATATCTGACACGAACAGGGTGGACACCGATCAGCTGTGGTAGAGAGTTACTACGAGTTGCTGGGCGTCTCGACGGACGCATCAGAGGAGGAAATCGAGCAGGCCTACCGGGAGAAACTCAAAGAGACCCACCCGGACGTCAGCGACGACGCGGACGCAAGCGAGCGGACGAAACGCCTGATCGAAGCACGGGACGTTCTCACTGACGAGGAAGACCGTGCCCGGTACGACAGACTCGGCCACGACGCGTTCGTCGAGGCTGAGGAGTCGCCGGACAGCACCACTACGGCGTCGAACGCGGGGTCCTCGGGGACTGCGGCCGGGACGACCTCCAGTGGGGGGTCCACGAACTCGCAGTCGTCAGGGTCCCGATCAACCGGATCGGCAAGCGGGGCTGGCACCGCGACGGGGAGCGGTGGAACGGCGAACAGCCAGCGCGTGGGCGGGCGTGGCGGACACGTTGGCAACGACTCCTGGTACGACAGTACGCCGGGCGAAGGTGCAGACAGCAGGAGCGACAACTGGCAGGTCTGGGACACCGACGGCTCGTTCGCAGTCAACCGAAACGGCGACCGCTACAGGCACGGCCGGATGTTCGCCAGCCAGCGGGCGCTCATCCTGCTCAGCATCACGTTCGTCGTCTACTCGGTGTTGCTGTTCGGCGCGCTCCTCCCCCAGTTCCCGCTGGCGGTCAACCTCACGGTCGCGATGTGTGTGATCATGGTGATCGCCTTCCTCCAGAGCGTCCCCGAGGTCGGCATCGCCGTGTTCGGGATCTGGTCGATCCTGCTCCCGGTGACGATGCTGTGGGCGGGCGTCGACGTCGCCAGCATCCGCGCCTTTTTTGCCATGGTGGCAGTCGTGTTCCCGTTCGGGCTCTTGCTGTTGACGCGGGTCGCGATCCGGCCCGTGAGTGCTGGCTGATACGGTCGTGCGTGACTATTTACCGCTATGGAATCGCGTGTTGTGCGTTTCAGCCCGTGAAACCAACGATATTGGATCCCAGTGCTGAAAATAATCACGCACGACCGTATGAAGGCACAGCCGGGCCGATCGTGCTCACTCCTCCGACGAGAGTGCCTCGCAGACGACCTCGTGGATCGCTTCGCGGCGACGGTGGCTGCGTTCGGCGTCCAGTTCCACCGAGAGAACGGTCGTCCCGCCCGAACCGACGGCGTCGACGAACCGCTCACTGAACGGACCGAGTGCGTCGAACCGCTCGAACCCGAACTCGTAGATGTCTCCAGCCGGCTCGAAATCCAGGCCGTGTGGCGTCCGGAACTGCTCGGTGAACGGCGGGTCGAACGACTCGATCGGGAGTTTGTGGAAGATGCCGCCGCCGTCGTTGTCGATCAGGACGATCGTCGCGTCGACGTCACAGCGCTGGAGCGCCAGCAACCCGTTCATGTCATGGTAGAACGCGACGTCGCCGATAACCAGTACGAGGGGGCCGTCGGCGGCGCTGCCGGCGCCCAGCGCCGTCGAGGTGACGCCGTCGATGCCGCTGACGCCGCGGTTGCCGAGCACCCGGACTGGCGCCGTCCGGGGCTTGCCGAACCTGTCCAGGTCCCGGACAGGCATGCTGTTGGACACGACCAGTGTCGTTCCTGACGGGGCGTTCGCTGCCACCGTGTGCAGGATCGCACCCTCGAAGAGAGCAGCTTCGTCACCAGTTCCCCTGGCAGTCGCTCCAGCACCGCCGGCGACGGCGTCCCAGTACTGCTCCTCCAGGCGTTCGAAGGTGTGCCTGTATTCCCTGTCACCGGGAGCGTCGACCGCGTCCGCGAGCGGTTCTGCGACCGGATCGGGGTCGACGGCGACCAGATCGGTAGCCGTCAACTCCGCCTCGCGCCAGCCACCCGCCGGGTCGACGAGCACCTGTCGTGCGCCCGTTCCGGCCAGGTACTTCCGGAGCGTTTTCGAGGTGGGCGAGGCGCCGAACCGGAACACGAGCTCCGGTTCCGGAACCGCGCCGTCGGCGTCGAGATACGAGTCGTAGCCGCCACAGACGGTAACTCCCTCCTGGTCGGTGTGGGGGCCGAACCGGTGGCCGGACAGCGGGTCCGCCAGCACGGGGAAGCCGGTCGCCGCCGCGAGGCCGGCGAGCGCGTCCCGGCTCGGCGTCGGCGCGTCGGCCGGGCCGGTGACGAGCAGCCCGCGGTCGGTGGCCTCGACCGCCGTTGCCAGCTCCGCCACTGTCTCCGCCCGCAGCGTCGACTCGCCGCGCTGTGTGCGGACGAACGGCCCCTCGCGCCCTCCAGCACCCAGCGGGGCTGTCTCCGCGAGGTCCGAAGGGACGTCCCCCTCGACTGGCGTCGGTTCGAGCGGTTTCCGGAACGGGACGTTGAGGTGCACTGGGCCGGGCGGGGTCCCCGTCGCCTCGGCGACCGCACGGTCGGCCGTCACCCGGAGCGATCGGAGCTTGCGGGCGTCCGCTTCGGGTTCCGGGAGCGTCCGATACCAGCGAACGGCGTCGCCACAGAGCTTCTCCTGATCGGTGGTCTGGTTCGCGCCGGTGTCCTGCAGTTCCGGCGGCCGGTCCGCCGTGAGCGCCAGCAGCGGCACGCGGCTCTCGCTGGCCTCCAGCACCGCCGGGTGGAAATTCGCCGCCGCTGTGCCGGAGGTGCAGACAACGGCGGTAGGCTGCCCTGTCACGCGGGCGCGACCGAGCGCGAAAAACGCCGCGGAGCGCTCGTCGAGGTGCGAGAACGTCTCGACGCCGTCGTGGGCGGCGAACGCGAGCGTGAGCGGCGTCGAGCGGCTGCCGGGGGCCAGGCAGACGGCGTCGACGCCCGCCGACGAGAGCTCCCCGACCAGCGTTTCACCCCACAGCGTGGCGCGGTTCGGAGCTGTCATACCAGTTCGTCGAGCACGGGGCGGTACTTCAGCTGCAGTTCGTCCCACTCGATATCGGGGTCGCTGTCGCGGACGATGCCGGCGCCAGCGAACAGCCGGGCCTCCCGCTCGCGCGTGACCGCCGAACGGATCGCCACCGCGAACGTGCCGTCGCCGTCGGCGTCGAACCAGCCGACCGGCGCCGCGTACCAGCCACGGTCGAACGCTTCCGTCTCGCGGATGGTCTCGAGGGCGCGTCCGGGCGGCAGGCCGCCGACTGCCGGCGTCGGATGCAGCGCCTCGACGAGCGAGAGTACGTGTTCCCGGTGGGGCAGCGAGGCTCGGATCGGCGTCTGGAGGTGCTGGACGGTTGCGAGCTGGCGGATACCCCGCTCGCCGGTCTCGATGTCGTCGGTCAGTCCCGCCAGCTGTTCGCGGATCGCCTCGACCACGAGGTCGTGTTCGTGGTTGTTCTTCTCGCTTCTCCGGAGCTCGCTCGCGAGCCACTCGTCTTCGGCCCGGGTCTCGCCCCGGCCGGTCGAGCCGGCCAGCGCCGCCGTCTCGACGTCTGTCCCGCGGACGGTCACGAGCTGTTCCGGCGTCGCGCCGAAGAAGGAGCCGCCGCTGGTCGGCTCGAACAGGAAGCGATAACAGTCGGGGTACACCTCCCCCAGCCGCGCGAGCACGTCCGGCACCCGCACTGTCCCGCCGAGCCTGACCGACAGCGACTGGGCGAGGACGACTTTCCGGAGCTGTCCCGCCTCGATCCGCGAGATCGCCGCCGCGATCTGGTCGCGCCACGCCGCCCGCGCAGGCTCGTACTCCCGGCCCCGGATACCCGGAGGAGTCGAGAGGGAGAACGCAGGCATGGCGTCGATGCGGCCGCGCCAGCGGTCGAGGCGGTCGCGTGCCGTCGCACCCGCGTCCGGGCCGGCCGCGGCCGTCGTCAGCCACGCGCCCTCCGCCGTAATCGCGAACTGTACCGCCGGAAGCACGAACTTCGCGGCGGGAAACCCACGCCAGATTCCGGTTCCGGTGGGGTCGCTCCGGGCAGGGTCCGTGTGATCGTCCGTGAACGCGAACCCCCCGTAGAACCGCGGCCTGGCGGCTGCGGGCAACGTCCCGTCGGTCTCGAGTTCGTCGAACACCGTACCGGCCTGTCCGGAGACCACCTCGAACCGATCCGGGCCCGATGCAGTGACGACGGCTGCTGTCCCGCCGGCGGCGACGAGCCCCGTCGGATCCGCCCAGCCCAGCCGCGGGCGCTTGAGCGCGTTGAGGGTCGTCCTGACCGGCACGCTGTCGACGGGACACCCCGTGACGACGACCCGGTCGGGCGCGTCGCCCAGCGGCCGACTCTCGCTCCGCGTCGAATCCATCTCCCGGAGGTTAGGACTCCCCCGGTATCAGCCTGACTATACTGCCGGGCCAACTGCCAGTGAACCGGGCAGCGAGTGATCACTCCTCCTCTGGCTGAATCAGGAGTCGATGGGAACAACCGGGCGCCTTAGCGGCGGAACACGTCCCCCGTCAGGTTTAACTACCCCTCAATCAAACCCCTTCACGTTGCGATGCCAAAGGTAGAGATCACGATACCGGAACATCTCGAGATGCAGATCGCCCAACTCGTCGAGCAAGGCGAGTTTCTCAACCGCGAGGAGGCGATCGAGGACCTGCTGGCGACGGGGCTGAAAGCCTACAAGACCAGCGGCCCTGTCGAGGACGAGGAGGAACCGGGGTACGAAGACGACGGCATGATGGGCCACGACGACGAATACGTCTTCTGATGACTCTTCGGGGAACGCAGTAGCTCGTCCGGGTGCAGACCCTCCAGTAACCAGGTGCCTCGCGCTCGTCGGGTCCCAGCGACTGCTCTGGCGCGACAGGGAGTCGCGTTGGAAACATACTTAAGCCGATACAGGTCTACTAGTCAGTCATGCACAAAGACGAACTCCTCGAACTCCACGAACAGATGGTCATTATCATGGAGTACTTCAAGGACCTCGAACAGGTAGACGACGATCTCTTCGCCCAGTACGAGGAGATCAACGTCACACCGGACGACGTCCACATGTCGAAAAGCGAGCACAAGCACGCAGTGTTCGTGCTCGGCAACGCCCTAGCGAACGCGATGAGTGAGGACGAGTTCTCCGACGCCGGCCGCGTCGGCAAGCGGATGAAGGAACTCGCCGAAGACGCCGAAAACAAGCTCTGATCGGGGTTATGATACTGGTGGCTGGCAGTTCGTCGAACAGCTCCGGGTCCGTCCGGAACTTGATGACGTTGTGCAGTTCGTCGACGCGGACGGAGTCGCTGACCGTGATACGGTCGTGCGTGACTCTTTACCGCTATAGAGTCGCGCGTTGGGCGTTTTAGCCCGCGAAACTGCCGATATTAGGACCCGGTGCTGAAAATAATCACGCACGACCGTATGAATGGTCTTTTCGGCCCGTTTGTGCGTTGGCCGCCTTCACTGGTTGACATCCTCCACACGGCTGAAGCCGTGGGATTCCTCGCGTTGGGGGTCTCAGCTCATACCGAACCCCCACGGAGGCAACGTTCTCCTACGCCGGCCGTAGGATACTCTGGTCTGTATGCTCCTCGTTGGGACTTTCGTGAGGGTATGGTGTCCCCGACCAGTCGTGGTCGTCCCACTTGAGGCATACGGGCCGTGCCATCGGCCGTGGTACGTCTGCTTCGTTGCGTCGGAGGAACGTCTCTGACGCGGTGAGGTCCGCGTGACCCTCGAAGCCACACGGACAGGTGAGCGTGTCCTGATGCCGTGTCGTGTCCTCCGTCGAACCGCACTGCGGACACTCTTGACTTGTCCACGCTTCTGAGCGCAGGTGAACGGTGATACCGAACTCTTCGGCGGTGTACGATAGACGGTTGATGAACGCCCGGAACGCCCAGAAGTTGTGCGTCTTCGCGTTCGCTCGCACCGACCAGTGCGTTTCCAGCACATCGGTGAGGTCGCCGATGTACACCGTCGAAACACCTTCCGCGTATAGTCGTTCGAAGAGGTCGCGGGCCAGCGCGTCCATCGCGTGATCGCGCCGTCGCGTCCGTCGGCGGTACAGTCGTCGAATCCGCGTCGACGTGTACCGCCCCTCTTCGCGCTTGACCTTCAATTGGTGGTCCGCGATTCGGCGGGTCGTCTCGCGGAACCGCTCGAAGAGGTCGCGCCCCTCGTAGAGATACTGCTGGCCGGTTGTGGTTGTACAGGCGACGATGTTGTTCGCGCCAATATCCAG
>PXSQ01000059.1 GCA_003022725.1 Halobacteriales archaeon SW_7_65_23 | reverse complement strand
ACGTACGTGAAAACTCGAATTGAGAATCCAGGCGGAACGGGTCTGTCTCCGCAGATAGCAGAGACTGGTGAGTAAAAGAATTACAGCCACCAGTATGAGACCAGCATGAAAGCCCCGAGGCGCTCGCCGGCAGCGTTCCGAACGAGTAGCGCAGCGAATCCATTCGGAACACGGATGGTCGAACGCGCGGGAGTTTTCATGCTGGGTGGGGAGCTGCAGTAAGTTCTGGGAACTCCCGGGCAACGACAGCGTTAAACTGGATCCTCGGGGTCGTGCTGGTCGGCCATCCGCCGAGCTTCCGCCGCGAAGCGCTCCCGGTCGTCGTCGTGGGTCGGTTCGAGCCGGTCGGCTTCGGCGTCGATCGCTGCTGTCACGTCCTTTTTTGTCAGCATCTGTTCGGAGAACTGTTTTCGGAGGTACCGATCCCCGTCGGTGGTCGCGTAGACGAGGGAGATCATTCCCTTGGTGTTGTACTCGCGTTCGACCAGCCAGACGCGGACGGTCTCCTCGTCGGTCATACCTCCGCTTGGTCGCCGGCCGTGTTGTATCCTCCGGGAATCGACGGTTACGCCGAGCCGACCCGCAGCGGGACGCCGTCGACGGGGTACAGCGTGATCGCCGCCGATGTCTCGACGTCCCGCGCCGACGGTTCGAACGCGAGTCCGGACGCGAGGATCGGGAAGACAGTCCGGAGGAGTGTCAACCCGTAGCGGCGGCCGAGACAGTGGCGCTGACCGCCTCCGAACGGGAAGAAGGCGAACTCGTGGGCCGGCGAGCCGTCGATCCAGCGCTCCGGCCGGACCGCCAGCGGCTCCTCGAACTGATCCGGCGACCGGTGGAGGAGCCACTGCGGCATGATGACGGCGGTGCCGCTGGGCAGTTCGTACTCGCCGATCCCCACGTCGGTCGTCGCGCCACGCGGCGTGTGCGGCGCCGGCGGATAGATGCGCAGCGTCTCCCGGACGAACCGGTGCGTGCAACTGATGTCCGGATCGTCGGTCATCGCGCGATCCCGGTCGGCGGCGACGAGACGCGACGGCGGCTCGAAGCGGCGATCTTCCCGGACCGCGGCGCCGGGGCTGCCGGGAGCGTCGGCGGCGACGGGACCAGCGACGACGGCTTCGGCAGCACCGACAATGATGGCTTCGGCAACACCGAGGAATCGGGGTCGGGCTGGAACTGAACGCTGCCGGGTCGCGGGACCTTCGCCGGCCGACCGGCCCGCTACTCCTCCTCGCCGGCCGTAAACTCGTACTCGATCGTCGCGGTGGCCGTGACAGTGACCTGCCCGGTTTCCAGTTCGGTCGTCGGCGCGCCGGCGTCCCCGCTGGCCGCAGTCAACTCGAACGCCCTGTGGGGGCTGACGTTGCGCTGGCTCGTCTCGATCGACACCGGGTCGCCCAGCGAGACGTCGGCCGCCGTCGCGTACAGCTGTGCCTCCTCGCGAGCGTCCTCGACCGCGCGCTCGACCGCCTGGTCGTACAGGGTCGAGCGCTTGTCGTCGGTGATCGTGAAGTTGACGCGCCGGATCTCGTCGGCGCCGGAGTCCGCCATGAGATCGATCACCTCACCGACAGAATCGGGGTCCTGGACCTCGATCCGGAAGCGGTGTTCGCCCTCGAACCGGTTTTTGCGGGAGTTTTCACCCAGCGAGTACCATTCGGTCGTGATACTGTCCGCCGGGATGCCGTACTCCTCCAGCGCCCCAGTCAACTGCTCGCTCCCGGTCGCGAGCTCCTGGACGACGTTGCTCGCGTTCTCGCGGTCGCTGGCCTCGACTGCCGCCGAGAGCTCGGCCTTGTTCGGCTCCGTCCCGATCGCGCCGACGCCCTGGACCTCGATCGTGTTCCGGTCGGTCGTCTCGACGTTGAGGTTCTCCACATCGTCGACCGACATCTCCTCCGGCTCTGACCCCGTACTCCCGAGAGTACCCGAGAGACACCCTGCAGTTGCGACCGCAGCTGTACTCGCACCGGCGAGACCGATGAACGTTCGTCGGTTCATGCTGTATCTCTGGGTTGCTTCCCGGATAATAAAGCCCTTCCCGAGGGTCAAAGGCTCGTTTGAGTCGGGATGGCGAGCCGATATTCGAGTTTTCACGTACGTACAGCCACCAGTATGATACTGTCGGACGTAATTTCGTGGAGTTACGCGTCACGTTCAGCCGTTCACCCGTGCGAATACAGCCAGGAGAGTGTCACGATGTGACGCAGAGTTACGTCCGACAGTATGAGCCAGGGCGGGCCGCAGTCGGTGCGCTCAAGCGCGCCGAGTCCCAACGGGGGAGCGATGGACGTGGCGACGCTCCGCGAGCAGGCGGGCGACCTCCCCCGGGAGCCCGGCGTCTACCAGTTCCTCGACGGCGACCGCGTGCTGTACGTCGGCAAAGCCGTCGACCTGCGGGACCGCGTGCGCTCGTACGCGGACCCGCGCAGCGAGCGCATCCGGCAGATGGTCGCTCGCGCCGACGACGTCGACACCGCCGTCACCGACACCGAGTCCCAGGCGCTGCTTTTGGAGGCGAACCTGATCAAGCGCCACCGGCCGAAGTACAACGTCCGGCTGAAAGACGACAAGTCCTACCCGCTGGTCGAACTCACCGATCACGAGGCACCCCAGATACGGATCACTCGCGACCCCGACAGCGGATCGACGGTGTTCGGCCCGTTCACCGACAAAGGCCGCGTCGAGACCGTCGTCAAGGCGGTCCGGCAGACCTACGGAATCCGCGGCTGCTCCGACCACAAGTACGCCAACCGCGACCGGCCGTGTCTCGACTACGACATCGGGCTCTGTACCGCCCCCTGTACCGGCGAGATCGACGCCGAGGAGTATCTCGCGGATGTCGAGGCTGTCGAGCGGTTCTTCCGGGGCGAGACCGGGATCCTCACCGAACCGCTCCGCAGCGAGATGACCGCCGCCGCGGAAGCAGAGCAGTTCGAGCGGGCCGCGAACCTCCGGGACGCGCTGGACGCGGTCGAGTCGTTCCACGACCGGCGGGAAGAGGCGATCAGCACTGCCGAGGACACCCGCCGCCGGACCGACGTCCTCGGCGTCTCGCTGGCCGGCGAGGAAGCGACGGTGGCTGTCCTCCGTGCGGAAGCCGGTCAGCTCGTCGACCGCGAACAGCACTCGCTGTCGATCCCCGACGGCGGCGGCCTCGCCGTCGAGTCGATGGATGCTGCAGCGGAACCCCCCGGCGACGCGACGCAGGCCGACGCGACCCCCGCAGACGGTGGAAGCGTCACCGACGCCGGCGCCGTGCTCGGCGCGTTCCTCCCACAGTACTACGCGGAGCGCGATCTGCCGGACGTGGTGCTGACGCCCGAACTCCCCGCCGGCGAGGGCGTCGAGTCGTGGCTTGCGGGCGTCGGCGTCGACCTCCGGGTGCCCGGGGCGGGCCGCGAGGCGACCCTGGTCGATCTGGCGATGAAAAACGCGAGCAAACAGCGGCGGGAGGACCGCGCGACTGCCGCGCTCGCGGACGCACTGGGCCTCGAGTCCGCCGATCGCATCGAGGGGGTCGACGTGAGCCACGCGCAGGGTCGGGCCGTCGTCGGGAGCAACGTCACCTTCCGCGACGGCGACCCCGAGAAGGCTGGCTACCGGCGCAAGAAACTGACCGAAACCAACGACGATTACGCCAACATGCGCGAGCTCGTCCAGTGGCGCGCAAACCGGGCCGTCGAGGGCCGCGACGACCGCCCCGACCCCGACCTGTTGCTGATCGACGGCGGCCGGGGGCAACTCGACGCTGCACTGTCCGCCTTCGAGGAGGCTGGCTGGGAGGTGCCCGCGGTCGCGCTCGCGAAAGCGGAGGAGCGCGTGGTGGCGCCCGACGGGAGCTACGACTGGCCCGACGACGCCGCCCACCTGCACCTGCTCCAGCGGGTCCGGGACGAAGCCCACCGCTTTGCCGTCCAGTACCACGAGACGGTCCGCGACGACGTGTCGACGCCGCTTGACGAGATTCCCGGTGTCGGCCCCGAAACCCGCAAACGACTGTTCGAGCGGTTCGGCAGCGTCGAGGGTGTCCGGGAGGCGTCACGGGAGGAGCTGCAGACAGTCGAGGGCGTCGGCGAGCAGACCGCTGAGTCGATCGACAGCCACCTCTCGTAATTCGAGGGATTTTGTATCGTCGTTATCGGTTTATCCCCGTTCGTCGGATCAGTCCTGTGTTTTGGGTGCCACCAGGCCAGCGTCACGGATCCGACCGTCGATACTCCTCGCGCGTGACGGAGTAGCGGTGGTGGTCAGCCACCTCGTCGCCCAGCGGCGTCCAGTTTCGCAGTCGACCCTCGTACTGTCCGCCCACCCGGTCGATGAACCCGATCCGGGCGGATCGCCGTTCCCACTCGGGGAACAGCCCGGCGAAGCCCGCGAGGTTGTCGCCGGCGAAGACGCCGTACTGGGCCTGCTCGCCGTCGGCCCACCTCGATTCGGCTTTTTCCAGGCGTTCGCTGGCGTCCTTCACCGTGTCGTACGGCTCCTGTGGGACGTACTCGAACACCTCCTCGACGCCGTCTGATCCCGCGGCGAACAGCTCGTACAGCTCGAAGACATCCACCTCCGAGGTGGAGAGCTGTCGCAGGTCGAGCGAGTCGGTCTCGATGTGTTCGGGAAACATGTCCTACCTTGCGACCGACATCCTCAAAATTTGGTGGGGTCCGTGACAGGCCCCCACAGGATCGACTTCCTTCCGGCGGTTTGATCGGGCTGACGGCTCGACAGAGATCTCGTGGCCGCGTTCGCGAGCACGTCGTAGGGGAACGCGAACCCGCCCGGGTCGAACCCCAACTCGACGAGATCGCTCGCTACCCGGACGGTCCGCTGACCAGCGCGAGCTGCGGGGCGGTCTTGCTGGGGTATGGTCGGCGGGCGATGATGTCGATTTCGCCTCAGGGCCACGACCCCCGAACATTCGGCCGCTATTCCGGAGTATGAGCTCTCGAAACGGCGTTATTTCCGGGAATTCATGCAGATTGCCTGCCGCGACGATAAACCACTCAGTGCTATATCGAACTGTTGGCCTGTAGTGCGGTAGATATCGACGGTCTGGCTGATGCCGTCAAGAAGCCGGTAGAGTGCCTTGAAGCGGCTGTGGTCCTCCCAGCAGTTCACGCAAGCGGTAGCGCGGAGCCTCCGTCCTCAAGCGCAAGCGAAGCGAGCGGTAGGGCGGAGAGGAAGCGCGTTGCGAAGCAGGGGACACCGCAAGACTTAGGCCGGTTCGTCACGGGATACGAGATACTGCCGTCCTCGCACACGCCGAGGTCGGTAGGAGCCACGAGTAAACTGGCTCCCGTGGCGCGACGGTACCGCCGTCGCGCCCCGCACTCGGGAACGACGACCGCGAACGGGTTGAACTCTCGTTCCCCGCTTGGGGATAGAGCGCGAGAACACCGGGAATTAAACCGGCGGGACAATCCACGGCACAGGTCTGGTAAGCGCGGGTCGCAGCACTGCTCCGACCCGCCGCCTCCACCGTGGAACGGAAAGAGGAAGCCGGGCCGCGTCCATGTCGTTCGAAAGGCGCTTTGCGCCTTTCGTGATGACGAGAGAGCTTCGCTCTCTCGAACCACATGGGGTCGCGGGGCACAATGTCGTTTCGGTAAAGCCCTGGACACCGTTACATTGGAGTGTGAAAGCTGGTTCAAACGAAGAAGGTCTCACCGACGGTGATAAGGAGACCATCGAAAAGATTCGAGAAGAACGGCAGGAGCAGTACAACCGCGAGAGAGTTACAGCAGGTCAATTAGGCCGTGCCGCCTCACAGTTAGTTGACCAGGTCGAAGAGGTAATGGGCGTAGTTTCTGACCCTGAGATGAAAGAGACGCTTTCAGCGATTCGTGAGCGACTGGAAGCGGACACGTACACGGTTCCCCAACGGAACACCCTGGAAGACAGTCTGTCGTCAATTCAAGAGGAGGACTACGGCTGGATGTCGAACCCAGACAACGAGATCCGAACCTCATCAGAATGGCAAACAATTATTCAAATGTCGGAGAAAGGGATGAGTAAGTCTGGAGAAAGCGAGGTGAAGACAGTTATCAAATACCAAGACCATGACTGATACGACGAACTACCCGAGGACGTTGGACGCTACACCACAGGGCGATGGAACTGACGGCTATGGCTACGAGTACCTGACCAATTCTGGATACTTCGAAGAGCCTACGTCGGACACCGTAACGTACGACTCAGACCATGACGTCAGGTACCGCTTCAGTATTCAGGGATCTGTACGGATTGCGTACTTCGAATTCTCCATGGCAGAGGTCCCTCAGGATACGCCAAAGAAGATCGCACAGGAACTGAAGCGGAGAACCCGTTTACAGTACTTCTGGTTCTTCGACCCAGAAACCAACCGGGTTCAGGTATTCCGTGCGTCCCGTGGGAACTTCCAGTTCATCTACAATCCCGACATCCACACGGGTACGACGGCGGAAAGTAAGCTCGATAAGCTGGAACAGGTTTCCGAAGACATCAACGCCCTCTTCGACTACAAGGACGTCGTTGATCGCTTCTACCGAGAATTGTGGGACCACCGGTCCGACCTCGCAAGCTCTCTCACCACTGAGAGCGGATACACGCTCAGCAAGCAAGAGGAGCTTCTGTCCGCTCAACGACTCATCGACCGCCTGATTTTCCTCTACTTCCTCGTCGAACGTGGCGTCGTCATTCCGGTAAACGACTCCAAGGAGATGGTTCCGGGGAAAACAGATCGCGTGTTCAGTACGCTTGTGGACGAGCACGACGACTTCTGGACGCTCCTCCGAACCGTCTTCTTCGACCGGCTGAACTCCCGAGACACCGATGACGTCAAATTCACCGGGTCTTACTGGCTCCACGTCCCATACCTGAACGGGGGGCTTTTCCAGCCAGAGGATCTCACCACGACGGACGGGACCATTGTCTCTGAGGACGAAGAACTCGTCGTTGAGGACTTTGACTGGGAAGCACTAATCAGCGAACTTAACGAGTACAATTGGCTTCTGGACGGGCTGGAGGGGACAGACGAAGATGAAGCGGATACCGTCGGGAACCTCACTCCGGCGGTCTTGGGGTACATCTATGAGAAGTTCGTCATTTCGGTGAGTAAAGTCGGCGATGACGTCCGGCTTAGTGATTTAGACGCGTCCGAGCGAAACGACCTGCTTTCCGAGGGTAACAGTGAGGTCGGTGCGTACTACACAGGGGAGGACATAACCGACTTCAAAGCCCGCCGAGCGCTGTGGGAAGGTTTACTGGAGAAGATCGACGAAGACCTCAACGAAGGAAAAGAACCTACAGCCCTCAACCCTGACGACCTGTACCGGCCTGGTGAGAATCAAATCGGGCTAATCGAATCTGACCAGAAGGACGGTTTTGACGTCCTTTACGAGGAGTACGAAACCTCCCCAGAAGTCTTGGAGTACCTGGATTCGAAGCTACAGGGGTTGAAGGTGTGTGACCCCGCAGTTGGGAGCGGCTCATTTGCTCTCGCAGTAGCGAACACACTGTTCGAGTGGCGGTCGATGTGCCGACCTAACACTAATGAGTACGTACTCCGACGGCAAATCATTGCTCAGAACATCTTCGGTGTGGACATCCTGGAAGGGGCAACGGAGATCTGTAAGTTACGGCTGTGGCTGTGGCTGATCAGCGCGACTCCAGTAGAGACGACCGAAGGTGCATCCGTAGACGAACGTGACGAAATCCCGCCCTTGCCGGACATCACGTTCAACATCCGAAACGGAAACAGCCTCCTCGGGTTTACTGAAATCGCTGCAGTAACCGGCGAGCAGCACACCTTGGGTTCTTCCACGATGGAGGACCAACTACGCCAGTACGGGGAGGATGTTCGTGACTATAGGGAATCCAGTGATCCCGAGAAAGAGACGAAGCGTGAGCTCGAACGTCGGCATGACGATCTGAAAAAAGACCTCGATGAGTGGTACGCAGGAGCACAGAGCGACTCGAACAACAATCGGCTCACAATGGCCGATCATGTTGACGACGTGAGTGCAGCGTGGGACAGTCTAAATGCGGCCCCACAATCCTCTACAACGCTCAGCATCAAAATCTCGGATGGGATACCTGAATCCATCGATGAATATCTGGAAAGCCAGGGGTTCACTACGTACAAATACAAGGCCCGGTTGGATAGCCCAACACTCAACGAGCAGGGCGTTGAGAAGATTTTCGACCAACTCCGAGAACACTTCTCAGACCCAGACGATTGGAGTGTTCTCATCGAGCGGGAGTACGCCGGTCAAGACTTCCGAGAAGACAAACTGGACGCGTGCCACTGGCCGCTCGAATTCCCGCTCGTATTTATGAAATACGGCGGGTTTGACGTCATCATCAGCAACCCACCGTACGGGGCGTCCGTGAGCCCGGAAGAGGAACCCTTGCTGAAGAACGAGGCCAAATACGAATGCCAAGGGACGAACGACTCCTGTGAGTGGTTCTACGAACGAGCACTGGACCTCGTGCATGACCAGGGAGTCATCTCTTACATTGTCAACAAGAGCATAGCCTTCTACAGCTCGTGGTCTGACATTCGGGAGCGGTTACTGGAAGAAACCGAATTCAAGCATGTCTCCGACGTCGGACTCGGGTTCGTTGGAGTGAACCTCGAAACGATTGCCATAGTCAATACTCTCGGTGGTAATGGCCAAACAAGTATCCCGACTGTACACCGGAGTCGAGACCTTCGGAGTACGACTGCGAATCAGCCAGTCCACCTTGGGTGGGTGGATCAGGAATTCATGATGGACTCGAAAACCATCATCTTCCGACCGATAACTGACGACCAGAGCGATGTTCTGGAGCGCCTGCGCTCCCACGACCGTCGTCTTGGCGACGTAATGTCCACCGAAGACACGACGAGGCAGTTGTACATCCCAGACAGTAAAAAGAAGAAACTGGACGAGGGAGACGACCATTACATCAACAAGAACCCGTGGGTCCAGGAGTTCTACTTGGAGGACATCTGGCACAAGGACCTCAGTGACCACCAGGACTCCGTTAACGAGTACGCCGTTCCTCGGGTCATGTTGAAGGTACTTCGTGGTACGCGACTCCGGGCGTGGATCGACGCAAATGGAGCGGTAGTGGGCACGGAGAAGCTCGTAAATGTGCCGCTTGCAGACAGCACACCGGAGGAGATCGCGTTCGTCTACGCAGCACTAAACCACCCGTGCGCCTCCTACTACCTGCAGAAAGCGATTTTCTCAGAAACAACGGAGAGTGCGCGGGTGATGGACGGACAATACTCCAAGCCGATCCCAATCCCAGAGGTCCCCTCTGACATCGAAACCCCAGTGGCACATCTCGCGTGGGTGCTCACGCTGGCCAGACAGCTTAACCACGACTCCAACCGGGACCTTTCAGAACAAGTAACAACACTACAGACCAGTCTAAATGCGATTCTCAGTTCCCTGTACTTAGACATCCACGCAGAAACGATTCACCGTTGGTGTGCTACTGTAGGTAGCGACGGGGAAGAGACTGGACGGGTTCAGGAACTGTTCGACCGGTTCTACACTGAACGGTTCGCCACCCGAAACGGTAGCCCGGAACAGTACTGGGACGAGATCGAGGCGATAGTGGACTCAGCAATTGATACCGTCGCACAGTGGGATACTGAACAAATCTCGAACTCACATGAGATGGAGGTCATCGAGGAAGTCCTCTAAAGAGTACGGCGAGAGCTATCCACTCGGACGTGATTTAGTTAAGACACCAACCCACATATCACCGGTGTCACAGCGAGAGATGCCAGATCTTGCCTCGTAGCATGTAACAGAGTCACGTCCGAGTGGATACTAAAGATCCCGAGGGTCACTACTACTTTCGCGGTGATTTGACGGAACCACGCGCTAAACTCATCCCAGTCCATACCGTTCTCTGATTCTGGGATTGGTTGAGGGCCTGGTGACTTTCCACCGGGTTAAATACGGCGCGCGAAGTAAAGCGGAATATGACTGGCTTTTTCCTTCCCCCCGCGACTGACCGGAAGGGCGCACTCGAACACCTCCGTAAGACGGTACTGGAAGGCGTTCCTCGGGATATGTATTCGAACTTTATTGATGAAGACTTGGGATCCTGCGCCCACGTATGGGGTCTTACGTCCTCAATTAAATCAACATGGGAAAACGCTGATAGAGACGACTGGGTTCTCTTCTACACCCAGGAAAATCAGTACGAGTATGCGGCCCGGATTAAAGGGAAACAGCACAATCCGGATTATGGGAACCGGTTCCCCGTTCGATTCATTCGGGTCACAAACGACCGACTGGAGGCAATCGAATCAGGATACGATAGTGTGGATGGATTCGTTACCACCATCCGTGAGGACGCGTGAGCTTAGAGATCGTTAGTACAATGGGGAGCGGTAGCTTAGGACGTGAGTTGGATTTGAACGTTCTCGTGAACGAGATAAGAGCGGAGGTGAGTGATTCGCTTGAGGTCAACTTCACTAGCGACGGTATCGTCACACTTCGTCTAAACGAGGATAGTCCTGCTTTCACCGTGTATCGCACAGGTACATTTCAAATCCGAGGGGCGGACTCTAAGGATGCCCTTGAGAAAGCAGAGTCCACGTTCCGTGAGGTTTTAAAGAGAATCGATGTGGATGTTCCATCGTACGATTTTAGCCATGTCACTTCGGTTTTCGTCGGTGATCTTGAACAGACGGTTAATCTGTCCGCGGTGTCCATTTTGCTTGGCTTGGAGTCCACAGAGTACGAGCCCGAACAGTTCCCTGGGCTGATTTATCGTCCATCAGAGTCCCCATTTATTCTCCTCATTTTTGCGTCTGGTAAGGTTGTCATCACGGGTGGAACGAGCAAGCGTCGTGCTGAAAAGGAGCTGGATTCCTTACAAAACCGGCTATAGCAGTCCCACTGATACTGGTGGCTGTAATTCTTTTACTCACCAGTCTCTGCTAGACAGCCAGACGTGATTCACTCACGCCGTGCCGTCCCGGATCTCGTTGTTCGGGGCCAGACACAGCCGATGGACTGTCCTGGCCCTGTACGGAGTCACGTCTGGCTGTATATCTGTGGAGACAGACCCGTTCCGTCTGGATTCTCAATTCGAGTGTTCACGTACGTACAGCCACCAGTATGAGAGAGCGCCGCCATCGATTCCAGGACAAACTCTATAACACGACTTCCTTGACGTCGAGCCCGGTGGCGCGCCGAACGACCGCGTGTACCGGATCGACGTCCGCTGCGCCGACCAGGTTGTCGGAGTCGCCGTCGAGGACGGTGAACGCCGCCCGCCGGCCAGGCTCGATAACGCCACAGTCCAAGCCTGCAATTTCGGCGCCTGCCGCCGTCGCCATCCGGAGCACTTCCCGGTCGCTCACGTCGAACTGCTTCGCTGTGAACGCCATCTCCCGGAACATCGAGGGGGCGTTCAGCATCACGTTGTCGGTCCCGAGTGCGACTGTCGTGTGGTCGAGCAGCTCCCGGATGGGTGGCCGTCCGACGTCGAGAACGGTGTTCGCACGCGGACAGACTGCGACCGGGACCGAATGCTCGGTGACCCGGTCGAGATGCTCCTGCTCGGCGTGGACCATATGGACTAGCAGGTCCGGCTCCAGATCCAGTGCGGGGTGGATGTCCGTGGCGTCCGGTTCGCCGGCGTGGATGGCGAACGGCACCCCGCGCTCATCGGCTGTGGCACGCTCCTGGCTGAACTCGTCGTCGTTCGCTCCGGACGCCCCGTACCCGTCGGCGACGTCCAGGACGGACGGGTCGCCGCTCCCGAAAATAAACGGGTCGACGTCGGTGGGCTCTGCTGCATCGCGGAGCGAACGTGCCCCGGATGGACCGTTCTCCCGGAAGTCGAGACAGGCGGCGGTGCCGGTCCGTCCCATGTACCGGAGCGTCCGGCGCATCGCCGTCACGAGTTCGGCCCGGTCGGCAGCCGCCAGCTCCCGGTGTTTCAGGCTGTCGGGCGGTGCGACTGCCTCCTCAAGTGACAGCCCCACGGCCGCTCCTTTCGCCACTGAGTCCCCGAGGTGGGTGTGCGCGTTGACGAACGCCGGCACGATGATGTCGGCTGACGCTGTTTGCACCTCATCGACGGCTGCGATGCGACCGTCTTCGACGACGAGTTCTCCCCGGACTGGCTCGAACGATTCCCCTGCGAGTATGGTTCCCTCGAATATTTGCATCAACAGTTCCTCCTGTCGATCATTCGTCCGCGAGTAACGGACTGGTCGTGATTAGGTGTTCTGATCGATCCGTCCTCCGGATCGGCAACTGTCGGCTCGGACGCCGGCGTCCAGCTGAGATCGGATTCGTAGTGGAACGCGTCGCGATCCTGCTCCGGGTCGACGACCGTCAGCGAGAGCCAGTCGTTGTCCAGCAGTTCCCGCACTGTATCGTGGTCGGCCAGGATCTCGCTGACGCGTTCGAGCGGGGCGTGGATGACCGCCGACAGGCGCAGCGGCTGGTGGTAGGGCGTTTCGTCGTCGCTCAACAGCGACTGCAGCGGGAGGCCCGTTATCAGGTCGCCGCCGTTGCCCTGGTAGACGCCGACGTTGCCGACGGGGTTGTGGGTCACCTTCGACCCGCTGCCGTACACCGCGTTGTCGACCGTCGCGAAGTAATACTGCGTGTTGATCCACTGCGTGACGACCATGGGGCCCGCCACGATCGCCTCGAGCGCTTCCCCGTCGGGGTCGGTCGACCAGTCATAGGAGTGCAGGAACGACCGGCCGTCCAGATCCAGGCCCTCGGTGAGTGGCCGGGGGCCGATCACGAACGCTGCGTTGCCGGCCAGCCCCCACTCCGGGCGGGTCTCCGCCCAGTCGGCGGCGCGGCGTTCGGTGTCCCTGATACCGTCCGTCTCCCCGCTGGGCTCGACACCCTGCTACGGCAGGTGAGACGGGTGTTATCGGGCGGAGTGGAGCCGCCGACCCTCACGGACGCACCGAGCGTTCGGGTATTAATTCCAGCCGACCCATCTCAGGAAGGGGCTCCCCTGCGGCGGGACGCCGGATCTCGTCGGCTGCATCGTTCTCGGTGTGCTCCTGATGGTACCGCTTGCGTTCGTCTGAGAAGTGGTTTCGCTCGATGCCACAGCTGCTGTGTTTCTGCCGGCCTCACTGTCTATGTCCTGGCGGACTGAAAGGGCGAGGCCGGCTCGACTCTCCCGGACGCCGTAAGGACCGCAACGAGCGAAGCGAGTGAGGACCGCAGCAAGTCCCGGAGGGTCGAGCGTGCCAAGGGCTTTCTTCGATGCGGATCATGTTGCCGTCGCAAGGCCAACTCCCGAGCTGTACGCTTATACTGGTGGCTGTAAGTACGTGAAAACTCGAATTGAGAAAAGAATTACAGCCACCAGTATTAGCAATCGCTACCCATTTTGTGACACCCAACGAACAAGCACGCATGACTGAACACGACGGAGAGAGCAACGAGGAGCACGTCCAGGTGTGGCTCGTCGAGCGGACGTACTCCGACGACGAGCAGAACATGATTATCCTCACGTACGCGACCCCCGACGGCGAGCAGTACTTCCGCAAGGAGCGCGCGCTCACGTCGTTTTCCGGCGGCCGGGAGACAACTGCCGCGGTGGAGGTGGAGCCGGGGAATCTGGGCGACCAGGCGAAAAGGGGTCTGTCTCCGCAGAGAGACAGCCAGACGTGATTCAGGTACGCCATGCCGTTCCAACTCCCGTTGGTCGGGCCATGACACAGCCGATGGGCTGTCCTGGCACTGGACGGAGTCACGTCTGGCTGTCTAGCAGAGACTGGTGAGTAAAAGAAGTACAGCCACCAGTATGAGTGGAGGCGTTCAGAGGTTCCCGTACAGCCGTTCGAACTGGTCGGGATCGTGGCCGTAGATGACCGTCGCGCCGGTGCGGCGCTCGATCTCCTTGAGTTTCCGCAGGCTCTCGGCCCACGCCCGGTTGTCGTACAGCAGACTCGCCCCCATATCCCGGCCCTGTTCGTAGTTCGGCGCCAGAAACGCTTCGTCGCCACAGATCAGCACGTCATCGTCGCCGTCCCGCTGGATGTGCGCGCCGAGCAGGCCCGGCGTGTGACCCGGCAGTTCCAGCAGGTCGATCCCCGGCAGAAGCTGGCGCTCGCCCTCGATCACGTTCCAGTTGAGGTCCCGGTCGAAGTCCATCGGGAGGTACGAGTCGTCGCCCGCGGGCGTCTTCGCGCTCAGGAACGCGTGTTCGATCTCCCGGCGGTGGACGTAGATCGGTACGTCCGTTCCCTCGAAGTTGTACAGGCCGCCGGCGTGGTCGAGGTGGAGGTGCGACTGGACGACAGCGTCGATGTCGTCGAGGGTGTACCCCACGTCGTCGAGAGCGGTTTCGAGGTCCCGTTCGTCGGCGTCCACGTGTGCGAACGCCTCGAACGCCGGCGCAGGCCAGTAGCCGTCGCCTGCCTCCGGGTGCGACCCGGTGTCCCAGAGCAGCGTCGCCTCCGGGTGGTCGATCACCATGTTCCAGACGGCGTACCCCTCGTAGCGCAGCTCCGGCGACTGGTTGCTCCGGACCGCGACGACCTCG
Source organism: Halobacteriales archaeon SW_7_65_23 (assembly GCA_003022725.1). Taxonomy (GTDB): domain Archaea; phylum Halobacteriota; class Halobacteria; order Halobacteriales; family Haloarculaceae; genus Halovenus. Next base: position 6,744 of record PXSQ01000059.1, on the reverse strand, counting down.
CCGTCGAGCGCGAAGTTCAGGTCTGCTTCGATCCGGCCCCTGTCGAGCAGGTGCAGCTCCGTGTCCATACGAGTCCCTTAGGGGAGAACACAGTTATACTGTCGGACGTAATTTCGTGGAGTCACGCGTCACGTTCAGCCGTTCAACCGTACGAATACAGCCAGGAGAGTATCACGATGTGACACAGAGTTACGTCCGACAGTATTATTTCCACCCACGATACGGGCTCGTGGAGGGGCGCTCCGACCGATCAGACGGTCCACCCCGGTGCTCTCTCGTGAACCGGTCAGTCTGCCCCTTCGCGGGACCCGACGGTCACGAACCGATCGAGCCCGGCAATATCGGGCACCCGCTCGTACGGCCGGTCGACGACGATGTCGCCGGCACCGCTCTGCCCGAGGCCCGGGATCGCGCTGAGTTCGTCCATCGACGCGCTGTTGATGTCCAGCGGGTACGGCACACCAGTAACGGAGCGGTAGCCGTGGTCGGTGATTGTCACGTCGATCACCTCGCCCAGCGGCCGCTCACCCGGCACCGCAATGAGCAGCGGGTACGTCCCGAGTTGGCGGCCGAACGTCTTGCCGTCCTGATGGTACTCGAGGTGGACGTCCGACAGCACCGTCCCGGGCGGCGCCACCCGCTTCAGCATCGGGTTGTCGATCTCCTCGCGGACCTCCCGTTTGTACTGCTTGAAGAGTTTTTTGTGCTCGTGGGCAATTTCCGCGCCGGTATCGGACATCTCGGTGCCCTCGAAGGACATTACTTGGCGGATGTTGACCCGGCGGAGGATCAGGCCGGCGTCGTAGACGCGCTGGAGAAACCGACGGTTGTGATCGAACGTCTCCTCGCTCTCGCCCTGCAGGCCGTGGACGAGGTTGATACCCGGCAGCAGCTTCGGGAGTCCCTGGCCCGCGTCGTCACCGTACTGCAGCGCGTCGTCGGGATCTTCTCCCGGGCGCCAGCCGGCCTCCTCGTTGACGATCTTCACCGCGCGGAAACACTCCTCGGCGGTGACGTTGAGGTTGTTCTGCTCCTGGACCACCGGATCCGCCGATTCGAGGCCGAATGCGGCGGTGTCGCCGGGCGTGTTGTGCTCGGCGATGATCCGGATCCCCTCCCGGGACTTCTCCGGCCACTCGGCGACCGTGATCGGGTTCATGTTGTCGAGGTGCAGCGTCTCCAGGTCCGGGACGGCCTCGCGGATGCCGCCGTAGAGTTGCCGGAGTACGTCGGGGTTCGGTTCCTCGCCGTCGCCGCCGTACGCGAGGATGTCGGCCTGGCGGCCCAGGCGGAAGTCCGTGACGCCGTGGTCGGCGAGCGCCGACACTTCGCCGATCACGGAGTCCGGCGACCGGAAGCTCGGATCCGCGCCGTACAGCGGCTCCGTGCAAAAGGAGCAGCGGTAGGGACAGCCCCGCGAGGTCTCCATCTCGGCGATCAGGTACTCCGGGTGATTGGGGTGGTGTTCGACGACGAACGCGCCCTTCCGGGCCCAGCGCGTAATCTCGTCGTTGTTCCGCATCCGGTCGCCAAAACCCTCCAGGCCGCCGTGGACGAGGTCGTAGGCCGCCGCCTCGACGTCGCCCTTTGCGACGAAGTCGTAGTCGAGGTCGTCGCGCTCGGTCTCCTGGGCGCCGGCGTTCTCGTCGCCGACGCCGAAGCGGACAGGCCCTCCCATCAGTGTCGTGCCGTCGGCTGTCCAGGCGAGCCGTCTGACCTCGTCGGGTTCCGCGGGTGTGCCGCCGACGTACTTGCCCGGGACGGTCATGCCGCCGACGTAGATCATGAGGTCGGCGTCCTCGACATCGCGCCAGCGCCGCTGCTCCTCCCGGAGGGCGTCGATCGTGTGGTACGTGATCCGCGCTTCGGGCACCCCGGCGTCGACCAGCGCGCCGGCGACGTAGCGCGGATACGTCGAGATGTACGGCGGTACGCCGAAGTGGGCGGGCTCGTCGACGTAGCCGTCGACGATGCTCACCGAGAGTTCGGCGGGGTCCGCAGTCATACGCCTCCGTAGACGCTGGATCCCTAAAACGCTCGTGGGTTGGGACTACTTCGCACTGTTGTCGTCGGAAGGTTCTGCCCGAAGAAAGCACTCGAAAGCGGAGACTGGAACTCATACTGATTGTTGTGACTCGTTATCGCCGGGTACTCCTCAGACGCCAGTTTCGGGACGTGAAACCGACGCTATTGCGATGTGGTGGTGAAAATAATCACAACAATCAGTATCAGTCGCGTTTACGCTTCGATCGCGTCGGCAGCCTGCTCGGAGACGTCGCGGATCTGGGCCTGCACGTCCTCGATCTGGTCCTGCAGTTCGTCGACCTGCTCGCCGACCTGTTCGGTCGCCTCGACGGACTGACTCTCGATCTCCTCGTGGGCGTCGAGCAGCAGGTCGTACTGCTCCTCGAGCGCGGCGAGGAACTCCTCGTTCAGCTCGGTCTGCGTGTCGATGCCGCCTTCGTACTCCGTCAGGAAGGTGTCGAAGGTGTCAGCGTGGGTGTCGAGTAGCTCGTCGTAGCTCTCGTCGACCAGCTCGCGCAGTTCGTCGGTCGCGCCGGCTGCGCCGGGGATGTTCGCCTCCCACGCGTCGAGGACGGTGTGGAACGCTTCCTGCTGGAGTTCGACGACCTTCCGCTGGGTCGACTCCGTCGACTCGAGGCTGTCGAGCGCCGCCTCGTTCATCCGCTTCTGGAGCTCGACGCTTTGCTGGATCGCCTGGTGGCTGCCTTCGACTGCCTGCCGCTGGAGCTCGAACGTCGCTTCAATGGGTGTCGTGTAGTCTGTCATTGTCGTTCTATCTCCTACTACACCCCCCAGCAGTATAAAGCTGTCGTCTCTTACCATCTGATACCATTCAATACCAGCAGATCGTTCTGTCCGGCTGTCCGAACCGGGGATCGAGACGGTCGGCGCAGATCTGGCGATCAGCGAGGGGAGACAGGCGACGGCGCCGACGTCGCCGTCATCGATACGGGGATCGACGCAACCCACGAGGACCTCGAGGGGATACTCGGCGACGCTGAACGGCAGCCTCGACGATCTCGGGGGCGCCGACAACGCCGACTTGTATTTCGAGTGGGGCCTGTCCGGAGGCAGCCTCTCGAACGTGACGAGCGCGGAGACGCTTTCGTCAACCGGCTCGTTCAGCGCCGACATTTCGGGGCTGTCCGCGGGCACGACCTACGAGTTCCGCGCGGTGGCAAACGCCAGCGACGGCTCCTCGGACACCAGCAGTACGAACTCGTTCACGACCGACAGCAGCGGCGGCTGTTTCATCACAACGGCCACCGCTGACGAGACGAGCACCCTGAACTCGCTGCGCCGGTTCCGCGACGAGTCGATGTCCGCGACCCGCTCGGCCGCGGCATGGTCGGGCTGTACTACCGCATCAGCCCGCCGATCGCCGAGACGCTGAAACGCCACCCCGAGAGCCGGATTGCCAACGTCACCCGGTCGATCGTCCAGACCTGCGCCGACCTCTCGAACGAACAGGACGAGACAGACTCCCGGGTCGAGAGCGTGGCCCTGGGGATCCTGCTGACGCAGCTGTACATTGTCGGCATCCTCACTGCCGCGTTCGGTCACGCCGGCATCCGTCTGAAAGAGCTGCTGGCGTAACGGCCTGCGATCGTCCGCTCACCTGCTGCGTTTTTCACCGTGTCAGTGTGCACGGGGGCCGACAGACCGATGTGATCGCAGCCCTTAGTAACGGCGATGGCGAGTGACACCGACGATCGGTCCTCATCCGCCCTGAACCCCGAGGAGCGTCGCTGGCTCGATCGCGTCCGTGCCGCCACGTCCCTCTCGCAGCTCCGGGAGATCACGGGTGCCGACTCCGATCACGAGGCCTACGTCCAGACGAAACCCACCTGGGAGCAGCTCCGCGGCCGGAAGCTCGGCGACCCGGCGCCGGCCGACGGGCTACCCGGTGACCGCGTCGTCGTCGAGGGTCAGCCGTTTTCCGTCCACGGCATCACGCACGCCGACACCGACGCCGAACGGGCCTTCCTCCGGGAGCACGTGCGTGAGTTCCTCCGAGCAGACGAGTCGGTCCACTGCGAACAGGGGGTCCGCCCGATGTACTTCGAGGACTTCGAGCGGGTCACCGAGATCGACGACTACCGGTGGGCGATGCACCACTCCCGGCAGCTCGACCTCAGTTCGCACGTCGACGGCCTCATCGAGGAGACGTTCGATGAGGAGGAGTCGGGTGTGACCGGCAACATAAGCTCCGCGGCCTCGCGGTTCCGTGACGTAGCATACTCGCTGATCGACTCGGGCGCCGACGTGTACGGCAACACGTTCGCTTCGGCGCTCGGAGACGCCGCCTCAACGTTCCTGATGGACCACGAGCACCTCGCGACCGGCGAGGACTTTACCTCCCACGAACTCTCGAAGGCTGCAGCGGAGGACCCGAGCAAGCTCCCGGCGCTCCAGCAGTACTACAAGCGGGCGTTTCTGCCACAGCCGCTGGAGCGCGAGTGGCTCCGCCGGCACGACCACGAACTGGAGCTTTTCACCCACGCCCGCAACGAACGGATCGCCGCCTGGGCGCTGTACCACGCAGACGGCAGCCGGCCCGTCCACCTGATCGTCGGCGCCGCCCACCAGCCCGGCGTCGTCTACTACCTGGAGGCGTACCGCGAGAACCGGTGGGACTACGGCGAGTTCGAGTTCGTTCCCTGATAGTGATTGTTGTGATTGTTTTCGGAGCTACATCGTATTCCCGGGAGTTTCACGGGCTGAAAACGGTATCTGACGAATCGGCGGCGGTAAAGACTCACAACAATCACTATGAGTGCTGTCCTCCTCGGCACGATCACGGACCGCTTCTGGATCGGGTATCGGTCCTGCCCGGACGAGGCGTTTGATCTTCGAGAGCGTGTTCCGGCGTTCGGGTCGGTCAAGCACGACAGTCCGGAGCGCACCTTCCCTCGTGGTGCTGATCACGGAGACGCCAAGCTGTTCATTTCCAAAGGCCTTTGGCTTTCCCGCCGTAATCCGGTGGTGATGGACGAAGCCGCGGCGACGCGTCGGGCAGCCCTCGATGCTGTCGAGGACGTCAAACCCGATCGGCTCCGCGACCGGATCGCCGAGCACGTCCGCGCCGGATCCATGGTGCCGGGCGTGGTGACGATTCTCAGCGTCCGCGCGGCCACCGACGGGACAGCAAGCGGGGCGACGACCGCCGACGACACGCTCCTTGACGCCGTCGAGCGGCGCGCTGCGGGGGTGCAGCTCATCTACGACGGCCTCCGATTGACCCGACAGCTCTCCCACGACGAGCCTTGGCGGACGGGCGGGAAGGAGACCGGAGATCTCGACGTGCTGGTCGCGGACGTGCTGGTCGCACGCGGGTTCTACCTGCTCTCGCGGACCAAAGCCGCCGAAACGGCTGTCGAGACGGTCCGAGCGTTCGGCCACGACCAGACGCTCCGCGAGACAGACGAGGACCCCGCGCTCGACCGGAATCTGGAGGCAGACGTGGTCCGGCTGGCGATCGTCGCTGGCGCCGGCCTCCGCGAGACCGCGCTCTCGCCCGGCGTGACGGAGCTGGCGACGACGCTGGCCGGCGAGTTCGAGACCCAGCCGACCGCCGGGTTCCTCGACGTCGAGAACCTGGCGCTGGAGACCCTCGTCGACAGGCTTGCCGCAGTCACACCCGACAGCGGGGTCGGCGAGGGGCTCACCACCTCCGTCGACGATTAAATCGAAACGTTCAAAGACGATTCGCAGCTACGGTCGTCTGCGCGCCTGGGTAGCTTAGCGGTAAAGCGCGTCCTTGGTAAGGACGAGAGCCCGGGTTCAAATCCCGGCCTAGGCTCTCTTTCCCTGTCACGTCCGGTTGTTATTGGGTTCTTCGTCGGTGAAACAATGTACACCACGCAAGAACGAGTACCCGGGTGGTTTTACCCCGGAACGGCGCAGTCATGCGATTCTAGAGAAAAGTCAGGCATATTACAGTATATATTTAAGATTTGCGGGCCGCTAGTTCTAGTTTCTAGACAGAGGTGTCGAGAATGACGTACGATGGTGAGAACAAGTTTGACGGTATTGTCCTTGTGACAGAGGAGTCGCAGGAGTATCTGAATCCGAGGCAGGAGGTTACGTATCGGGAGCATCGCCGAGAGCTTGCAGAGTGGATGCTGGCGTTGGGTAAGAATCCGGACAAGGCTGAGGGCTACAGTTATTCCACGGTGGAGAACAGGATGAACCGGTTGGACCTGTTCTACCGTTTTGCCTGGGACAGGAAGGGCCGGTACGTTCAGGACCTGACTACGGACCATGCCGACCAGTGGATGCGTCACCTCGCCAAGCAGGATATGAAGGAGTCCACGAAGTGCCATTACCAGAAGGCGGCTAAGACACTGTTCAAGTGGAAGCGTGAGGCCCGAGGTAAGGATGTGGAGTGGGATCCGGAGATTGAGTACAGCGACCCCAGCACGACGTATACTCCACGCGATTACCTGACGAAAGAGGATCGGCGGAAGATGAGGCAGGCTGCAATGGAGTACGGAAGCGTACCGCACTACAACTCGGTGACTCCTGAGGAACGGGAGAAGTGGAAAACATACCTGTCGCAGCGTTTGCAGAAGCCGAAGGAGGAGGTGACGATGAAGGACTGGCAGCGAGTAAATTCGTCGCTCTTCGGTAGTCTAGCGGAATACGTTGACGGCGACACAATCGATGAGGCCATAGATCGGTGCACCAGTCAGGTTCAGTGAGCGAAGAAACCCGTAG
>PXSQ01000058.1:8534-22605 GCA_003022725.1 Halobacteriales archaeon SW_7_65_23 | reverse complement strand
CACGAGGGATCGGTCAACAAGTACATGGACACGGCGATCCGGGTCGCAGAGGAGTTCGGCGCCCGGCCGTACACGAAACAGCGCCTCCAGATCCTCGAGAAACGGATCGAACGGATCTTCGAGGACGACACCAACAAGCAGTCCGGCATCGCCGACTTCATGTGACGGCACGTGCCAGCGGGCCATCCGTCTCCCGCCGCCGGCGTTGACCGGCCAGCGGCTCGCAGCCGCCGGAGAGTGCGCGAGCTGTATAATTTAATCTGTTCAACTAAAATGATGGGTACATGGCAGTGTCCGAGAGGGGGGCCGGAGCGTGACTACACAGGAGCACAGGCTGGGACGGCGGGAGCTGTTGAAGCTCGCGGGAGCGGGCGCGCTGGGCACGCTCGGCCACCACCACACCTGGGCCGACGAGGTGACAGTCGGCACCACTGTCTCGTTCACCGTGTCGATCGACGAAACGAACGTGCCGATCGATGCCGGCGAGACGCTGGAGGTCAGGGCGACGATCAGCAACCGTGGGAACACCGGGGGCCAGCGGACCGTCACCCTCGACGTCGAGGGTATCGGGAGCGACTCCCAGGACATCCAGCTCGATCCGGACGAGTCGACGACGGCGGTGTTCACGGTCGAGACGGCCCCGGGTGACGACGGCGACGTCCCCGCCCGGGTCGAAAGTGAGAACAACAGCGACGAACAGCCGGCCGTGATCGAACCGGCACCCGCTTCGGCGGCGTTCACCGTCGAACTCGAGGACGTGAGCGAGTCCGTCGAGGCCGGCGGGGCGGTCGAGGTGACCGTCGCGGTCAGCAACGTCGGCGAGCAGTCCGGGACGGGCACCGTCGAGGTGATCGAGGCGGGCACAGACGAAAGCGAAGGCGGCGACGACGGCGTGATCTTCGGCCTCTCGACCACCGAAACTGCAATCGGCGGAGCGGTCGTCGCCGGCCTCGCCTACGTCGGTTTCCGCGCGTATCGCGACGAGGAGGGCGACGCGGGCGGGCGACTGGCGGGCGGGCGCGGTGGCGGGCAGGCGCGGTGGCGGGCCGGACGGCGCCGGCGGCCCCGGCGACGGGCAGGGACCACGCCAGGGACGCGACGGGCGGGGGCAGCCCCGGACAGGGGAGAGCCGACAGCGCGGTCGCGGCCAGCAGCCCCAGCAGCACGGGGGACAGCAGCCCGGGGAGCAGCAAGGCCAGCAGCGCAACCAGCCTGGCCAGCAGCGCGACGGACAGCAGAATCGGCAACAGGGCCAGCAACAGAACCAGCGTCGCAGCCAGCAACGCGGCGGGACCCACCAGCAGGATTACAGTGACGGTGACACGGCCGAGGACGGGTCAGATCACAGGGACAGATGAACGGAGTAACCCACATCCCGGAGACAGTTCCGGCGATCCCTTCAGGGATCGTCGAGTCGGTACCGGGTCGTCGAGGTGCCGTTGAAGTACGGGCCGCTGCCGGCGTGTTCGAAGCCGACAGTGTCGGCGGCGTCCTGGGTGTCGGGTTCGTCGTCGGGGGCGAGCAGTTCGACGGCCATCCCCTCGCTGCGGGCGAACCGGACCGGTTCGTCGAGCAGGTCGTCGTAGAAGTCAGTCTCCCCCTCGAGCTGCGTCACGTGGACCGTCCCTTCGCGGGCGTCGAAACTGACGAAGCCGACGATCTCACCGTTGCGTTCCGCGACGCGCACCGTCCGGTCGTGGACGAGGTTGCGCATCACGTCGCGGGGCGTGTCCGTTAGCGCGGCGAGGCGCCCGGCGTCGGCCTCGACGGCGTCGCGGAGTTCCATACCGCCGCGTTGGGCCGGGTCGTAATTATGGCTGGCGGCTTTTGCCGTTCCCGCCGGCTTATAGGGCGCGCCCGCTAGAGCCACCACCATGCACGCTGGAGCGGACGCGAGGACGGGCGCGACTCCGGCCCCCGACGCGGGGGCCGCCGGGAGTGCCGTCGACAGTCGCCTGTCGCGGCCCGGCCGCCGGCCGGGCGCATCGGCCGGCGCGCGGTGTGTGACCGACGGGCACGGATGGAAGCAGTTATTCGCCACCCCCGCCAACTGGCGTGAAATGACTGACCAAGGCGGACTGCGGACTGCCGGCCGGGACGGGTCGGGAGCGACCGGCAGCGGGGGATCGAACCGGGTCGACCGAACGGGCTCGCGGGTGATCGGATGCGCCTGATCGTCAAGTTCGGGGGGACGAGCGTCGCGGACGGCGACCGGATCAACCGGGCGGCGGACTCGATCGCCGAGACGGTCGAGCAGGGTCACGAGGTCGCCGTCGTCGTCAGCGCGATGGGCGGGACGACCGACGAACTGCTCGGGGAGATCAAGTTCGAGGCCAGCGAGACCGACCGCGCCGAGATCGTCAGCATGGGCGAACGGACCTCCGTTCGGATGCTGAAAGGCGCCCTCGAAGCCCGGGGGATCGACGCGCAGTTCCTCGAACCCGGCTCGGCGGGGTGGCCGATCATCACCGACGAGTACGGCGAGGTCGACGTCGACGAGACGAAAGCGCGAACTGCGGAGACGGTCGAGGCGATGGGCCGGGGCACCGTTCCGGTCATCACCGGCTTTCTCGCCCAGGACCACGATGGCACGATCACGACGCTGGGCCGCGGCGGCAGCGACACGACCGCCGTGATGTTGGGCAACTACATGGACGCCGACGAGGTCGTGATCGTCACCGACGTCGAGGGCGTGATGACCGGCGACCCCAACGTCGTCGAGGGCGCGCGCAACGTCGGGGAGATCACCGTCGACGAACTCCGGAACCTCTCCTTTCGCGGCGCCGAGATCGTCGCGCCGTCGGCGCTCACCTACAAGACCGGCAACCTCGACGTCCGGGTGATCCACCACCAGCACGACGACCTGCTGGGCGAGGGGACCGACATCGAGGGGCAGTTCGAGAACCTGATCGACCTCCAGGAACAACAACTGGCGTGTCTGACAGTCGCCGGCCGGTCGCTGCGCAACCAGCCCGGCATCCTGGCGCGGCTCTCGACCGCGCTCGCGGCGGCCGACGTCAACATCGAGACCAGCGCCAGCGGCATGGACTCGATCACGTTCTACACCGACACCGAGGACGGCGAGCGCGCTGAAGCATTGATCCACGAGGAGGTCATCGACGACGAGACGCTGTCGAGTGTTACGCTGGAGACGGACTTCGCGGCGATCCGGATCACGGGCGGCGAACTGCAACGGCAGAGCGGCGCGATCCACCGGATGCTCGGGCCGCTCGCCGACGAGCACATCTACATCCACGACGTGATGACCAGCGCCACCTCCGTCTCGATTCTCGTCCGCTGGGACGACCGCGACCGCGCGCTGGAAGTTCTGCAGGAAGGGCTCTAGGAGGGGTTGCTTTGTGCGGTTCTGGTAGTTTGTCGACGCAGAAAGCCCTCGGCGCGCTCGCTGGAATCGTAGCTGCAATGATTGACGTGGCGTGGAAAGCCCTCGGCGTGCTCGACCCTCCGGGGCTCGCTGTGGTCCTCGCTCGCTCCGCTCGCTGTGGTCCTTGCGTCGCCCGGGAGGGATCGAGCCCGCCTCGCCCTTTCAGTCCGCCAGGGGTGTGGTCTGTGTGGCCGGCAGAAACGCGGCAGTCGGGCAGTCGGCAAACGCCGGTCGGGAGGTGATTCAGCGTCCTTCTGCGAGCCGGTCGCCGATGCGCGCGGGGAGGTCGGCCTCGACGACGGCCTCGCGCACGCGGTCGATATCGTACTCGACGCGGTGTTCTGTGACTGCGAGGTCGTCGAGGTCCAGGACGGCGTAGGCGGCCCGCGGGTCGCCGTCGCGGGGCTGGCCGACGCTGCCGGGGTTCATGACCACGCCCTCGTCGAACCGCTCGTGGCCCTGGACGTGCGTGTGGCCGAGCACGAGGACATCCTCCTCGCCGAGCAGGTCGGGCGAGAACTCCTCCGTGTAGGTGTAGCGGTCGGGGTTCTCGGGGTGGCCGTGGACGATCCGCACGCGGCCGTCGAACTCCCGGCGGGTCGTCGGCAGCGAGCGGAGCCACTCGATCTGGTCCTCGGTGAGCGTCTCGCGGGCGTGGGCGACGCCCGCGCCGGCCATGCTGTTGAACGCGAAGCGCGTCTCGCTGGCGACGGCCCGGTCGTGGTTGCCCGAAACCGTCGGGATCGACCGCTCGCGGACCGCCTCGACGCACCCGGCGTGCCAGGGGTTGTACCCCACTACGTCGCCTGCACAGGCCAGCGCGTCGACGGCCGGCATGTCCGCGAAGACGGCGTCCAGCGCGACCGTGTTGCCGTGAACGTCCGAGATGACGCCGATCTCCATACGCTACTCTCGTGACGGACGGGTTTATGATTGGTCCTCGACTGGCGGGCCCGCGACCGCCTCAGCCCTCACGGGCGCGAAGTGGACGATCGGCTCGAAGTACTCGACCGCGAACCGGTCGCCGTCGGTGATTCCGCGCGCCTCCTCGTCGGCGAGTTCCCGGTCGACGAACCGGCGGGCGACCAGTGCCATCCGGCCGTCGTCGGCAGCGAGCGCGTCGTCGGCCTCCTCCAGCAGCAACGCACCCGTGTACACGTCGAAGATGTAGCGGGCGAGCCGTTTCGCCTTCAGTTGTGCGTACTCAGCGTCCCGGCCGGCGAGGTCGGCCATCGCCCCCGAGAGTTCGTGGAACTCGGACTCCACGGTCGCTGCCGTGTCCGAAAGCGCGGGGTGTTCGATCCCGTCGAGGCGCTCCTGGACGGTCGTCACGAACGGCTCGTGGGCGGCCTCCCGATCCAGCGCGCGGAGCACGTCCAGCGCCAGGACGTTCTCGGTTCCCTCCCAGATCGGCAGCACCTGCGCGTCGCGCAGCAGCCGGCTGGTGACAAACTCCTCGACGTACCCGTTGCCGCCCTGGATCTCCATCGCGTACGAAGCCGTGTCGATCGCCATCCGCGCCGTCTTGAGCTTCGCGACCGGCGTCAGCAGCCGCAGCAGCCGGTAGGCGTCGGATCTGTCCGACTCGCCGTCTGCAGCGGTCCCGTCCTCGCTGGCCCGCACCGCCCGCTCGCGGTCGGAAAAGACGCGGGCTGCTTCGAAGGTGAACGCCGTCGCTGCCTCGTGGTCGACCGTCATGTCCACCAGATCGGCGCGCATCAGCGGGTACTCCTGGATCGGCTTGCCGAACGCCTCGCGGTTCGCGGCGTGAATTCGGCTCTCCAAAAGCGCCCGGCCCATGATGCCGCAGGCCCCCGCCGCGTTCGAGAGCCGTTCGAGGTTGAGCATCTCGGCCATCTGCTTGAACCCTCGCTCCTGTTCGCCGACGAGGTACGCCTTCGTGCCGTCGAACTCCACCTCGCCGGTCGGGACCGCGGTCGTGCCGAGTTTGTCCTTCAGCCGCCGGTAGTACTGGTCGTTGAGTGCCGCCGGTGGCGGCGCCCCGTCGAAGGCGTGCCGGCGCCCCTTCGTCAGCACGCCCCCGTCGGGGTCGCCGTGCGGGACCAGGAACATCGACAGCCCGTCGGTTCCCTCGGGCGCGTCGGGCGTCCGCGCCAGCGCGAGCGTCCCCTCACCGTCGATATTCGAGCAGAACCACTTCTCGCCCGTGAGCCGCCAGTAGCCGCTGTCCTCGTCGTATCTGGCGGTCGTCTCGGCCGCGCCGACGTCGCTGCCGCCCTGCTTCTCCGTGAGGAACATCGCTCCCTCAATGACGTCCTCGTACTGGCGGCTAGTCAGCGCCTCGTAGTACTCGGCGAGGGTGCCGTCGTCGAACGTCTCCAGGACGTGGGCCGCGCCGGCGGTCATCGCTACCGGGCAGACGAACCCCGACGTCTCCGCGTACGAGAGCAGGTACAGCATGCCGAAGTAGTGGCTGAACGGCATCGGCTCGTCGCGGCCCGGCGGCGCCCGGAACGCGTCGGCGACGATCCCCGCCTCGTAGGCGAGTTCCTCGTCCTCGAACTGCTCGGCCGGGTAGCGCACGAAGTTCTGTACCTCGCCGTGCTTGTCGTAGCTGTGCAGTTCGGGGCCGTGGGTGGCGATGTAGTCGGCGTTGTCCGCGATGGTGTGGCCAACGACCTCGCCGAACTCCTCGAGCCGCGGTTCGGCCCACTCGAACTCTCCGTCGGTGTACACCCGCCGCAGCTCCCGCTGAATCGTCGGGTCGAGCGCCCAGTAGTTGCAGTGTCTCCCTTCCTCGAACTGCCCGAACTCGATGGGCCCGTCCATGCCCCTACGTACGGTGTCCCCGGCAAAAATGACGAGGAAATAAACGCCGGGGGAATTGTGAACTGTTCACAGGATCTGCCCAGCCAGCCGACAGGTAACGGCGAGCAGTTACCTGCTCACAGCCGGTCGATGATCGCGTCAGTTACGTCCGCCGTCGAGGCGTCGCCGCCCAGGTCGGGCGTCCGCGGGCCGTCTGCGAGCACGCCCTCGACGGCATCGCGGACGCGGTCGGCCGCCTCGCCGTACTCGAGGTAGTCCAGCAGCATGGCCGCCGAGAGGACCGTCGCCGCGGGGTTGGCGACGCCCTCGCCGGCGATGTCAGGCGCCGAGCCGTGGACCGGTTCGAACAGCGCGTTCTCGTCGCCGACGTTCGCCGACGGCAGCAGGCCGAGGCCGCCGACGAGCCCCGCGGCGAGGTCCGAGAGCACGTCACCAGCCAGGTTCGGGCAGATCACGACGCCGTAGGAGTCGGGGTGCATGACGATGTCGGTCGCCAGCGCGTCCATCAGCATCGTGTCGTAGTCGGCGCCGCGGTCCTGCCCGACGCGCTCGGCGGTGTCCAGGAACAGGCCGTCCGTCTGGCGCATCACGTTGGCCTTGTGGGCGATCGTCACCCGGTCGTAGCCGTTGCGCTTCGCGTACTGGAAGCCGAACTCGGCAATCTGCTCGGAGGCGTCCTCGGTGACGACGCGGGTCAGCGTCCGGACGCCGTCGACGACCTCCTGTTCGAGGCCGGCGTACACGCCCTCGGTGTTCTCCCGGACGAACACCAGGTCCGTCTCGGGGGCGAGCGCGTCCACGCCCGGGTAGGCGCGGGCGGGCCGCACGTTCGCGTACGAGCCGACGATCGATCTGAGCGGCAGGATGACGTCCGCGGCAGTCTCGCCCGCGGCACCGAACAGCGTCGCGTCGGCCTCGGCGACCAGCTCCCGCGTCTCCTCGGGCAGCGGATCGCCGTACTCCGCCGCCGCGCCGTCGCCGGCCTCGCCGGAGACGAATTCGAGGGGGAGATCGAGCGCCGCCAGGACCTCGACCGCCGCCGGCGTCACCTCCGTCCCGATGCCGTCGCCGGGCACGACCGCAATCTCGTGAGTCATGACCGGATATCCGCGAGGGACCGAAAAGAGGGTGACGGTACCGGCGGGAACTCCGCCGGTCCGCGACGGGAACTGCCGGGATCGAAAGGTTCCTGACCCTGGTTGGCGAAGGGCGGGTATGCAGGATATCTTCGTCGCACGGCTGATGTCGTCGGGAGTCGTCACGGTCACGCCGGACACCCTCGTCGAGGACGCCGCCGAACTGCTGCTCGAAGAGGGGATCGGATCGCTGGTCGTCGTCGACGACGACAACCAGCTCGCGGGGATCCTCACGAGCACCGACTTCGTGCGGATCGTCAGGGACAGCGAGCCGAAAGCCGAGACGACCGTCGAGCGGTACATGACCGAGGGGGTCGTCACCGCCGAGGCCGGCGAGCCGATCCGCGAGGCCGCCGACCGGCTGATCACCTACGAGATCCACCACCTCCCCGTCGTCGACGAGGAAGAGGGCGTCATCGGCATGCTCTCGACGACCGACCTCGCCGCCTACTTCTCGGACGTCCAGAAGCCGTCGCCGTCGAGCGCGTAGGGCGGCTCGTTTTCATAGTGATTAGTGCGATTATGTTCGCGGCCATGTCACGTGAACGGTTGTTTCGCGGGCTGAAACTCCCGAATTGTGACACCCCGGCGGAAACGAGTAACGGCAGTCCGTATCAGATGTCTCCAGGAGAGAGACGATCGACGAGCCCGTCGAAATCGTCGTCGAACGTCAGGATGGCGTCGATATCTTGTCGTTCGCACTGCGTTAGTAGCGTCGCATCGGTGAAGCTCAGATCCTGATCGGCGTACTGCTCGAACACGTCGACAGCAGCCTCGAACGCCGGTTCCGACAGGTGGAGTAGTTCGTAGACCTCGGGGTACGGATCGACACCGCGGAGCCGCTGTCCCAATTGTGTCGCAGCCTCGAAGGAACCGTTCCTGCGCAACGTGAGGGTAACGGCCTCGTCGAACACGTAGTCGGTCACGTACGGCTGTCCGAACTCGCCGTCGTACACCCGTTCGAGTGCGCCGGCGGCCGCTTCGTGTCGGGTCGCATCCGTATCGTGATCGGCGTAGAGAACGCCGGTGTCGACGAGAACGCTCATCCGTAGAGAATTTCGTCGATGTCCTCCTCGTCTGTCTCGACGCCGGAACTGATCCGCCCCTTGCGCATCCGTTCTTTCTCCTCTTCGGAGAGCGGAACTGTCGACGAGCGGAACGACTCGATTACGTCGTCACGGGACGCGTACGCGTCGTCGATGAGTCTGCTCAGAAGCTGCTGCTGCGTGACGGTGACGCCAGTCTCCAGATGGATCTCTGCCTGGAGTTCCTCCAGCCTGGCTTTCGCATCGTCGTCGACTTTGACTGCCGTGCCCATATTTATCAGTAACTGTGTAACTCAATAAATGTTTCCACCAGAGATGCCAATCTCACGACTGGCGATCCACCCGCCGGGAGTCCGGCGATTTTTCCTCCATCTCGATTTCCCGTTGCGGGAAGGGGATCTCGATGCCGGCGTCGTCGAGCGCGGCGTGGACCGCCATGTTGAGGTCGTGCTCGGCCTGCAGGCGGTCGTCGGGAGTCGCGATCCAGACGAACACGTCGAACACCAGCGCGGAATCGCCGAACTCCCGGAGGTGGACCCGCGGCTGGTGGGTCTCAGAGACAGTTTCTGCGGCTTCGAGGAGGATCTCCTCCACCCGTTCGGGGTCGGCGTCGTAGGAGACGCCGATCTGCGAGCGGATCCGGCGGCTCGTCGTGGGGGAGGACTTGTTCGTGATCTTCGCCTCGTTGAGCTCGGAGTTGGGGACGTTCACCAGGTCGCCGTCCAGCGTCTGGAGCACGGTGCTGCGGACGCTGATGTCCCGGACCGTGCCCGAGATGCCGCTCTCCAGCTCGATGTAGTCGCCGCGCTGGTACGTTTCGTCGGCGTACAGCGAGAGGCTGCCGAAGAAGTTCGCGACCGTCTCGCGGGCGGCGAACCCCAGCACGATGCCGATGATCCCCGCGGGAGCCAGCAGCGCGGCGATGCTGATCCCCCACTGGTCGAGCACCAGGAGGACGAACACGGCGACGATCGTCACGTCCCAGACGTTCTCGACGATGGGCGCGAGCGTCTCGTCGTACTTCGCGGCGACGAACCGCTCGATGAGGTCGTCACCCTCCGCCCGGAGCTTCCAGGCCCACCACAGCCCGAGCAGCGTCACGAGGATCGGCACGTGATTGCGGACGAGAAACGCCGGCAGGAACGCCACGAGCCACCCGAGGAGTTGCGGCCCGCCGACCGCCTCGGACAGTTCCGCCAGCCACGGCGGCGTCGGCTGGTTGGCGACCCACAGCGCGGCGAAGGCGAGCGTCGTCACGGTGGCCACGATGCGAAACCCCCGGAGGTTCGAAAGCGTCTTCTTGCTGATGCCCGTGGCGCGGTCGAGGACGACGTCGAACCGCCAGATCAGGACGATCAGCACCAGCGTGACCAGGAAGCTGAGGAGGACCTGCTGGTCGGCGACTGCGGCCACCTGCAGCGTCGGCGCTACCATACCCGGGAGTTTCGACGGCGACGACTTATATACTCACGGCTGCTTTCCCGACTCGATGCGGGCTGCGGTGTCGCTTGATACGGTACTCACTATCAGTCCACGTTCGACTGGCACAGGCGTCTGGTCAACACATCACGTCGTATCAGGTTCAATCGTGTTGACGACCCACAGCTCGACTTCGATTGTCGTCCCAGCGAGTTCGTGGTTGAAATCAACTGCGACGGTGTCGTCCTCAACCTCGGTTATCCATCCAATCTCTCCCAATTCACTGTTGACAAGTGCGTCCGGTTCGGGTTCGGCCTCAAACTCGGTTTTGGGTACCTCGTAAACCTTCTCAGACCGACGCTCACCAAAAGCGGCATCAGGTGTAAGCGTGATAGTCTGTTGGTCCTGAATGCCCATCTCTCGGACAGCGTCTTCAATACCTGGGAGCACCTCGCCGTCGCCAACTCGAAACGAGATGGGTTCGTAGCTGTACCGCTCATCGTAGACGCCCTCTTCCTTGGCTATTTTCGCGTCCGTCGTGTCGAAAACCTCCCCTTCGTGTGGGCCCTCTGCAATCCTCCCTATGAACTGAATCGTCACAATCTGACCGTCCGTGACCATACTGAACATGAAACAACAGGTGATCATAAGCACTTTCCCTGTGCGCTACAACGCCACCAGATATGTCGGCTATCTTGATTCAGCGAGAGAATCCCGGCCTTCAGGCCGGGCGTGAATCGCGTAAACCCGGTTGTCCTTTCAACGGGACTGCCGGGCCGGATATTCCACTTTCATTCCGGCAGGCGACCACTTATCAAAGAGAGCAGACAACAAGCTATGTATGGCGAATCAGGTCACGCGCACCTACGTTGCGTCCATTCGCAACTACCAACAGGTGCGTGTCGGCCTTGATTCGCTCGGGTTCGCGGCCTCGAAACTCTGGAACGTCGCCCGGTGGACCTGCGACCGGATTTGGGATGAAACCGGCACGATTCCAGACCACGGCACGCTCAAAGCGTACCTCAAGAGTCACGAACGCTACGCGGATTTGAACGCACAATCCAGTCAGGCAATTCTCGAAGAATTGGCTGAGGCGTTCGACTCGTGGTACGCCCATCGTGAGAACGGTAACGAGAACGCGAACCCACCCGGCTACCGCAAGCACGGTGACGACCACCCACGCTCGACAGTCACGTTCAAAGAGGACGGCTTCAAACACGACCCCAAGCATAACCGGATTCGACTCTCGAAAGGTCGAAACCTGAAAGACGGGCGGAGCGACTTCATCCTCTGTGAGTACGCCGCCAACCCGGACGTGGACGTACAGAATGTCCAGCAGGTCCGGGCGGTCCGGAACGGCAAGAAGTGGGAGTTACACATCGTCTGCCGCGTCGAAATAGAGAACGCTGCTGCTCCCGGCGACCGAGTGGCCGGTATCGACCTCGGTATCTGCAACTTCGCCGCCGTTGCAGTTGGCGACGAGGCTCTGCTGTATCCCGGTGGGGCGCTCAAAGAGGACGACTACTACTTCCAGAAAAAGCGGGCGAAGTGCGACGATAGCGACTCACAGAAGGCACGGCGACTAGACCGAAAGCGTGACGAACGCCGCACCCACTTTTTGCACGCCGTCTCGACGGACATCGTGGCCGAGTGCGCCGCCCGGAATGTCGGTATGATTGCCGTAGGCGACCTCTCAGGCATCCGTGAGGATACCGATTGGGGTGACCACGGTAATCTGGACTTGCACGGGTGGGCGTTCGACCGCTTCACCGAGATGCTGGAATACAAAGCCGCCGAGCGGGGTATCACCGTCGAGCGCGTAGACGAACGCGACACGTCCAAATCGTGCGCCTGTTGTGAGACGACCGACGACAGTCAGCGCGTCGAACGCGGCTTGTACGTCTGTGATGACTGCGGTCTGGCCGCTAATGCCGACGTGAACGGGGCCGAGAACATCCGACAAAAGGTACTCCCGAGTCTCGCCTGTGATGGGGGAGATAGGGATAACGGCTGGATGGCACAGCCAGCGGTCCGCCTGTTCGACAAATCTACGGGCCAAGTACGCCCACAAGAGCAGGTATGCCGCGAACCATAATATCCCAACGCTCGGGAACCCCCGGCGTCCACGCCGGGGTGGATGTCATTCGTATATTGGTATGAGTATACATGACACAACATTTGCCGCATAGCACAACTATAATCATTATCTCTGATTTTATTTAGCCGACATGACAGATGAAAACCCTGCGAATCAACTCATGAAGCGTCGAAAGTTTCTGCTGTGTACGGGTGCCTCCGCGGGCACGACGCTACTCGCGGGCTGTTCGGGCGGGCAAGACGAGACGCCGACCGCCGAACAGCCAACGGCAACACCGACTGAGACACCGACGCCCGAAGAAACAGAGACACCAGTACAAGAGGAGACGCCCACCGAAACGGAGCCGAGCTTGCAGGAGCAGTATCCCCAGCTCAGTATCCTTTCTCCAGACCCGGAGAACGCCCAGGCCGCCAATAGAGTAACGTACACGAAATCCAGAACTGACCGCGAGGCCCACTACATCAGGAATCACTACCCTTCCCCATCAATCGACATCGACGAGTGGAGCGTGTCGCTCACTGGAGCCGTTGGCGAGGAAGTGGAACTGTCGATGGACGAAATCAAAAACGATTATTCTACTCGGACAATCACTCACACAATGCAGTGCTCCGGGAATGGTCGGTCCTACTTCGATCCGCAGGTGGGAGGGAACCAGTGGTCCTTCGGCGCAGTCGGCAACGCCGCGTGGACGGGGTCGCCACTCTCGGAGATTCTGGAGGCGTACGGCGCGGAGACAGGTGACGGGATGTGGCTCTCCGTCATGGGGGGCGACAACCCGGAGGGCAAGGATGTCTTTGCCCGGTCAATACCGATGGAAAAAGTGATGGACAACGTGTTGCTCGCGTACAGGATGAATGGCGAGCCGATGACGCCCCAGCACGGATATCCCGTCCGACTACTGGTCCCTGGCTGGTATGGGAACAACAACGTGAAATGGGTCAAGCGAATGCATGTGATGGACATGATGTTATTCGGTAACGAGTGGGAGGAACCCGGCGCACCCGAAGACGGGCAGCGGACGTACACTCACTGGCAGCAGTATTCCTACCGAATTTTCCCGCAAGGGACCTCGGCCAACCACAACCGCCAGATCGAAACCTTCGATACGCGCGAACAGATGGAGTCGGACGAAGTTACTCACCCGTACACGTATGACCAGCTTGTGAAATCACTCATCGGTCATCCCGGGGAGGGAGAGACTGTCGAAACGAATCCCGCCGGGCAGGTAGAGGTCGTCGGCGTGGCCTGGGCGGGCGATGACGCTGTTGACACGGTGGAAGTGTCGGCGGACGGCGGCGAGAGTTGGGGCGAAGCCGAGTTCTTCGGCCCCTCAAGGGGCGACTACTCCTGGCGTCTGTTCCGGTATATGTGGACCCCAGACAGTGCGGGTGAGTACGACTTGGTGTCCCGGGCGACCGACAACCGGGACTTCCAGCAACCGGCAACCGTATCCGCCCCCGACGACGACGCCTCGGAGGAGGCCAGCATCACTGACGACCAATATCCGTGGAACACGAAGGGATACGCAAACACTGCGTACATGCCCCACAGCGTTTCTGTTACCGTGGAGTCGTCGTAACTCGTGACTGAAACAGACATCGGTGACGACTGGAGCCGCCGTCGACTCGTTCGCCTCGGAGCGATAGCGTCGTTCCTTACCCTGAGTGGCTGTGCCGGCAATGGAGACGGCAACGAAGGTGACACCACACCGACGGAGACTGCGACGCCGACGGATACCGCGACCCCAACTGAGACTCCGACTCCGACGCCAGCGACTCCCTCGCCCAGCGACGCCGCATCCAGCCACGAGAGTCCTCATCCGACCAATCAGGTGCCTGAAGGGGAGGCCAACGGAAACTCTCTCAATGGAATTGAACGGGGAACGCCTCCCGAAAGCAAGGACGGCATCGGTTTCCAGCACACCCCGAAGGACGAGGAGAAATGCGGGAACTGCAGCCAGTACGTCCCTGACGAAACAGGGGATGGATACGGGGCCTGCACGATTGTTTCCGGGACGATCCATCCCTGCGACTGGTGTCAACTCTGGGTCGAATTTGATGGGGATGGCGTACCCTGCGAAGACTGATACGGTCGTGCGTGAGTATTTTCAGCACCGGGTCCCAATATCGGCGGTTTCGCGGGTTGAAACGCCCAATGCGCGACTCTATAGCGGTAAAGAGTCACGCACGACCGTATG
>PXSQ01000058.1:0-8529 GCA_003022725.1 Halobacteriales archaeon SW_7_65_23 | reverse complement strand
CCCCCGCCGTTCTACCTTCCACGGTTTTGAACTTCTCCCTATTCGGGTCGACAGAACAGTTGATAGTATTTGCCCCGACCTAACGTGCCGGCGAATATCTATCAGGGCTTCTGTCGACCCGTATAATGTGGGTTATTTGTACGCCCAGAATGAAATGCTCGGAATCAGAGATCGGATCACCAGCGAAACTCACGAAAACGACGAGCTATACTTCTTCGACGTACGGCAGTTCCGCAGCCGTCCGCTCGACCTTCGAGAGGTTCGAGTACATCAGCGCGGTGGTGTCCCAGATGCCGTCGACCAGCGCCTCCTGCATGGCGTCGTCGACCTCGCCGTGGGTAACCTGATCGCCGTAGGTGACGGTTTCGTCCTCGACGTCGATCTCGACCTCGCCGTCGGGGTTGTCCTCGATCCACTCCTGGAGGGCGACGACCTTCTCGTGGCCGGCAGTGATCGCGGGGATGCCCAGCGACTTGCAGTTGTCCGCGAAAATCTCGGCGAACGATTCGCCGACGACGCCGTCGACACCCCAGCGCATCATCGCCTGGGGGGCGTGCTCCCGGGAGGAGCCACAGCCGAAGTTCGTGTTCACGACGGCGATCGACGCCCCGTCGAAGCGGTTCAGCGGGTGGTCGTTGAACTCGCCGTCGGACTCGTCGTCCGACGAGGCTCGCGATCCGTCGGATCGCTCACCGCCGTCGTCGTCGCGGCGGGCGTCGTAGAACAGGTACTCCGCCATGTTGTCGAACGTGACCTCCTTCATGAACCGCGCCGGGAGGATCTGGTCGGTGTCGATATCGTCGCCCGGGATCGGGACGCCCGTGCCGGCGACCTCGGTGATGTGTTGGTCTTCGCTCATCGGCGTTCACCTCCGGTGAGGCCGATGGCGAAGACGTCGTCGCGCGCCGCAGGCGCGAGACGGAAGTCGTCTGCCATCAGTCGGCCACCTCCTCGACGTCGGTCGGACTGACCGTCCGCGCGTCATCTGAGAGGAACCGCCGGGCGTCGGTGACTTCGCCCTCGACGGCCGCGGCGGCGACCATCGCGGGGCTCATCAGCACGGTGCGGCCGTCCTTGCTGCCCTGGCGGCCGATGAAGTTCCGGTTCGAGGAGGACGCACAGACCTCGTCGCCCTCCAGGGAATCGTCGTTCATCGCCAGGCACATCGAACAGCCGGCGCGGCGCCACTGGAAGCCGGCATCGATGAACACCTCGTCCAGCCCGCGCTGCTCGCACTGCTCGCGGACCGTCTCGGAGCCGGGCACTGCGAGCGCGCGCACGTCGTCGGAAATCTGCCGCCCCTCCAGCACTTCGGCGGCGACCTCGAAGTCGGAGACGCGGCCGTTGGTGCAGGTGCCCAGGAAGGCAACGTCGACGTCGTAGCCCAGCATCGACTGGCCAGGCTCGAACTCCATGTGCTCCAGGGCCCGCTCGGCGGCCTCGCGGTCGGTCCGCGCCTCGAAGTCCTCGGGCGCGGGGACGGGCTCGGACAGTTCGATCACCTGGCCGGGGTTGATCCCCCAGGTCACCAGCGGGTCCATCCCGTCGACGTCGATGGTGACCACGTCGTCGTAGACGGCGTCCTCGCCGGACTTGATCGACTCCCAGTACTCCTTGCGCTGTTCGAAGGCGTCGCCCTCGGGGACGTACTCGCGGCCCCGCAGGTACTCGTAGGTGGTCTCGTCGGGGTTGATGTACCCCGCGCGGGCGCCGCCCTCGATGGACATGTTACAGACCGCTAGCCGGCCCTCCATCTCCAGCTCGCGGATTGCGGGGCCGCCGTACTCGTAGACGTGGCCGACGCCGCCGTCGACGCCGAGTTCCTGGATGATCTTGAGGATGATGTCCTTGGCGTAGACGCCCTCGCCCAGCGTTCCCTCGACCTCGATGCGGCGGACCTGCTGTTTGTCGGCGGCGATGCAGCCCGTCGCGAGGATGTCGCGGATCTGGCTGGTGCCGACGCCGACGCCGATCGAGCCAAAGGCGCCGTGGGTCGCGGTGTGCGAATCGCCGCAGGCGACGGTCATGCCGGGCTGGGTGAGCCCCAGCTCCGGCGCGACGACGTGGGTGATCCCCTGCTTGCCCGACTCGAACCCGAAGTAGGTGATGCCGTGCTCGCTGACGTTGCGTTCCAGCGCCGACAGCATCTCCTCGGACTCGCCGTCGGAGAGTGGGCGCTCGCGCTTTTCGGCCTCAGTGGGCGCGATGTGGTCGGTCGTCGCGAAATTGCGGTCGGGGAACGCGACCTCGTGTTCGCGCTCCTCGAGCATCGCAAAGGCCTGCGGGCTCGTCACCTCGTGGATAAGGTGTAGCCCGACGAACAGCTGATCCTGGCCGTTGGGCAGTTCCGTGACTTTGTGCTGCTCCCAGACTGAGTCGTAGAGTGTGTTCTCGCTCATTCCCGTACGTCGTCCTCGTCGTCGTTGTCCTCGTCGTCGTTGTCCTTGCCCCGCTCGAAGGTGCGATTTGCACCGTCAACCGGGGGCGTGTGATCCATCTCTTTCATCTTCTGGGTGAACCCGCCGTCCGTCGTGGTCTCGTCTTCGCCCTCCTCGGCGTCCGCCCCCTCCTCGGCGTCCGCCGTCGCTTCCTCGTCGCGAGACCCGCCGTCGGCCCGCATGGGCCGGCCTTCGTGCCGTCGCTCGAAGCTCCGGGTGGCCCCATCGACCGGCGGCGTGTGGTCGATCTCTTTCATCTGCTGTCGGGCTGGCTGTGCGTCCGTGTCGGTCGTGTCGGCGTCAGTCATTGGTTTTGTGGTCGATGTGTCGGTCGTTGCCGTGGCGTCGGTCGCCTCTGTGGTCCCGGTCGTCGTGCGGTTCCTCCCGTCGGGTGTGGCGCCGGTGCGCTCAGTCATCGGCACCCTCCCCCCTCTCATCCCAGGCGAACAGTTCCCGGAGGCGGTCGCCGACTGCCTCGATCTCGTGGTGCTGTTCGGCCTCGCGGTACTGCCGGTAGGCGGGCCGGTTCGCCTGGTTCTCCGAAATCCACTCGCGGGCGAACTCCCCTGTCTGGACGCCCTCGAGGATCTCCGCCATCCCCTCGCGGTCGATGATCTCCTCGCCGCGGGTGAGCCCGCCGTACTCGGCGGTGTCCGAAACGGAGTTCCACATCTCCATGTGGCCGCCCTCGTACATCAGGTCGACAATCAGCTTCAGCTCGTTGAGACACTCGAAGTACGCCATCTCCGGCGAGTAGCCGGCGTCGACCAGCGTCTCGTAGCCGGCTTTCACCATCTCGGTGACGCCGCCACAGAGGACGGCCTGCTCGCCGAACAGGTCGGTCTCGGTTTCCTCGCGGAACGTCGTCTCGATGACGCCCGCGCGGGTGCAGCCGATCGCCTGGGCGTACGCGAGCCCCTCTGCGTGGGCAGTGCCGGTGGCGTCCTGGTACACCGCGAGCAACCCGGGCGTCCCCTCCTCGCGCTCGTAGGTCCGCCGGACGAGGTGGCCCGGCGACTTCGGCGCGACCATCGTCACGTCGACGTCCTCGGGGGGTTCGATCTGCCCGTAGTGGATGTTGAACCCGTGGGCGAACTGCAGCGTGTCGCCCGCGTCGAGTTCGCTCTCGACCGCCTCGTAGACGGCCGGCTGGACCGTGTCGGGGATCAGCATGACGACGACGTCGGCGTCGGCGGCTGCCGCGGCGGGCGTCGCGACTTCCAGCCCGTCCGCGCGAGCGGCTTCCCGCGAACTCGATGACTTGCGCAGGCCGACGACGACGTCGACCCCGCTGTCGGCGAGGTTCTGGGCGTGGGCGTGCCCCTGGCTGCCGTAGCCGAGTACGGCGACAGCCTTGTCTGCGATGTGCGCGCGCTCGGCGTCCTCGTCGTCGTAGATCTCGGTGTCGAACTCGTCAGTCATCCGCTACCTCCTCGGTTTCGACCTGCGCCTCGGTGGGCGCCTGGTTCGGTTCTTTCACCTTTGCGGTGGGTGATTCGCCGCGGGCCAGCGCCGCGTACCCGGTCCGGACGATCTCGCGGATGCCGAACTGCTGCGTCTGCCCGTCGTACATGTCGGTGATCGCGTTGACCTTGTCCGGCTCCCTGCCGTTGACCTTCACGATCACCAGTTCGCGCTGGACGGCGTCGTGATTCAGCTCGCGCACCGAGATCACGGGGATGCGCTTCTCCAGTTGCTTTTTCGCCTGCTGGATGCCCGGCCGCGGCTCCTCGATGACGATCGTCATCCGCGCGAGGTCGTCGTCGACCGTCGGCCCCACAGTGAGCGACTCGATGTTGAACTGCCGGCGACTGAACAGCCCGGAGATCTCGGCGAGCACGCCGGGCTCGTGTTTCACCAGCGCCGACAGCACCGCCCGCTCGGGCGGGTGTTCGGCCTCCGCGTCGGGGTCGACGCGGATCCCCTGGCTGTTTCGCCGGCCGGTGGGCTCCATCCGCTCGTCCGGGTCGGGCCCGGGGAGTTCTCCGTTCGGCATTTACAGTCCCTCCAGGTGGCGCTCGTTCAGCGCAAACTTCGCGTTGTCCCCGCCGCTTGGCACCATCGGGTAGACGTTCTCCCCGGGGTCGATGATCGCGTCGATCACCGCCGGCCCGTCGTACTCCCGGGCCGCCTGGATCGTCTCCTCGACCTCGTCGGTCTCCTCGAGGCGGAACCCTTTCGCGCCGAACGCCTCGGCGATCTTGTCGAACTCGGGAATCCAGGGGTATTCGGAGGCCATGCGCCGGCCGCCGTAGAACCCGTCCTGCCACTGGCGGACCATCCCGACCGCCTCGTTGTTCAGCACGACGATCACGAGGTCGAGGTTCTCCCGCACCGCGACCGACAGGCCCTGCGCGGTCATCAAAAAGGAGCCGTCGCCGTCGAAGGAGACGACCTCCTGGTCGGGGGCGGCGATCTTCGCGCCGATCGCCGACGGCACCGCGTACCCCATCGTCCCGAGGCCGTGGGAGGTGACCCACGTCCGGGGCTCCGTCCAGGTCCAGTACTGCCAGGCCCACATCTGGTGTTGGCCGACGCCCGCACAGACGATCGTGTCCTCCGGCGTCACCTCGTCGTACGTCTCGACGACGTACTGGGGCTTGAGCGGCTCGTCTTCGGGCGCCTCGTAGTCCAGCGGGTACTCCTCTTTCCAGGTGTCACACTGCTCGAGCCACGCTTCCGCGTCCGGCGTGCCCGGCATCGCGTCGTCGAGCTGGCCGAGGACCCGTGCGGCGTCGCCGATCAGCGGGTAGTCCGCCTCGACGTTCTTGCTGATCTCCGCGGGGTCGATGTCGACGTGGGCGATCTCGGCGTCCGGCGCGAACGTCTCGATGTCGCCGGTCAGCCGGTCGTCGAACCGCGTCCCGACCGCCAGCATCACGTCGCAGTTCGAGATGGCGAGGTTGCCGTAGCCGGTGCCGTGCATGCCGACGATCCCCATCGAGAGCGGGTCGTCCTCCGGGAACGAGCCGGTGCCGGGCATCGTCGTCACGACCGGCACGTCGCACTCGCGGGCGAACCGCCGGAGGTCGTCGCTGGCCTCGCCCTTGATGACGCCACCGCCCGCCAGGAGCAGCGGCCGCTCGGCGTTCGCGATCGCCTTGGCTGCCGACCTTCGTTGGCGAGCGCCCAGGCCGTCCCGACGTCCTCGCCGACGCGATCGGCGTCGTCCGAGAAGATGTTGTACTTGGTGATCGGCTGGGTAACGCCGATGGTGTCGGTCTCCTGAAACGCGTCGTTGCCGACGAACTCCGTGGGGACCTGGCCCGTCAGCGCGATCAGTGGGTCCGAATCCATCCCGGCGTCGGCGATGCCGGTCACGAGGTTTGTCGCGCCCGGCCCCGACGTCGCCATGCAGACACCTGGCTTGCCCGTCACGATGCCGTAGGCGTCGGCGGCGTGAGCCGCGCCCTGCTCGTGGGCCATCGTGACGTGGGTCAGCTCGTCGCTGTCGTACAGCGCGTCGTAGACGGGCATGATCGCCCCGCCCTGGACGCCGAAGAGGTGCTCGGCGCCCGCGCGCTCGAGCGCGGCGACGGCTGCCTCCGCGCCCGTCCCGATGCTATCGGCCGTCTCTGCGTCCGTGTCGTCTGTTTCGACGTCAGCCGACGTCTCGTCGGCCGCGTCGTCCTGTTCGTCCCGTTGCACGGATGCCCGTTCACTCATTGACATCCCTCCTGTGTTGTCGTGTACATTGCTGCGTTCCGCTGGTGCTGTGTGTCGACTGTCGATCGATACGAAACCGGCCGTCGGTGTGAGAATACTGTAGGGGCTAAGGCGCCCCTACAATACTGCCGACGACGGCGATGCCGCTGGCGACGGGCGTCCCGTCCTGCGCTCCAGCGGCGGATCTCATTACTATCCTTTTCGTAGCCCCTGCTATTATAAGCGTGTTGCTTCCCGTCATATCTGCGAGGGGTTCCTGTGGCTCCCGGTGCGGTCGTCGTCCGGCGTTCGGCGTTGTCAAACCGGCGGCTGCGCCTGGCTACGACCCGGTGCGATGCCGGCTGCTGGTGCAATGCCGGCTGCTGGGCGCCGTCGCGCGCGTCCGTGACGGTCATCGGCCTACGCGCGGACCTCCTCGTCGCGGCGGACGACGCCGATATCGCGGGCGAATCGCTTCAGTTCCGCGAGGGTCACCCGCCGGTCGTTCGCGCCGGCGTCTTTGACGCGTCGCGTCACCGTCCGGACCTCCTCGTCGGTCGGGACGAAGCCCGCCTCCTCGAGGCGCTCGCGCACCGAGTGGGTCCCGGTGTGCTTGCCCAGCACCAGTTCGCGCTCGGCGCCGACCATCTCGGGGGTCATGACGCCGGGCTCGAACGTGTCGCTGTTCTCGATGACGCCCGCGGCGTGGATGCCGCTCTCGTGGGAGAAGGCGTTCGCGCCGACGACTGGCTTGTTCGCCGGCACCGGCACGTCGGACTTCTCCTCGACGACCCGGGAGAGTTCGGTCAGCACCGTCGTGTCGATGCCGGTGTCGATCCCGTACAGCGACTCGACGCTCATCACGACCTCCTCGTATGCGGCGTTGCCGGCGCGCTCGCCGATGCCGTTGACCGACACCTGTGCCTGGTTCGCGCCGGCGCCGTACCCGGCCACCGCGTTCGCCGACGCCATCCCGAAGTCGTCGTGGGTGTGCACGTCGACGCGCGCGTCGCCCGCGGCCTCGACCACGCCGGCGACCAGCTTTCTGAACCGCTCGGGCGTGGCCACGCCGCAGGTGTCCGGGACGTTGATCCAGTCCGCGCCGGCGTCGGCGGTCGCCTCCACGATGTCGTGGAGGAACGCCCCCTCGGTGCGGGTGGCGTCCATCGGCGAGAACATGCACTCGACGCCGGCCTCTTTCACGCGTTCGACCGCCTCGACGGCCCGCTCGGTCGCCTCCTCGCGGGTCGCGTGCATCGAATCCTCGAGCTGTACGTCGCTCGTCGAGACGAATACGTGCACCATGTCGACGCCGCTGTCGAGCGCGGCCTCGATGTCCTGTTCGACCACGCGCGCCAGCCCACAGACCGTCGTGGAGCTAGACTCGGCGATGTCGCGGACGGCCTCGAACTCGGCGTCGCTGTTGACGGGGAACCCGGCCTCGATGACGTGGGTGCCCATCTCCGACAAAAGCGCCGCTATCTCGCGTTTGTCGTCGTAGGAGAACGACGTTCGTGGCGTCTGCTCACCATCGCGCAGCGTGGTGTCAAAAATCCGTGCGTCCTGCGTCTCACTCGGAGTTTCCAGTACGCCCTGGAAGAACTCGATCCGCCGGGGTTCCCGACGTATCCTCGTTTGTCATAGGCATCTGTATCCGAACGCGGCTACGTATATAAATTTGTTCAATACCACGAGTTTTGACTCCGCTTCCCGCGGTTTTCGCGGGATGTGGTGTGTGATACTGCCGGACGTGATACTGTCGGACGCAACTCTGTGTCACATTGTGACACTCTCCTGGCTGTATTCGCACGGGTGAACAGCTGAACGTGACGTGTGACTCCACGAAATTACGTCCGACAGTATGAGTAAAAGAATTACAGCCACCAGTATGACTTTACCGGTCTGCCGGCTCGTCACACTTCCCGCTCGAACAGCAGGCCGATTGTCGTCCCGTCCTGTTCGAGCGTCTCCGCGAGGCGCCAGCCCTCGCGGGCGTACTCGTTGATGATCGACTCCATGTTCCCGATCTTCCGGCTGCGTGCCTCCGTCTCGTGGGCTGTGTAGACGTAGCGCTGATCCGCCATGCGCCATCAAGGGGCGTCGAGAATAAAAAGGGTCGTCGCGCGGGCGCCCCTCGCGCTACGCAGCGAAGACGAGATACGGAACGACGAAGATGAGCAGCGTCATCACGAGCAGGATCAGCCCGTAGCTGATGATCGTCCCGAACGCGGTCAGCAACGCCGGATGATCGAACTTTCCCGGGAGTTCCATACCCCGGGTTCGAATGGCAGCGACTTAACTTCCAAGGTCCTCCCTGCTGGTCCGCGCACCGACGCGGGGACTGGCGATTGATACTGTCGGACGTAATTTCGTGGAGTCACGCGTCACGTTCAGCCGTTCACCCGTGCGAATACAGCCAGGAGAGTGTCACGATGTGACACAGAGT
>PXSQ01000057.1:42507-63325 GCA_003022725.1 Halobacteriales archaeon SW_7_65_23 | reverse complement strand
ATCGACCCAGGAGCGCCGATCAGACACAGCAGTTCTGACGGATAGCCAGCGGAAGCCTCGCCCTTCAGGGCGGGGTTCAAGCGACAGCACAGCCTCGCAATCCACGCGCTACGACTCGTCTGGATGTTCGACCGCATCCAGACCGGCTTCAATAACCTCTCTGTAGGCTTCATCAAGAGCCATATCTTGCTGTTTGGCGTAGTCTTTTACTCGTCCATTCAATGTGTGTGATATGTCGATGTTCGGGCGCATCGTCTGTGTCCAAAAGACATTTAGACACCGAGCCACAAACATCTATCGTTGTGAGGCGAACCAACACGTTCGCGGTACGCCCGCTATCCGACGACGACAAGCGGCTACTGCTGGACCTGTTGGACGCCTCTGCGAGCCTGTGGAACGAGTTGAATTACGAGCGCCGCCAGCAATTCTTCGACGGCGAATCAGTGTGGGACACTGCCGACTATCGGAAGCAGTACGTCGATGTTACCGGCTCTGGAACCGCACAGCAAGTGATTCGGAAGAACAAATCGGCGTGGAAGTCGTTTTTTGCCGCACAGGACAAGTGGCACAACGGAGAACGTGATGAACGCCCCTCGCCCCCCGGTTACTGGGGTAACGAGGATGATGGGCGCGAGCTACGCACACTCATCCGCAACGACCTCTACACGCTGGAAACTGGCGAGCGGTCACGAATCGAGATCCCAGTCGGGTCCGACCTGAAGGATAAATACGACCATACTGGCCGCCTTCGCCTCGAAGTGTGCGGCGCTCCGAAATGGGACGGCAAACAGGGACGCTTGGAGATACAGTATGACGAGATAGACGACACGTTCAGGGCCTTTCAGCCTGTTACTGTGCCTGATTCTCAACAGGATTCACCACTGGCTTCGGAAGAAGCCGCGCTGGACGTGGGCGCGAACAATCTCGTCGCCTGTACCACCACGACCGGCCAGCAATATCTGTACGAAGGCCGAGACCTGTTCGACTGCTTCCGCGAGACAACCGACAAAATCGCCCGCTTGCAGTCCAAACTCCGCGAGGGGAGATATAGCAGTCACCGGATACGGCGGCTGTATCGCAAACGGACGCGGCGGCGCGACCACGCACAGGATGCACTGGTTCGGGACCTGGTGGAACGGCTCTACGCCGAAGGTGTCGCCACGGTGTACGTGGGCGACCTCACGGACGTTCTCTCGACGCACTGGTGCGCCGAGGTGAACGCAAAGACCCACCAGTTTTGGGCGTTTCGGACGTTCATCGAGCGCCTCTCGTACACCGCCGAGGAATACGGTATCACCATCGAGGTGAAGTCAGAAGCCGACACAACCCGAACGTGTCCGGCGTGTGGCGACCAGGACAACACCGACCGGGACGGCGACCTGTTCAGGTGTCCGTGCGGTCACGAAGCTCACGCCGACCTCTGTGCGTCTCGGACGTTCCTCGAACAACAGGCTGGCGAAATTGCAGTCAGGTCGATGGCTCGGCCCGTGCGTCTCAAGTGGGACGACCACAACTGGTCGGAGTTACCACACTCTCCCGAGAGGGCAAGTCCCAACGAGAAGCGCACAAACCGGAGTACCGGCGACGGGAAACTTGCCTCCGTGGGTGCGGCATAGCCAACATCCCCACCGGAGGAATCCTCGCCCTTCAGGGCGGGGAGGAAGTCAACGGCACCGCTCTCACCGATACGTGTTCAGCTGTCGTTTGAGCTGCTTGGCCGCCGCGCCGGCAGCCTCGAAATAGCCCCCACGGGCGTCCTCGCCCGCGAAGATGATGCCACGCGAGGAGTTCACGAGGCCAACCCCGTCCGCGAGGCCGTACTCGATCGCTGCCTGCTCGTCGCCCCCCTGTGCACCGACACCTGGGACCAGAAACGGGATGTTAGGAACGATTTCCCTGACGGCTTCGAGTTCTTCCGGTGCGGTCGCACCGACCACGAGCCCGACGTTGCCGTGTTCGTTCCAGAGATCCGCCAGCGCTGCGACCCGTTCGTACACCGGCTCGCCCGAGGCCAGTTCGAGATCCTGGAGATCGGCGCCGCCGGCGTTCGACGTCCGGCAGAGCACGAAGATCCCGTTCTCGCTGCGGGAAAGAAACGGCTCGAGCGCGTCACGTCCAAGGTAGGGGTTGACGGTGATCGCATCGACCGACTCCAGCACGCTCGCGTACTGCCGGGCCGTGTTCCCGATGTCGCCCCGCTTGGCGTCGAGTAGCACCGGCACGTCCTTCCCGTGGGCGTAGGCGACCGTCTCACGGAGTGCGCGCCAGCCGTCACTGTCCTCGTAGAATGCGGCGTTGGGTTTGAAACACGCGGCGTGTTCGTGCGTGGCGTCGATGATCCGCCGGTTGAACGCCCACCGCGGCAGCTCTGCGTCCTGGACGGCCGTGGGCAAGCGATCCGGATCCGGGTCGAGCCCGACCGAGACGACGGTGTCCCGGCGCTCGATCCGCTCGGCCAGCTGATCGAAAAACGTCATCGTTGTGCGGGTGTCCCCGCCAGCCAGCAAGAAGCTTCCCCTTTCGCCCGGTGGTCAGCTCGAGCGGTCTTCGGCGGCCTCACCGATCCGGTCGAGAAACAGCCGGATCGCGTCGACAGCCGGTTTGACAGCCCCGCCGGAGCGAATCACCAGTTCCCCGTCGACCGATTCAAGCGATACGTGGCTGCACTCGGTCGGGGGGCCGGCACTGCAAGGCTCGAAATCCATGTCCCCCACCGGGGATACTCGCGCGTGATCGGGGTACATCGAGACGGTCGCGACTGTCTCGTCTCTGTCGTTCAGCCGGTACGCCTCGGTTCCCTCGGGTGAGGGAGTCGCGTCCGGAACCGCGTCGGCCACCGAAGCGTCCGCGAGCGGGCCGATGTCGAGGCCGGTCAGCTCCGACGCCAGGAGCTGTGCGATCCGTTTGCCGTCGGAGACGCTGTCCTCGACCATCTCAGCCGAGTTCCCCCGCGGCGCGCTCGGCCAGGTCAGTAACGTTCAGCCCCTGCCGACGGGCGTACAGCGCCGCGGCCGCTTCGATCGAGATGGCCAGCTCCGCCTGCAGCTGGTTGATCTCCGCGACAGCGGTCTGTTTCTCGGTTCCGTCCTCGACGATCCGCCCGAGCAGCTGTTCGAACGTCGACCGTTGCTGGAGGACACTCTCGTCGGGGCTGAACTCCTCGGGGACGTCGACCGCCCCGGGATCGAACGTGACCCTGACGTCGTCCTCGATCCGTTCCAGCAGCCCCTCTCCAGTGGCCACGTCGATGAGTCGCTTGGCCTGATCGGGCGAGAACCAGTCGCGGTCCAGCGAGAGCGCCACGACGAACTCGCTTTCTGAGAGCCGTTCGACGCCACGGTGACGGAACGGCGCAGCGACGGCACGGCGGAGGCTCATGCTCGAAACCGGCGGGCCGGGCGCTCCTAAATCTATGGGGTTTCGTTTCGAGAGGTTCAAGTGTCGGGTGATCGTTGCTCGGGGTATGAGAGACCACGGACGCTCACTGCGAATGCGAACTGGCGGTCGCCGCCGCCCGAAGCGCGACCGCCGGAAACACGAACTGGGGTCGGAGCCGACCGAGACGCAGGTCGGCGAGACGAAGCTGCGAACCGTCGACACGCGCGGCGGGCAGACGAAAGTCCGGGCGATCCGGTCGAACGTCGCCAGCGTCGCGTCCGACGGGGGGGTCGTCGCCGCGGAGATCACCGACGTCGTCGAGAACCCGGCCGACCCGAACTACGCGCGCCGGAACATCATCACGCGCGGCGCGATCATCGAAACGGACGAAGGAAAAGCGAAGGTCACGTCCCGGCCCGGCCAGGACGGCCAGATCAACGCAGTCCTCCTCGACTAGGGCTTCGGTGCTGCCTTCTGCAGCGCATTCTCCCCGATGTTCGCCCCGTAGTCTGCGACCCGTGACAGCGAGTCGACCACAAGCCCCAGTACCTGCGCGAGCTGGGGGTCGAACTGCCGGATCTCCTCGTCGACCTCCCGGACTTTCTCGTCGACAACTCTGATGTGGTCTCTGGCTTCCCCGGCGAGCTCGACGGCCTCCTCGGAGTCGTCGGCGAGCAGCGCGTCCATCGCGGTTTCTGGCACCTGCGCCGCCTCGGTCCGCAGGTTCCGCAGCGGGCCGACGGCGTTGTCCGGAATCTCGCCCACCTTCAGCGCCAGCTGCGCGATCTTCGTCGCGTGGTCCGCGATCCGTTCGAGCTGGCGCGCGCTCGACTGGAAGTCGAAACACGTTTCGCGGCTGAACCCGATCTCCGTGGCCGCCGTCGGGTTCCGAAGCACCGTCCGGAACACCCGGGAGGTCATGTACCACAGGCGGTCGACGTCGTCGTCGCGTTCGATGACGTCGTCCGCGAGGCCATCCGCGTCGGTGAGCAGCGCCTCGACTGCGTCTTCGAGCATCGTGAGCGCGACCAGCCGCATCCGCGTGATGGCGTTCTTGATCGACAGCTCCGAGGAGTCGAGCAGATCCTGCAGCACCATCCTGTTCGGCATCTCCTCGATCACTTCCAGCCCCACTAGGCCCTGGGTCGCGTCACGAATCGTCCGGCGCTGCTGGGCCGTCATCCGGTCGGTCTCCAGATTGATCACGTCGAATCCGCTGACGTACATCGTCATGACTGCCCGGGTCAGCCCGTTCTCGCCGTCAAGCCCCGTTATGTCTAGCGTCCCTTCAGTGCGCCCGTTATCTGTGCGTGGCGTCAGCAACAGCAGGTCGTCCTCGGAGTGGAACTCGACTATCGTATCGGAGTCGACGCCGTTCTCGGTCGCCCACTCCTTGGGGAGCGAAACGGTGTACGTCGACCCTCCTGTTACCTGAACCTTGCGCGTCTCCATACCCAGCCTACGGGTAGGCCCCACATAATCTGCACGGATCTATATAGAGATACGACTTAAATACTGAGTTCGAACAGTCCGTACGTAAATCGAATTTTGACTACAGAGCCATATGGCCCGGGACGACCGAATATGGACGGCGGTACCTGCGACAGCAACCGCGGAGGTGGCGCTGGGGGACAATTGCTTAGTGGTGGCCGGTCCAGGACGGTGGTATGGAGCCGGACCTATCGAAGCTGGACGCGTATCTCGACAAAGCGGGTGTCGACGGCTACCTGATCGACGCGGACTCCCGGGACTCGGATCAGTACTACCTCTCGGGGTTCGACGCACCGGACCCGTTCGTGACGCTTTACAACGGGGAAGTCCACCTGCTGTTCTCCCGCAGCCTGGAGTACGGCCGCGCGAAGCGGGAGGCCCGGGCCGCGACCGTGCAGCGCGGCTCCGAGTTCGATTACGGGCGGAAGATCGAACAGTACGGCCAGGGGGAAGCACAGGACCGCGTACTCGTGGAGTTTCTCAATCAACACGGCGTCAGTTCCGTGGCGACGCCGCCGCGGTTCCCTCTGTCGACCGCCGACGGACTGCGCGAGTTCGGGATCGACGTCACCCCTGACGACGACGGGAAGGTGACCGAAATCCGCGCGAGAAAGACCGACGAAGAGATCGACAACATCCGGGACGCACAGCACGCAAACGAGGCCGCGATGGCGCGCGCAGCGGAGCTGATCGCGTCGGCGACGCCCGACCTCCACGCCGACGGCGAGGTGCTGACCAGCGAGCGCGTCAAAGAGGAGATCGAGGTGACGCTGCTGCGGCACGACTGTGCGCTCGACGAGACGATCGTTGCGTGTGGCGTCGACGCCGCGGACCCTCACGACCGGGGAAGCGGCCCGCTGCAGGCGAATGAACCGATCATCATCGACATCTTCCCGCGACACAAGACCACGAAGTACCACTCCGATATGACCCGGACGTTCTGTCACGGTGAGCCCTCCGAGACACTCCAGGAGTGGTACGACCTGACCGCGGAGGCGAAAGCTGTCGCGCTCGACGCGCTGGAGCCCGACGTCGAGGGGGGCGAGGTACACGACGCCGTCTGCGACGTCTACGAAGACGCCGACCTGCCGACGCTGCGCTCGGATCCGACGACAGAAACCGGGTTCATCCACAGCACCGGCCACGGGGTCGGGCTCGACGTCCACGAACTCCCGGGCGTCGCCCCCGGCGCCGACACGCTGGAACCCGGCCACGTGGTGACGATCGAACCCGGACTCTACGACCCCGATGTCGGCGGCGTCCGCATCGAGGACATCGTCGTCGTCACCGAGGACGGGTACGAAAACTTGACTGACTACGAGGAATCCCTCGTGGTCGGCAGCTGATCGGCGGTCACCCGGCCGAGGGCGACAGTGTGACCGTCACAGGAGGTTCTCCAATCTGGGTGCCGTGTGTCACCGAATCACATCAGAAGGGTTTATCATGATTGAGCATGAATGATTGGCCACGACGAGGTGGGTGGGGTCGGGAGCAGTCCCGGTACTTCTCACCCGGCAGCTCGTCAGGAGTGCACAACAATGAGCACAACACGTCCCACGGACGGTACAGCCATCGAACTCGAGGATACGTTCGGGGCGCCGTCCGTATCCGCGCCGCGGACCTTCGAACCCGGGAACACCCGGGAGTGCCCACAGCTGTTCTCAAAGAAGTGGGCGGCCGCTCCTGACGGAGACCGCTAACGGGCGGCGAAGCGCTTTGTTGTGACTATCCGGAGACACCAGAGGGACACAGAGAGGAGTCTTAAACGAGGGATTCGTCGGGCGGTTCGACGTCGAGAACCGAGAGCTCTTTTTCGGATCCGTCGCGGCCGAACACCTGGATGCTGTCGGTATCCCAGGGCGGGACGGCGACGAACACGACCTCGCGGAGATCGTCGCGTTTCGACACGCGCAGGTCGCCTCGTGGGTGCGAGACGAACATACCCGGCGTCTGCCCGACGGGGGTGTTGAGGTCGACGCCAAACACGGCGTTGAGAGCGTCACCCTCGTTGGACATGTAGAAGTGGGTAAACACGGGTGTGTCGTCGGGTACGTCGGCCTCCGGCATGGTGCCGGCCTCCGTGACGGCGAGCGGGATCGTCGTCGAGTCCGGATCCTCCTCTTCGGCCAGGCGCAACAGCGTGTCCACCAGCCCGCGCGTCGCGTAAATCACGGGCAGTGGTACACTCCCGCCATACTTATACTACGTGACCTCCGACGGGCGAAGGTCGTAGTCGAGAGGCGAGACGCAGTCCTTATTTTCCGGGTCAGCCAACCTACGGACGATGAAGGTGTACGGATTCGTGGGGCTGCCGGGCAGCGGGAAGAGCGAGGCCGCCGACGTCGCTCGGGAACTGGGCATTCCCGTGGTGACGATGGGCGACGTGATCCGCCAGGAGTGCAGGGATCGCGGGCTGGATCCGGCGACCGAGCACGGCCGGATCGCGCAGACACTCCGCGAGGAGAACGGGGACGACGCCATCGCCGAGCGGTCGCTGCCGATGATCGAGGACGCCATCGCCGAGGGTGACACAGAGACGGTTGTCGTCGACGGCATCCGTTCAGAGGTGGAAGTCGAGCGGTTCGGGGACGCGTTCGGCGACGCGTTCACGCTCGTCCGGATCGACGCCCCGTTCGAGACTCGGGCCGAGCGGCTGGCGTTGCGAGGGCGCGATGCCGGCGGCGATGACGGCGGCGAAACGCTGGAGGAGCGCGACCGGCGCGAACTCGACTTCGGGATGGGCGAAGCGATGGAGCGGGCTGATCCGGCCATCGAGAACGACAGCTCCCTGAAGGCGTTCCAGGAGGAGATCAGAGCACTACTCCGATGATCTACAGCGTCGACATCGAGATCACGGCCCCGGTCTACGACACGGAGGTGACCGACAGAGTCGCCGACGCGATCACGAACATCTTCCCCGGCGCCGACCCGACGTACGAACACGGGGAGCTCCGGGCGACAGTCCACGACATCGAGACACTGTCGGAGCTGTTGCACAGACAGGAGATCCTCGACACCGCCCGCGGGGTGTTTTTCGATACCCGCCGGGGGGACAGCTTCTCCTTTCAGCTGAAAAAGCAGGCCGCGCTCCAGGGCGTCGTCAACTTCGCGGTCGACAATCCCGGCGAACTCGGCACGATTTCGGTGAGAGTCCGTGTCGAAGAGCCCGACGTCGAGTCGTTCATCGACTACGTCGCCCCGCCGACCGAGGACGGTCGCCCGATCGACGCCGACGGGTAACCGCCTGTGCCCGACCGGCAGCTACGAGTTTGCGGCCGGCGCGTGTGATACCTGCTCTTCGCGGTAGAGTGTCTCCCGGGTCGCACCCGCCGATCGAGGGGACACTTTTGCTGCTGGGCGTCGAACCTCTCCACGTGTGCACGCTCACGCTCGCATGGCAGGTGTTCGAGGACGCGCCAGTGGTCGTTGCGGCGAACCGTGACGAACTGCTGGACAGACCGTCGGTCCCGCCTGCGGAGCGCGACTGGGAAGCAGCGGTCGTCGCGCCGATGGACGAGGAAGCCGGCGGCACCTGGCTCGGCTACAACGAGCACGGGGTCCTGGCGGGGATCACCAACCGCTGGATCGACGAGCCGGTCGAGGCCGATCGCTCCCGGGGGCTGCTCGTCCGCGACGCGCTCGGCTACGAGAGCGCGACCGACGCGTGCCGGTTCGTCGAACGGGAACTCGATGCGCGAACGTACGACGGGTTCAACCTCGTCCTGGCCGACGATACGGCGGCAATCCTGACCGAACACGACGGTGCGCGCGT
Organism: Halobacteriales archaeon SW_7_65_23; assembly: GCA_003022725.1. Taxonomy (GTDB): domain Archaea; phylum Halobacteriota; class Halobacteria; order Halobacteriales; family Haloarculaceae; genus Halovenus. Next base: position 54,684 of record PXSQ01000057.1, on the reverse strand, counting down.
CGTCCGGACCCTCCAGCCCGGCATCCACGTGGTCGTCAACGTCGGCGCCGACGGGGTGTACGACATCCCGGCGGAGCGATCGGATGTCGGGACTGCCCAGGCGAACAACGCCGATGCGGTTAGGACTGCACTCCAGCCCGAACCTGGCGAGACAAGCAGCGAGTGGCTGGACCGCGCCGCCGATGTGCTGGGTGACCACGAGTACGGCGTCTGTATCCACCGCGAACACTTCGGGACGCGCTCGTCGTCGTTGATCCGGCTGGGGACCGATGCCGTTGAGTACCGCTCTTCCGACGGCCCACCCTGCGAGACGGCGTTCGAGCAGGTCACCGACCGGGTCTGACCGGGCGGCTGTCCCGAGATCGCTTGCTGGGGCCGCCCGTCGAGAGTCAGGTTTAAACGGGAGACACCCCCTGTTTGGAACATGAGCACGAGAGCCGCCGAGGAGAGCCTCACCGAAGACGAGCGCCGGGGGCTGGAACTCATCCGCGAAACAGGCGGGATCCACCAGAGCAACTTCTGGAAGGAACTCGACGTCTCCTCGCGAAAGGGGAGCCGGATCGTCGAGTCGCTGCTGGAGAAGGAGCTGATCAACCGCGAGGACACTGTCTACAAGGGCCACAACACCTACTACCTCTCGCCGACCGCACAGGATCTCGATTTCTCGCTGCTGATGGCTGGCGACATGCTCTCACCGTTCGTCGGCGACGAGGAAGTCGACGCGCGCGACGACACGTTCTCCCAGTGGGTCATGAACCTCGCCTACGAGGAGTGAGACCCGAGACCTTGCAAGCGAGGACGCCTAACGCGGGAGGGCGGACAAAAGACCCAAGACGGCTACCGACATACGGCCAGCCGTGGCAGGACCCATCCGGTTTCGCGTCTCAGGGGAGCAGTGGGACGGGGACCGCGTCGACCGTGAGCTCAGACAGCCGCTGGCGTCGAAGTTCGGCGCCACACGGCGGCGACCGACGATCTCGCCGCCGCCGGAGTACGAGGCGTGCCGGCTCGACATGGGCAACGGCGACCTGGCGCTGTTCGCCTGGTACGCGGAAGCCGGGGCGTACTGGCTGGGCAACACCGAGACGCCGAAAACGTTGTGGCGGACGGAGAAGGAGACGTTCGAGGAGGCGCCGTACCCGATCGCCAGGTGGGCACAGCGCGAACTGCTCGCCGAACTGGAATCGACCGATCCATGGCTCGCCGAGTCCGACCACATCGCCTGGTTTTTCCTCCCAGTGTTCTTCTCGAAGGACGGCCGCCAGACGACGCGGACCTTCTTCCGGGATCACGCTGCCGGCTTCCCCGACGCGACACGCAAGGAAGGACTCGAATTCTACGAATCGTTCCTTTCGACGGGGGTGTTCGACGACCATCGGTACACGATGGCGACGAAACTCGGGACTAGTGAACGGGTCGACCTCGTCAGGATGCGCGCCACGATGGCCGAGTTCAACACCGCGAAACTCCTCACCGACCTCGGCTACACCGTGACCCCGGAAATCGCCCTGGATTCGGGCTACGCGCTCGACTTCCGCGTCGAGGAGACCGGGACCCTGGTCGAGGTGACGCGGCCGGAGCCGCCGACGCGCCGCCGCACCGGCACGCCGACGCGGGCGATCATCGATACTGTCGAGGGAAAGCTCAGCACACAGCTCGACGCACACCCTGACGCCGTCCTGTTCGTCGACTGTACGTCGTTTCGCGACGACGAGTGGCAAGCTGTCACAGCCGAGCAGCCTGACGTCGGCCACGAACCCTCCGTCGTCTACAGGATGCGTCCGGACGGCCGGGCCGCGGGCTACATCCGCGGGGAGACGATACTGAACCTGGCGGCTGCACTCGAGGACTGACTGCCGGCCGCTTGCAGTGACCTCATCTGATTGTCACTTCTGCCAGGATGGCTCCAAGAAACACCCCGAGTATGAGGAGGATGGCGATCAGGGTTCCGAGCCAGCTGTCGAGTTCGCCCGTGGCAGGAACAGTATCGCCGCGTGAACCGTTGGAGTGGAGTTCACCGCCGCCTTCAGTCCCGGACTGGGACCCGATCGAATTCACGGTTGTGTCCCGGTGAGTTCCGGCAGCGGCCTCGACGATCACCGACCCGAATGCGTCCCCGTCCTGTAGACCTGAGACAGTGTCGGGACGATCAGTCGTCCGCGTGTACCGGTCACCCATCGAGGCGACGGACCCGTTTCCGACTGTCGCGAGCATCTCGTGCAGGGTGTCGGCCGACGCCGTCCCACTGTGGGCATTCAGCCGGCCGAACACCGTCTGGAGGGAGTGCTCGCCGTCAGTTGCCATCCGCACCCGGCGGTCGAGTTCGCCGCTCACAAGGCCGCCGAGGTCGTACTCCGCGCGCGGGTCCCAGGTGTCCGGCTGTGTGAGTACCGTGCTGTCGAACTCCGGTTCAGCCCCGGCCGCCATCCTGGCCTCGAACTGCTCCGCCGAGACTCGACCCTGTTCGTGTGAAAGCAGTGCGGCGTAGTACACTGCCGTCCCTTCCCTGACCCACTCGAGGGACGGTTCCGCTCGGAGGGACTGCCGCGTGTGCACGTACTCGTGGAGCCAGACGTTGTCGGGGGTATCGAGCGGCTCCACGTCCTGGACCCAGAGGTCGGCATCACCGCGCTGGAACCCCCTGAGGCCCCAGTCGACGGCACTGGTCGGTGCCGCGAACACAGTCACCTCCGGATCGCGCTCTCCGACACGTAGTGACTCCGACGCAGCGGCCATCGAGTTGAGAATCGCGCTCCGATCGGCTGAAAGCGAGGCCTGCTCGGGAACGACCAGGCGGAACCGCTGACCGTGAGCGACACGCGTGGACTCCCGGTAGCTGCCGAAATACACCATCCGTCCCCCGGCGACGCCGGAGCCGTCGACCTGGACTGCCCGGTCGAGTTTGACCACCTCTGTGCCGCTGTAGGTCCACTCGTGACCGACACGGGGCTGGCCGACGAGCGCCCACTCGCCAGCGTCTGCGTACGCGAGGCCGTCGTCAGGATCGGACGCGACGTCGCCGTCTACTGTCCGGTTCGCCAGGACGAGGTATGTGATCCGGCCGGTCGAACTGGAACCCGTCCAGTGGTACGAGCCGTCATCGCGCTCGAAGCCACGACTGCTGATCACCGTCGCGCCCGACGGAAGATGCACTTGCAGGGAACGGAGGTGTGGTGGAAGCCGATATTCGTGGGTGACACGGAACAGTCCCTGCTGTTCGTGTTGAGCGAACCGCTGTGTGTACTCGATGTCGCCCTGGGAGGTGGACTCCGCGGTAGCAGTTTGTCGCCCAGTGATGTACTGTGTCAGTCGCTCCGCGGGACCTGTCTCCTCACCGTACGCTGGCGAACCCCGCGCGATTGGCCCCACACCCGGAACTGTTTCCCCTGCGAGGACAGCGTGACCGACCACAGTCCCGACGCCGCCGTTCGAAGCCGGTGTCCCGCCTACCGCGGCGGCCCCGAATGAAACTACAGCAACAGTAAGGAGACAGAGAGTGAGGTGATTCCGGTCACTTCCCGAACCCATCCAGACAGCATAGCCCTGGGGGTCAAGTAAAGTTGCTTGCTAGATTACTGCGATGTACGTACCAGTTCAGGACATCATCGGATTCTTTTCGGGCGAGCGAGAACCGCGGGTATGGAGTTCGGGACACTAGCTGGGCGGTTCGCGGAGATCGAAGCGACAGACGCGGATCTCGAGATCCAGGAGCAGGTCGCCGACCTGCTCGGGGAGGCGTCGGCACTGCCGACGACAGCCCGGTTTCTCCTCGGCCGCGTGTTTCCCGCACACGACTCCCGGACGCTGGACATCGGACCGCAGCTCTGCTATGAGGCGATTGCACGAGCAGCCGGACAGAACGTCTCGGCCACGGACGTCGAGGACCGGCTGGCGGAGTTCGGCGACGTTGGCGACGTCGCGTCGAGCTACGAGTTCGGCGGCCAGCAAGGGCTCGGCGCCTTCGGAGCGGGCGGTCGCGACGCGCTCACTGTCGCGGAGGTCGAACGACAGCTGCGCGAGCTGGCGGCGGCGAGCGGCGACGGTAGCCAGGAGACGAAACTCGACCTGCTGTTCGGGCTGTTCAACCGCTGTGACACTGAGGAGGCGCGCTATCTGGCACGACTCGTCCTCTCGGAGATGCGGATCGGCGTCGGCGAGGGAACCGTCCGGGACGCGATTGCCGACGCGTTCGACGTTCCGGTCGAGGCCGTCGAGCGCGCGCTGCAAGTGTCGAACGATTACGGGCTCGTCGCCGAGCGGGCACGTGACGGTGGTGCGGGCGCGCTGGCGGAGATGCACCTCGAAGTCGGACGGCCGGTACAGGCGATGCTCGCCCAGACCGGTACGGTGACCGACGCGCTGGCGGACTGGGAGGAAGCCGCGGTGGAGTGGAAGTTTGACGGCGCGCGGGTCCAGGTACACTACGACGGCGAGGAGATCCGCCTGTTCTCCCGGAACATGGAGGACGTTACCGACCCGCTTCCGGAGGTCGTCGACGCGCTCTCGTCGGCGCTGGATGCACCGGCGATCCTCGACGGCGAGGTCGTCGCGGTCAACGAGACCGGCGATCCACGGCCGTTCCAGGCGGTGCTTCGGCGGTTTCGCAGGAAACACGACGTGGCGAAGGCCCGGGAGGACGTCCGGCTGGAGTTTCACGCCTTCGACTGTCTGCACGCCGACGGCGAGGACCTCCTCCAGCGGCCGCTCGTCGAGCGTCACGACAGGCTGGGGTCGCTCCTGGGCGAGACGCGCTCGACGCGGGCCACGAAGGCATCATGCTCAAGAACCCACAGTCGGCGTACACGCCGGGCAAGCGCGGGCAGAACTGGCTGAAACGCAAGCCCGACGTCGAAACGCTGGACTGCGTCGTCACAGGCGCCGAGTGGGGGGAGGGGCGACGGGCCAACCTGCTGGGCACCTTTGAGATCTCGGTCAGCGACGGGAGCGACGGGTACGTCTCGGTGGGGAAGGTTGCTACGGGCGTCACCGACGAACAGCTCGAGGAGCTCACCGACCTGCTGGAACCGCACATACTCGCCGAGGATGGAACCGAGGTGGAAATCGAACCGGCCGTCGTGTTCGAGGTCGGATACGAGGAGATCCAGGTCTCGCCGACCTACGAGTCGGGGTACGCGCTCCGATTTCCCCGCTTCGTCAGCGTTCGGGAGGACAAAGCCCCCGACGATGCGGACTCGATCGACCGCGTCGACCAGCTGACCGAGTGATAGTGATTGTTGCGAGTCTTTACCGCCGGAAAGTCACAATTCGTAGGGTTCAGCCCGCGAGACAACCGTTCCTGTGACGCGGTCACGAAAATAATCGCAACAATCACTATGAGAATCGTGTGGCCACTGCCGGGGCGCAGCAGACCAAAGCAGCCACCGGACACACTTATTCGTTCGGTGCCCGAACGTCCGACCATGGGACTGGACGTCGAAACCCCCAACCCGCCCGAGCTTGAGGAGTTCGACCCCAACGAGTACGAGGACGCGGAGGTGATCGGCGACACCGACTACCGGCGCCAAGAGATCGAAGAGCACCTTGAAGACGGCGCCTGGGAGCACGCGTTCGACGAGTGGGCGGCCCACACGGACATGGACGAAGACGAGTTCGCCATCGCGACCGACCTGAGGATGTTCGGGGAGTTCGACTTCTTCTGGGATTCCCACGCCGACCGTGTCGGCTACCACGCACCCGGCATTCCGGAGGACTGGAAAGAACGGAACTACCACCCGGAGATCGACTCCTGGGGGACCGTCTCGAGCATTAATGCGTCGCTGACGGAGTTCGGGCAGATCGTTTGTGAGGTCCTGAAAGAGGAGTACGTCGACTGGGAGACCGACTACGAAGCGCCTGACGACCTGCCTGACTTCTAGTTTTCGGCGTTGAGTGCCTCGTTTCGGAGTCGCTTGCCCGCGTCAGTGTCCACCTCGAGGTCCGGCACGCCGACGCTCTGGCCCTCCTGGTCGACTGCCACGCTGACCATCTTCGCGTCAGACGTGAGGCTCCGTTCGCCGGTTTCGTGGTTCTCGTGGAAACAGCGAACCCGGATCGTCATGCTGCTCGTGTCGACCTCGTAGACGTACGCGTCGATCAAGGCAATGTCGCCCTCGGGGATCGGGTTGTGAAACCGGCTGCGGTCGAACTCAGCCGTGACGACCTCCCCCTGACAGAAGTGCATCGCGCTCATCGAGCCCGTTTGCTCCATCCACTTGAGAACGTTCCCGCCGTGAGCCGTTTTGATCGCGCTGGACTGTGCGGGCAACACGAGGCGACGACTTTCGACTTTGGAATCGAGCAACGTCGGCATACCTCCCCTATTCACACAACCGGAGCTTAAATGTCCGGTCCAGGCCGGGGCGACAGAACCTCTCCGGCTGTGGAACGGCTCTCCCCGCGGTTCAGTGGCAGCTACCGGCGGGATGACCGCCGAGCGTTTTATTATCTTCTCTGAAAGTGTATCGGTTGGGATCGACAATCTCGGGGAATGATCAGGATCCGCCGGCAGAGCAGGATGTGGTCATCTCGCCGTGGGAGGAGCACACGATCGACCTCCCGATGATCACAGATAATTCCGAGCAGGTCAGGGCTGTCTGGGTGAGTCGTAGTCACAGCGTTCAAGACGGCTGACATCCAACGGAGGGGTATGTCAGACGGGGGCACGTGCCCGAACTGCCGGGAGTCAGTTCCGGAGGGCGCCGACGTCTGTCCGACGTGTGGACTCAACCCAAAGGGCAAGCTCTTCCAGTTCGCGCTGGTCGTCGTCATGATCGGAGGGCTGGCGATGTGGCTGACGATCCCCGGCGCTGTCGTGATCGTGCTGGTCGGCGCCCTCCTGGCCGTCAGCTCGCAGGTCGGGCCGACCATCTGGGCCTGAACCGGTTAGCTGTCCTTGTAACCGTCCTCCACGAGCGCCGACTCGACCGCCTCGATCCGGTCGAGGTATGCGGTCACTTCCCCGACGCGGCCCGGTGCAAAGGAGGCTGTGGCTTCCCGTGTCTCCCGCGCGAGTTCACGCCCTCGATCGCAGGCTGCCTGCGCTTGCTCAAGCTGGCCATCACTCCCTGCCGTGGCGGGTCACACAGTGGGGAAGGCCGATCAGCTCGACCGGTTCGGAGTTGTCGGGCGAGTACACCACCATCTGCCCTTGCTCCATGTACGGCACCTTCGCCTCGAGATTCGAGGGGATGTTCACCGCTGAGATGGCATCCTCGTCGCCCAGATTCAGCACGACGGTCGTGTTAATCTGTTTGAACACCGGGTCAGCGATGTCCTGTGGGTCCTGGGTGATCAGAAAGAGCCCGAGGCGTTCTTTTCGCCCCTGTTTGGCTGCCTCGGTGAACTTCCCGATGACCTTGCGGGCCTGCACCGTGTCGGCGTCGGTCAGGAAGTTGTGCGCCTCGTCCATGCCGACGATCAGCGGCGTCTCCTTGATCCGGTCGAACTCGGGGTCGTTCGACAGCTTCGCGTCGACGAGCAGCGACGCGAGCGCCAGCACGATCGTCTCCGCGTGCCGACTCTCGTTGATGTGGTAGGTCGGCACGACCGTCAGCCGGCCGGGCCGGACGAACTCGTGGACGCGCTCGGTGATGGGCTGGGCATCACCGTCGAACACCGGGCCGAACCCGCGGGCGCGCCGCTTCACCGCGTCGAACGTCGCCTCGTGGACCCGCCCGGACTCGTCGAGTTGCTCCCGTAACGCGGGATCGTCCATGTACGACTGGAACTGCTCGTAAGTCCCGTCGTCCCCGTGGCGGTCCCAGAACCGGGGGAGCAGTTCGTTCACCAGCGCGCCGTACTGGTTGTCGTTGAGACCGCTGCTGGCGATCAGCCAGGGGTTGTCCTCGACCATCGAGAACGGGATGGTGAACGGCACCTGCTCGGCGCCGTGGTGGCTGGCCGCGTAGGAGGAGGTCCCAACCTGGGGGATGAACGCGACCGTGTCGTCGTGGCCTCTGTGGGCGATCCCCTGACGGTCGAGCCGCCGTGCGAACTCGTCGTCGTACTCCCCGTCGTCGTGCATCTGGGCGTACTCGTCCTGGGGGTCGAACTGGACGACCGCGGGGCGTGCTTCCCTGTCGCCGCCGGCTTCGATGGGGTAGCTCCGGTCCTGGTCCAGGAACTGCCGGAGGACGTTCTTCGCGGCGTGGGTCTTCCCCGACCCGGTGCCGCCGGCCACCAGCGTGTGCCGGAAGACGAGCGGGTCGCCGTCGCCGTAGGCGTCGCGCAACCGGTAATCGATCGACGGCGGATCGGCGACCGTCTCGACGCACTGGCCGCCGACCGAGAGGTGGCCGAGAAACACGCCGGCGGACGGAATCTTCAGCCCCGTCTTGATGTCCTCTTTGTCGTCAGCGGCCCGGATCACCGTCTCCGGTTTCGGGACGCGGTCGGTCATCCGGCGTTTCAGGTCGCCGCCTTCCTCGTACAGCACCGCCACGGGCTCGAGTTCGGCCATAAGCTTGAAATCCTCCTCGTCGATCCCGCGCGAGCGCATTGCGCGCCGGGCGTGGATCTCGGTTGCGTCGTCCGCGCGGTACTCCTGGCTGTACTCCAGGGCGGTGATCCGGCAGAACAGTCGCTCACCGTCCGGATACGACGCCAGCAGGTACCGGCCGACGCGCACTTCCGATCGGTTCCGGACGGTCACGTACGCCCACAGGCGCGTGTCGTCCTCGTCCTCGCTGATCTGGAGGCCGCCCACTGCGGAGAGCACACCGATACCGCGGTCCTGCCCGGCCGGCGTCGCGTCGAACGGCTCGAACTCCTCGGCGGCGTCGCCGTCACCGGAGTCACCCGCGGGCGCTTCCGCGATCTCATCCCCTCCGCTTTCCGTGTCGCCCGCTTCACTGTCCGGCGGTTCGTCGGCGTCAAAGTCGGTGAAATCCCCAAGATCGGACATGACCGATACATTAACGCCTGGCTACTAACACGTTTCCCCATCGGGGTGGAAGTAAAACGGTCTGTCGGCCGACAGGTACACCCCGGGTCATTTTTCCCCACCCACCCCGTAGCGGACGGTATGCTGCTGGTTCGCGGTCGCGCGGGCGGGACGGCCCTGACCGGGACGATCTACGAGGCGGGCGAGGAGCCACCGCGGTACAAGGGATCGCCGGACACCGACGCGCCGTACGTCTGGGTCTGCGACGAGTTCTACGAGGTCGACAGCGGCGGCAGCACACAGCGCATCGGCGACCGAACGATCCAGATCGCCTTCGAGACGCCGATGCCGCGCGGATTCGACTCCCGTGAGCGGGCCATCGAAGCGGCCAAGGAACACGTCCGAACCCAGTTCGCACGCCTCGACGTCCCCGACGGCAAGGTGACAATTGAACTGATCGAAGACCCCGACGAAGCGTGAGCAATGATGTCACGAAAAGGCGCCCTCGAGACCGGAAAATCCCCCGAGGAATTCCAGCTACCTACGGGATTGGACCGGACGACGCCGGCGCAGTACGTGTCAGACGAGGTCAAACCCTTCGGCTGCCCCCCACCGTTTGTCGTTGTAGCTCTCCTGCTGTCGGGTGTCGAACTCGCGTTCGATGCGGCGGCGCAGCGTGCGTTTTCCCTCCCGGTCGATCCGGGCCAGTTCGTCGGCTTTCCCGACCGCCAGAGGCGGCCCACGCTCGGCCGCAATCTCGGAGAGTAACTGGGTCGTCAGCTGCGAGCGGACCGCCGGATCGCGTGTGAACGCGTACGGCGCCTCGATGCGGTACACGAGGTCGTCGCGGGGGTCGTACACCACGCAAAACGTTACCTCGTAGTCGGAGTTGTCCAGCTGTGTATCCCTGTCCAGGGAGATAGTGTCGTCGGCGAGCATCCCGTCAGTGCCGACGCGGGAGCGGAACCAGCCAGTGAAGGTGAGCGCGTCGGTTCGGGGGTCGCCGTACTCGTCGGGCCGTTCGAGCACCCGCCGGAAGAACGCCTCGTCGTTGACCCACGGCGCTCCAGTCTTCCTGCGGAGTTCGCGCGTTACTGCCTTCGAGGCGCTGTTTTTCACGAAGCCCACGAGGGGCACGTCGCGCTCGGCGAAGGACTCTACCAGCTCGAGGTAGTTGTGAATCACCTCGACGAACTCCGACGCCTCGATGATGAGCTGTTTGAGCTGCGGATCGCGTTCGACCCATTTGAGCAGGCCCGTCGGGTAGATCGGACCGTCCAACACGAGCAAGTCCTCGACGATGTCGGCCTGATCCAGTGCGTGCTCGCTCTCGGCGCGGTACAGCGCCAGCGCGTGGACGACCGCCTGCTCGTGTCTGTCGACCCGTGGTGCGTGGAGGATTCGCCGCCTGGCGTACCCGTCGTCGTCCATCCGCCAGTCGGCATCGCGGACGTCGAGCGTCTCGTCGTTCGTGTGGACCGTCATGACGATCGTCCGGGCCCGGTGCAGGTCCACGCTCGACGGCACTGCTGCCATCGCCGCCTGAGAGACGTCAAGCACCAGCCCGTTTTTGAACGTCGTCGGGTTGATAGTCCCCGCATCGAGCCCGTGCTGTGTCGGGAACGGCCGCGATTCGAGAGCGACGTCCTTGATGGCGACCCGCCGGCGCCTGTGTTCGCCGAGTGGTTCGAGGAGTACCTCCCCAGAGTCGTCGTACAGTGGATCGAGGAACTCCGACCACGCCCGTTCCGCCAGTTCCGTGTGGTCGCTGTCGTCGACCTGCCTGGTGACCCGTCCCGCTAGCTCCGCGATGCCGTCCACGTGGACCGGGTCGAGTGTCATGCCATTCGATTTCCCCGGAACTCTCAAAACTGTAGGGGAAACCTACCAGCCGTATTACGGTAACAACCGTCACAGCGGTGTAGCAACTGCTCATTCATGCGGATACTCGATGAAGTAAATTTCCAGACAAGAGCTCGAAACCCGTCGATCAAGCTCGTACCGCGGCGACAAGCGTCGAGACCCGAGCGTTCTCTTTGAGTTTGAGGCCGTCGCCGCCGACCGAGAGCGGGACCCGGGGAAGCGCCCGAACGTGGAGCGTCGGGTGGAACGCGCCCCGCGCCAGTAGTTCGTCGCGGGTCTGCAGCGTGAACGACATGTCCCGGGTTCCGATGGACTCGTTGTACTCCAGTAGGTACTGTCCGGCGTCAAGGTCCCACCAGCCGTAGTCGTCGTCCTCGTTGCGTTTTGCAGTCTCGTGGGGCGTCGTCTCGGCGGGTTCGAGTTCGCCGCCGCCGAAGTCGACGCGCCCAGGACCAGTTACCTCGTACACCTCGGTCACGGTAAGGTCGAGCCCGCGACCCGCTGTCTGTGTCGGTTCGTGGACGATGCCCTCGATGAACTGGGTGTAGTCCACCATTGCCTTGAACATCGGTCGCCCCTGTATTAAGCCTCTGCGTGGCGTTCCAAAGATCCCATTGGCAGCGGTACACTGCCGCGTCAGGGGGAGAAGTTATCGGAGAATCTGAACTTAATTTTCCGGCCGGCAGTATTAAATACTAAAACGAAGAATACTGTTCCATACGATGCTCCAGTCAGATCTGCACGCCGAATCACGGGGCGAGATCCTGGACACTGGCCTGTCCGCGGCGGAGAAGGAGCTGTTTCTCATCAATCCAGCCCGGGCTACGATGCGTGCGTTCGTCGAGACGTACCAGGACTTGGACGACCCGCCGTCAGTTGCACTGTTCGCCGACGGCGCACCGCTGAAGGAGCTGGTGGGGGACTTCCTGATCGCGAGCACACTCGCGGACCTGGTGGCGGATGACGCCGTCTCCGTCCGGACGCTGGAGACGGTACCGCGACATTCGCTCCTGCTGACCGAGGCGTTCCTGGTGTCGCTGGTCGAGAACGGCGAGCACGTATGTGGATTGACGACGAGCGAAGAGTCGTTCGTGGAGGAGACGTACGCGGAGTACCAGACGCGGTGGGAGGCGGCCTCCTCTTTTTCTCTGCGGACGCCGCCGATCTCCCACATCAGGGAGACGCTGGGGGACGAGATCGGGCCGGAGGTCGCGGCCGACTTCGACAGCGTGCTGGAGATCCTCGAGACAGCGCGCGGTGACGGTGATGGGTTGGACGAAGTGACGATCGCGCTGCTCGTGGCAGCCAACAACGCCGAACTGCTGTACGATATCAGCCGGTGGGGCGAAGACATCCGGCTCGCGAGCAAGGCGACTTTCTCCCGCAGCAAGAACCGGCTCGAGGAGGCCGGCCTGATCGACACGGAGAAAGTC
>PXSQ01000057.1:0-42292 GCA_003022725.1 Halobacteriales archaeon SW_7_65_23 | reverse complement strand
GCAGTGTTCGAACGGGCAAACGAACACGCCCTTGCTGCGGGCGTCCGGTGGCTCGCCGTTGAACTGGGTGGCGCCGGAGGTGTTCCCGTCGTGGACGCTTCAGTCGCCGGCTTAGGCCCGGATACGGGCTGTTACGAGTGTCTCACGGGTCGCGTCAGAGCGAATCTCGAGCCCGACACCGACCCGACCGCAGCACCGCCGGCACACACCGGCCGGTTCGCCGGCGCTGTCGCTGGCCGTGAACTAGCGCGCTACCTGGAGAGCGATGGCGAGGTTTTCGGCCGGCTCGTCGTCGTCCCCTACTCCGAGCGGGAGTTTCTCCCGCTGCCGAACTGCACGTGTGCGCCCGACCGCGATCAGTCGCTCGGCCGGGACCACGTCGACCGGTCGCTGGAGGAGTCGCTCGGACGTGCCGAGCGTGCGCTCGATGACCTCGTTGGGATCGTCCAGGAGGTCGGCGAGGCGGAGTCGTTTCCGGTTCCGTACTACCTGGCTCGCGGCTGTGACACGGGCGGCTTCAGTGACGCTGGCGCTGCCAGGGACGCTGCGGGCGTCGCCGCGGACTGGGACGGCGCGTTCATGAAGGCGCTCGGCGAGTCGCTGGAACGGTACTGTGCCGGGATCTACCGGACGGAGAGGTTCGATACCGGACCGCCGGCGACGATGGAGAGTGCGGTGAAGCCCTCGGCGTTCGTCTGTGAGGCCGAGCCCGACCCTGAGGAGGAGATCCAGTGGGTCACGGGGCAGAATCTCGCAACCCCGGGAGAGGTGGAGCTCCCTGCGGAGTTCGTCCAGTATCCACCGCCGACGAAACGCTACCGCTCGCCGATCACGACGGGGCTCGGACTCGGTAACTCAAGCGTTGAAGCGTTGCTGGCGGGGCTGTACGAGGTGATCGAGCGCGACGCGCTGATGCTGTCGTGGTACTCGACGTTCGAGCCGCTGGGGCTGTCCGTCGACGACGACAGCTTCCGGACCATGGCCGCCCGTGCCGCGTCCGAAGGCCTGGAGGTGACCCCGCTGCTGGTGACCCAGGACGTCGATGTCCCGGTGGTTGCGGTTGCCGTCCACAGGGAGGAGTGGCCACGGTTCGCACTCGGATCAGGGGCGGATCTGAACGTCACCAGCGCCGCACGCACAGCGCTCGCGGAGGCCCTCCAGAACTGGATGGAACTGCGGGGGATGGGGCCCGACGGAGCCGAGGACGCCCTCGGGGAGATCGGCCGGTACGCGTCGTTGCCGGACTCGGTCGCCGGGTTCGTCGATCCTGACACTGTCATTCCGATCGCTTCCGCGGGGCCCGACGCCTCCTTCGACGGGGCCGAGGAACTCCACGCAGTCCTCGACCGGATCGGGAACGCGGATCTCAGCGCGTACGCTGCCCGACTCACCACTCGCGACGTCGCGGGACTGGGCTTCGAAGCGGTCCGGGCACTGATTCCGCAGGCTCAACCGCTGTGCTTTGGGTCGATTTACTTCGGCGAGCGGGCGAACCGCGTGCCGGAAGAACTGGGGTTCGAGCCACGGCTCGACCGTGATCATCATCCGTTCCCCTGATACCGATCATTGTGACTGTTTCTCGGATCGCCCGCTCCGGGACAGCCCGTACCGTTCTGCGGAGCCCACGCAAGCATGGTATCGGAGTACGACCTTCCCTGTACAGACTGCGGTCACGACCTGGTCAGATCCCGAACGCAATCCTGATCATATCTCTCGTCCCCGGACCCAGCCCGACTGCGACGATCGCGCCCAGCAACATCACCGCAAACCGGGGGCTCTCCTCGAGGAACTGCTCGTCGAACACCGAGAGGATCAGTACGGGAACGATGATCTTCACGACGAAGAACGGCCAGCCGTCGCCGACGTAGACGCCCGCGATCTCGGTCCCACCCTGTAGCGAGTTGGTCGTATCGATCAGAAACCGGTTGAACGGATGTTTGGCAGTGTAATCGCCGAGATTCCAGATGTGCGTCCAGTCGTTCGCGATGACGTTTGCCGCGCCGTCGATCGCGTGCCCCCAGATGACGACAAGTCCCATCAACCCCGTCCCCGCGGTGACGATCGGCCAGTAGCGGTCCAGTGCGACGTAGGTGAAAGCGGCGGTGACCGTCGCGATCCCGATCACAAGCACGAGGATGCTCGCGTGGAGCGTCACATAGTCGGTCACCATCGAGAGGTACAGCAGGTAGCCGAACGCCCCCGCGAGGACGGCGGTTCCGATCCCCGCGAGTGGATAGTAGTAGGTGTCAGTGACCCCGTTGTTCGCCAGCCACTTGCTCGCGAGGAACGCGAGCAGCGCGATCGCGAACACCGTGAAGTAGATGAAGGGGCTGATGAGGACGGCGCTCGCAGGGAACTCGACGGCGGGCGTCTCGCCGGCGCGTTGCGCGGCGACGAACGCGTCCTCGACGGTCCGGAGTGCGCCGCCGAACAGCATGAACGGGACCAGCGCGAAGAAGAACTCGCTGAGCGGCGTAAGGTCGAACCGCTGGAGGAGCAGGTACACCCCCACGAGCATGAACACGAGCACGAGGATGTATCCGAGCGTCGAGACGACGGTGTAGCCGGGTTCGGCGACAGCGGCAGCCTCGTACGCGCTCCGGGTACAGCCGAACTCGGCCTCGGCGCCGGGGACCGTCTGACCGGTGTCGGGAAACCGGACCATACAGTCGGCACCCTCCGCGTCCGCGTGCACCGGCCCCCAGAAGTATCGCCAGAGGGACCCGTGGTACACCTGCCGCGTGAACAGGAGGGCTGCAGCCACCAGGCCGAGAAGGCCCGTGAGGAACGCGGCGACCCAGGCGCGCACCGGATCGACGTCGTCTGAGAGATCCATACTGCACCGCAGGGGCACCCGCAGTGTTGAGATTTCCGGTCTCGTGCAGGCAGCGCGCACGCCAGCCGGACGGTCAGAAGCCGCTACGCGTCCTGTTCGCGCCCGTCCTGCAGGACCTTGAGGACGACATCGTGCGCTTTGCCGTTCGAGACGACCAGCCCCTCGTCGCCGGGCGACCAGCGGTCGCCGTGGACGTCAGTGACAGTCCCGCCGGCCCGGCGGATCAGGTACGCCCCCGCAACTGCGTCCCAGGGATGTGGGGTTTCGGGCATGAACGCGGCGTCCAGCGACCCGGCGGCGACCAGCGCGAGCGTCCCCTGCATCGAGCCGAGCCGGCGGAGGTCGCCGAACCGCTCGGCCGCGGCGCGGAACAGCGACGCTGACTCCCCGCCCCTGAGCCCGGCCCACCAGCCGATGAGCGCCGTGGCGAACGTCTCCGGGTCGGACCGCTCACTCACGCTCATCGACTCGTCGTTCAGCGAGACGCTCTCCGGTCCAGCCGTGTAGATGTCGTCTTCAGAGGGCAGGTACGTCGCGGCCGCCACAGGTTCGCCCTCCGACACTGCCGCGACGCTGGTTGCCCAGAACCGGATACCGCGCACGTAGTTCCCGGTACCATCGATCGGATCAACCACCCACACGTCCCCGGCATCCGGGACCTCCTCGAGCAGTTCCACAGCGGTCCGGTCGGTGCCCAGCGGCTGGCTCTCCTCCTCGCATACGAGGTCGGCGTTCGGAAACTCCTGGCGGATCGTGGCGATCACCTGCCGCTGGGCGTCCCTGTCAGCCGCCGTGACGAGGTCGTTTTTGTTCTCTTTGGTCTCGACTACGAGTTCGCCGCGAAACGTCTCTCGGGCCACGACACCGCCGGCGCGCGCCGCGCGCTCTGCCATCGCTGCCCGGAGCGTTGCCTCGCTCATACCCACCGGTCGCGCTCCCACCCTGAAAGTTACTACGAAATAACCGGAGGTTCGACTTCTGATTAACGTGCTCTGTTGAAAATGGGGGACAGCGAGACGATTTTGTGGACGGCGCGCGCGAGGGACGCGCGAGGACTGATACTGGTGGCTGTAATTCTTTTACTCACCAGTCTGTGCTATCTGCGGAGACAGACCCGTTCCGCCTGGATTTTCAATTCGAGTTTTCACGTACTTACAGCCACCAGTATGAGAAGCGCAGCGAAGCGAGTATCGCAAGCGGCTGGGGAGGCATGAGGTACTCGTCTGGGTGGATCGCAAGGGGCCGCGGTCTCGACGAACCCGGACGACGCAAGGACCGCAGCGAGTCCCGGGAGTCGAGACCGCGGGGGATTGCAACGTGCATATCCACCCGCAGTCTGGTGTTTTCAATAGCGCAGAGTAACGTACTTTTGTCCGTCAGCATAACTGCTGGCAAGTGAGCGCCGGTCAGAAGGTTGCGAGGGCCCGCGTGGGCCGTGCAGTGCGAGGGATGCGATTTGAACGCATGGACCCCTACGGGAGCGGATCTTGAGTCCGCCGCCGTTTCCAGGCTTGGCTACCCTCGCACGCGGTCATCGGTTGTTTGCCCCAGTATTTGCGTCCTGCGATTTCTGCTCCGGCTGTTGTCGTTTTCAGAGTGTGTTGACAAAAGGATTCTCCGAAAGTGGAACAGTTCCACTTGTCGTATTCAGTATTCTGGAGGGATGAACGTCAACGATTCGGAACAGAATTAAGAAGCGTTGACGTGACCGCACAACAAATGGCGGAGATTGCAGAAAGTGAATTGGATACTCGCCTTCGTGCTTTTTGTGAACACGTAGATTCAATCGTTAAGCGGTCTGGTGAAGGCGGCTATCAGTTTGACACTCGTGATGAATTAGTACGATACGTCGGTGGAAACTTCGTGTTCGGTCAACAGTATCTCCTGCCCGAGCACTGTTCTTACAATCAACTATCAAGAACATCGCTGATTGAGATGGCGAAGTACCTATCTGATGCTGTCATTAATCCTTCTGCCGCAATTGTAACAACACTTGACCATTTCCGTTACTGGGCATGGACCGCCGCGATAGCAAGTCGAGCATTTCGAGACAACGATGATGAGGATATTACCCTCTTGAAAAGTGACTTCCAGAATACAATTCATCTCGGTCTGCTCCCTATCCGAACAGCCACTACGTCCGGAAATCCAACACTGGATGCAATACACTCAGATAGTGAACGATTAGCCCTCATATCCGGTCTTTCTGTACTTGAAGGATTCATATGTCGCATCGGGAGCACACTCACATCAGAAGGAAGGACACGAAAGACGATTCAAGCATCGTGGAAGCCACGTAACGAAGATGGTACACAGAGAACGATAGGGAACGGTTCTGAGGTATCGAACTATCATGATATTCTGCAAATTTGGATGAATTACGACGCCGATGAGGAAGTCTCGCGCGTTCTGTCCGAGATTAACGACATGACTCGCTATGATGGGGGAGTATTGGAGTGGAAATTCGAAGACGCTCTGGATATGATTCAGAGAGAGCGGGAGGACGGTACTCAGAACTTCCTGACTATTTTGAGCAAGCACCGCAATCTCAACCTACATGGCCAAACCAGTACCCATGCACTCGCTCCGTTGGCTCTGACCCTCTGCTGTCTGTTTGTTTGGGACTCTATAAGTGACGAAGAGTACAGCGAAATTTCAGAAGATGTAATCGAGAGTATTCAGTGGCGAAATCAAACACCCGTAGAACACGTCCATCCGCTATGGCCGTCGGCGTTATATCCGATTTAGATTCAATCGGCCTTAGATGGGTGCTGAATATCTCAGCGGAGGCCAATTACCCCGTCCTGTCCAGCGCGTCGCGCCGGTCATCGGGCGGAGCACTGTCGTATTTCATGGTAGTTTCCGATCGCTTGTGTCGCAACTGCGCCTGCGCCGCCGCGAGGTCTTCCTCCCGAGTCATCCATGTCCCGACCGAGTGGCGGATACTGTACCAACTCATGCTCCTGTTGTCGGTACGAATCCCGGCCTCATCGCATAGTTTCCTGATGAGCCGCCGCAGTTGACGCGAGGTGTAAGGATTACCCTTCTGCGTGAGCCACAGCGTGTCGGTGTCGTCGTACATTGGCTTGTAGGACCGTTCCTCCAGCCACTCGGCCAACACTTCCGCGGTATCGTCGCGCAGGCTCACGACCCAGTTCTCGCTGTTCTTCGATGACTCCTCGTGGGGGATGCGAAGGACTGCGTTCTCCGTGTCAACCCACTCAGTCGTCGCACGCTCGACCTCAATGGGACGCAGGCCAGTGTCGAGGCTCGTCCACACAAGGGACGTGACCTTCCAACTGGTGAGGTCGTTCCAGTCCTCCCGTGAGAGGGAGTCAGTCGGCTTGTCCACTCGCTTGGCGATGTAGGGTTTCATCGCCTCGCGCTCATCGGGCGTGTAGTTCTGATAGTACGGCAGTTCTCTCCAGTCAAGGGCGACCCGTCGGAGTTTCTTCCGTTCCTCAATCGTGAGGTAGTCCCTCGGTTGGTTGTAGTCGGGCGTCGAGAAGGAGTGGTCGGGGTCCCACTGCTCCTCGTCGTACTCGTGGTGTCGCCACTTGAAGTAGCGGAGGATGGAGTGCTGGCACGCGGCCTTGTGTGACTGGCTCTTGTTTCCGAACGCCAGCATTTCCATGTAGTTGTCCGCGTGGTCAAGCGTCGGTTCGGGCGTGTATTCGCCCTCCTGCTTCCAGACCCACCGCTCGAACGCGCCGACGCGGTACATCGTCCGCTTCGCGGTGGCCTCGCTGTACCCTTCGATTCGCTCAGGGTCTTTCCCGAAGACGAGAAGCCACTTGGCGAATCGTTCCCGGCGGTTGCGGTAGTCGAACACCTGCTTGTCCGAGAGGAGTTCTTCGGACTTCTCGGGAACGAGCGGAAATGGGATTTCTACGTCGGTACTGCTCTCGTCCGTGCGAACGGAATCGAACCCAGTCATGTCTCGGTCACTTCACCGGAAGGCAGAAAACCGCCGGACGTGGGCCGATTCTTCGAGGTGGTAGCCGTGTCAGAGTGCGGACAGACGCCGGAGGCGTCTTGAGTCCGCCGCCGTTTCCAGGCTTGGCTACCCTCGCGCACTGCGTGCCCGCACTGTTCTCTCGTCGGCCTAGCGTACTTAGCTTGTACGATCCTCCCGCTCGTCGCTCGTCGATCCGTGGTTCTCGGATCCAGCTTCGATCTGTTCGTAGGTTCCTCGACGCGGCGAACACCCCCAGATAAATACTCCGGGGGAACACAGGTGGTGCTACGATGTCGCGCGAACTGCCGATCAGCGACGTGCGGCCAATCCAGCTCTACATCTCGCGGGAAAAACTGGCCGGGGTACTGGAGTGGTTCCACGTCGACACCGTTGAGTACGAGCCGCTGCCGGCGTTCGAAGACGACGGGTCGTGGTACCTCTCGGACGGACACGCTCGCGCGTTCGCGGCCTATCTGCGGTAGCGGTGCAGGGCGCGGAGCCCCCTCCCTCAAGCGCGAGCTGAGCGAGCGGTAGGGAGGGGAGGAGCGCCCGTCTTCGTTCACTTTCACCGTGTAGCAACCTGTTTTTACCTCTTGGGCCGTCTCTTGATTTACTGCCGCCCTCGCACAAGCCGAGGACGGTAGGAGCCACAAGTAAACTGGCTCCTGTGGCCCGAGGGCAACGTCCTCGGGTCCTGTACTCGGGAACGACGACCGCGAACGGGTTTGACTCCCGTCCCTCGATTGAGGGGAGAGCGCGAGAACACCGGGAATTAAACCGGCGGGACAATCCACGGAACGGGTCCCGTAAGCGCGGGTCGCAGCAACCACTTCGACCCGCTGCCCGGCCCGTGGATCGTAAAAGGAAGCCGGGCCGCGTCCATACATGGGGTCGCGGGGCACAATGTCGTTGCGGTAAAGCCCCGCCCTCAAGGAGTGACCGACCGCCGCAAGGCGGGAAGGAGCGAGTAGGGCGGGGTAGTTTACAGGTCGCCTTCTCGAACCCGACACGTACCAGCAGCAGTGGATCGACCGATGTGACCGCGCGGCGGTCGGTGCCGACGGGTCCGTCACCGACCGGTCGACGTCGGGCCGGAGCGGGTCCCAGAAGTGATCCCTCGGGAAGTAGGAGCCGTCCGCCTCGCGCCGCACTGTCAGTTCACACTCCCAGGTGGCATAGGTGCCATCAAATTACGAAGCGTAAGTGACTTACTCGTGAGTTGCTTGAGTACGAGGTGATGACCGATCAGAACCCACTTCCGACCTGGTGTACGGACGATCACTGGTGTCCGATGGAGGCCGCGGCTACGGTGCTCGGACGCAAGTGGCATCCCGTGATCGTTTACCACCTGCTCGAGGAGCAGCCCCTCCGGTTCAGCGAACTCGAGGACAGGATGCACACGGTGTCGGGAAAGGTGCTCTCCGAGAGCCTGGAGGACCTGGAGGAGAAGGGGCTGGTCAACCGGATGGTCGCGGACGACCGCCCGGTGAAAGTGGAATACAGGCTGACTGACCACGGCGAGCGCCTCGAACCGGTGATCAGGGAACTGACCCAGTGGGGCGAGCAGTGCCTGGAGGCGGCCGACTCGCCGACCGAGTCTGTCGTCTGATCGCGCAGTCGACGATCACCAGGACAGAAGCCGCCGGTCGAGAAGGGTGTTTTTAACTTCCCGCGACGACGTAGTGTCTCCCGTGTCACGGCAGGTCCAACGCGTCGATACGCTGTTTCTCCACGAGGAGAACGACGAGTTCCAGGTCGTGGTGACGCGCGACGGGGAGCGCGTCCCGACGAGTTCGTCGAGCTTGCCCGCCGGGCGAACCGGATCCGCATCTCCGAGCAGACCTCCAGGGGGGGCCGCGAGCACCTCCGGGAAATGCTCGACGGGTACCAGCTCGATGCGAAGGTCGTCCGGACCTGCCGCCTCTGTGCCTCCGCCGGCAGATACTCACCTATCACCGCAGATACCGCGATCGCCACGGATAACGAGGACGTCTGCCCAGACTGCGCCCGCGAACAGCTCGACACGGAACTCGCCTTCCACGGGGACATCTCGGGCACAGCGCGCGACCGGCTCGAGGCGCTGCTGCTGGACGTGCAGGATCTCGACCGGATCACGAACCTCCTGCAGGGCGAACTCGACCCGGAGCTGACGAAGTTCGACGAGATCAGCCCGACCGTCGAGGAGGTCGATCCGGTGCCGGTCGACTCGCTGTCGATGCACCCCGGGATCCAGAGCAAAGTAAAGGAGCGGTTCGACACGCTCCTGCCGGTGCAGAGCCTTGCCGTCGAGAACGGCGCCCTTGAGGGCGAGGATCAGCTCGTCGTCAGCGCCACCGCGACGGGGAAAACGCTGATCGGCGAGATGGCCGGCATCGACCGGGTGCTCAACGGCGAGGGGAAAATGCTGTTTCTGGTTCCGCTGGTCGCGCTTGCAAACCAGAAGTACCACGAATTCCAGGACCGCTACGGCGACGTCGTCGACGTCACCCTCCGGGTCGGCGCCAGCCGCATCAACGATTCTGGTGGCCGGTTCGACCCCAACGCCGACGTGATCGTCGGCACCTACGAGGGGATCGACCACGCGCTTCGGACTGGAAAGAACCTCGGCGAAGTCGGGACGGTCGTGATCGACGAGGTTCACACGCTCGGCGAGGGCGAGCGCGGCCACCGGCTCGACGGTCTCATTTCGCGGCTTCGGTACTACTGCACCGACAAAGCCCGCGGCGACACCCAGTGGATCTACCTCTCGGCGACCGTGGGCAATCCGGAGAATCTCGCGGTCGCGCTTGGTGCGACGCTGATCGAGTTCGAGGAGCGTCCGGTGCCGATCGAACGGCACGTCACGTTCGTCGACAGCCGGGAGAAAGTCGACATCGAGGACAAACTCGTCAGGCGGGCGTTCGACGCAAAATCCAGCAAGGGATACCGCGGCCAGACGATCATCTTCACGAACTCCCGGCGGCGCTGTCACAGCATCTCCCGGCAACTGCAGTACTCCTCGGCGCCGTACCACGCCGGGCTGGACAACAACCGCCGTCAGCGCGTCGAACAGCAGTTCGCAGACCAGGACCTCGCAGCCGTTGTCACCACAGCCGCGCTCGCGGCCGGCGTCGACTTCCCCGCCTCGCAGGTCATCTTCGACTCCCTGGCGATGGGGATCGAATGGCTCTCCGTCCAGGAGTTCCACCAGATGCTCGGCCGCGCCGGCCGCCCGGACTACCACGACGAGGGGACCGTCTACCTGCTCGTCGAGCCCGACGGCGTCTACCACCGGAGCCAGGAGATGACCGAGGACGAGGTAGCGTTCAAACTCCTCAAGGGGGAGATGGAGCCGGTCCAGACCCGCTACGACGGGCCCGCGGCCGTCGAGGAGACACTCGCGAACGTGACTGTCGCCGGCAAGCACGCCAAGCGACTCAATGAGGGCATGGTCGGCGAAGTCCCCACGAAGTACGCCCTCGGCAAACTCCTGGAGTACGATTTTATCGACGGCCTGGAACCGACCCCGCTCGGTCGCGCCGTCACCAGGCACTTCCTCTCGCCGGGCGACGCGTTCGCGCTGCTGGAAGGCATCCGAAAAGGCGAAGACGGCTACGAGATCGTCGCGCGGATGGAGCTTCGCGAGGACGAGGAATAACTCCGGATGGCTTTTCGCTAATCCAGGATGTCGACAGTATGCCGCAACTGCCCAACTCCCTCGATTTCGACGACGACCTCGTCGCCGTCCGCGAGCGGCCCGACACCCTCAGGCGTTCCCGTCGCGATTACGTCGCCGGGTTCGAGCGTCAGAGAGGCGGTGATCTCCTCGATCAACACTGGGATCGGGAAAATGAGATGCTCCAGTGAGGAGTGCTGGCGGCGCTCGCCGTTCTGTCGGAGTTCGATCGTCGCGTCGTCGGGAACGTGTTCGGGGGTCGCCAGCACGGGGCCGATCGGCGCGGCGTTGTCGAACGCCTTCCCGCGCACCCAGTTCTGTTCCTGGCGCTGGTCGTCGCGGTTCGAAAGATCGACGACGCAGGTGTACCCGGCCACGACGTCCATCGCATCCTCGGCGGCGACGTGGCGACACTCCTCGCCGATCACGACGCCGAGTTCCGCCTCGTAGTCGATTCGCTCCTTCCCGGCAGGGAGCGTAACCCTGCTCCCGTGGCTGGCCACGGTATTCGGGGGCTTGAGAAACAGCAGCGGCCGGTCCGGGACATCCTGGCCGAGTTCGTCGGCGTGTTTGGCGTAGTTGCGCCCGATACAGACGATTTTCGAGGGGTCGCAGGGCGCGAGCACGTCGACGTCCGCGGGATCGTAGGTCCGGTCAGCGAACGCGATCTTTCCTCCGCTACCTGCTATCTGGTCGTCGGCAGCTGTCCCGTCCTCGTCGATCCATTCACCTGTTCGAACCGTCCCTGCTGGGTCGCGGAACCGTACGCGTTTCATACCCTTCGTTGGGGGAGTCACGAGAAAGTAGTTGCGGGATTCGGGACTGATACTGTCGGACGTGACTCCGGACAGTACCAGGACAGTCCATCGGCTGTGTCATGCCCTGAACAACGGGATTTGGGTCGGCATAGCTCAACTGGAGAGCACACGCGAAAAAACGCACCGGGGGAACTAGGCGATGTCGCGGCTGGTGTCGACCGACACTTCCTCCGTGAGCTCCAGTTTGATCGTGTCGATCGGCGCACGCCCGCCCCGGAACTTCGGGATCGCGAGGCGGTTGTCGATCTCGTCGCCGGAGATGTCGGTTTCCAGGTGGAAGATCACGTCCGCGAAGTGCTCGGTCGTGTCCCGGAGTGGTGGGACGCTGCGACCTTCCAGACAGTGGAGGATCGCCAGGCTGTTCGTGTTGAAAATGTGGTTCTGGAGATCGTTCATGAAGCTCCGGAACCGGGACGGTGGCTCCTGTGACTCGAGCACGTCCAGCGGATCGACGATCAGATTCGAGGTCTCCGGGAGCGCGCTGATGAGCTTGCTCGCGTTGTCCAGCGGCGCCTCCCCCGAGATGTGCCGCACCGTTGGATCCCCCGTCTCCGTCGGCGTGTTCTGGATGCTGTCTGTGACAGCCGTCTCTTCGCGGTTCAACGAGAGCCAGAGCGTCCCCCGCGTCTTGGTGAGTTCGTACAGAAACAGCTCCGCCTGGCTCCGCGGACTGGCCGACAAGGTCACCATGCTTCCCGCTGGAAGGCCGCCCCCAAGCTTCCGGTCTAGCACGTCGATGCCAGTCCGCGACCGATCCGCCATAGCGCTGAAATGGTTCACCCTCCCCCTGGTTCAAGATTCCGCCTCTATTTTCAGTCTGTGAAGATACCCTCGGACGTGGTACCGACAGCACTGCTTCTGTTCCAGACCTGCTGTACGACACGCTCCCAGGATCGCTCGACCTGCTGGTGGGAGAACGGCGCCGAAACGAAGGGCGACGTTGCGATGAGTCGACAGCCGCCGACAGCTGAGGGCGGCGATTCCCGCGTTCGTCTAGTCATGACCACCCCGACCTGTTGTGTACCCAGGCGCCGGGCCGTTCTGACCGTTCGCGCCGCGTCGTCCAGCGAGGCCGGTTCGTCTGTGGTGACGATCAGTACCGCGTCCGCGTGCCGCAGCGGCCGGACCGCGTCGGGGCTGGAGCCGGGCGGACAGTCTACGAGCACTGGTCCATCCCAGGACCGAATGCGTCCCAGGGCGTCGGCGATGGCACCCCGGCGTCCTGTTGTCAGGAATCTGACTCCTGGAAATCGTTCGGACGATTGAGTGACGCTATTTACCGACTGACCGTCGACCAACTGGTCGATACCTGGTTCTCGGGACACCTCGGCGACGTGATGCACGTCCGGCATGTCGCTGTCAGCATCGACGACGAGCGGTCGGTCGGTCGCTCGATCCGAGGGGGCAACGCCGGAGTGACGACTGGCCTCTCGGGCCAGCGTTCGTGCGAGCCCGACTGTCGTGGTCGTTTTCCCGCAGCCACCCTTCCCGCCAGCGATAGCGAGCATGTGTGGGCTGGTCCGGCCCTGGTATTTAAACGCCGGGAGCCAGCTGGGCATCGGGACGCTCTCATAGTGATTGTTGTGACTCTTTATCGCCGGGTATTCGTCAGACGCCAGTTTCGGGCCATGAAACCGCCGCTGTTTCGACATGGTGCCGAAAATAATCACAACAATCACTATCAGTCAGTGTCGGAGAATTCAAGAGGGTCCGCACCCGCGGTTCCAGCAATGCGTCACGACCACATCACGAGCACGAAACAGCTCTCGCGGGGGGATATTGAGGCGATCCTCGACCGCGCGGGCGAGATTGCGGCCGATCCGTTACGGTTCGCGGACCGTCACGAGGACGCATTGCTCGGGCTGCTGTTTTTCGAGCCAAGCACCCGGACGAAGATGAGCTTCTCGGCGGCGATCAAACGGCTGGGTGGCGACATCGTGGACATGGGGCCAGTCGACTCTTCGAGCGTCAAGAAAGGGGAGAGCCTCGCCGATACAGTTCGGGTCGTCGAGGGGTACGCGGACGCACTGGTGATGCGCCATCCCAGCGAGGGGTCTGCCCAGATGGCCAGCGAGTACGTCGACGTGCCGCTGATCAACGCAGGCGACGGCGCCGGCCAGCACCCGACGCAGACGCTGCTGGATCTGTACACGATCCGGGAGTCGGCGGGACTTGATGGCCTGACGGTCGGCATCATGGGGGACCTGAAGTACGGGCGGACAGTCCACTCGCTGGCACAGGCGCTGACGAACTTCGAGGCGAGCCAGCACTTCATCAGCCCCGAGAGTCTCAAGCTGCCGCGAAACGTCCGGTACGATCTCCACGAGGAGGGCTCCTCCATCAAGGAACACACCGATCTGCAGGAGATTCTGCCGTCGCTCGACGTCCTGTACGTCACCCGGATCCAGAAGGAGCGGTTCCCCGACGAGAGCGAGTACCGTGCCGTCGCTGGCGAGTACCAGATCGACGCCGACCTCCTCTCGGCGGCCAAAGACGACCTGACGGTGATGCACCCGCTGCCGCGGGTCGACGAAATTGCGTACGACGTCGACGAAACCGACCACGCACAGTACTTCGAACAGGCACACAACGGCGTTCCGGTCAGGATGGCGCTGCTCGACACCCTCCTGGAGGGTCAGGCATGACCGACAGAGAACTCCGCGTCAGCAAGATCGAAAACGGCACCGTGATCGACCACATCCCCGGCGGGCAGGCGCTGAACGTCCTGGCGATCCTCGGGATCGACGGCATGAGCGGCGAGGTGGTCAGCATCGGGATGAACGTCCCCTCGGACCGCCTCGGCCGAAAGGACGTCGTCAAGGTCGAGGACCGCGAACTCAGCCAGTCCGAACTCGACGTGCTCTCGCTGATCGCGCCGGCTGCGACGATCAACATCATCCGCGGGTACGAAGTGGCGGAGAAACACCTCGTCGAGCGGCCAAGCGAGGTGTCGGGCATTCTCCAGTGCTCGAACCACAACTGCATCACGGTCGACAACGAACCCGTCACCTCACGGTTCGAGGTGCTCGACGAGGGCGTGCGCTGTGTCTACTGCGATACGATCATCCGGGACGATCTCGCAGCCCATATCCTGGTTTGAAGGACTCTCGCCAAAGACATTTGCTTCTGAGCGCGTAATCCCGGACACTCATGGAGTACGTCACGCGCCTCGACGTACAGGTCCCCAAGATCGGGCTCGGCACCTGGCAGATGAGCACCCAGGAAACGTACGAGTCCGTGTCGATCGCCCTGGAGGAGGGGTACCGACACATCGACACCGCGCAGCTGTACGACAACGAAGCCGGGGTCGGGAGTGCCATCGCGGACGCGGAGGTCGACCGCGAGGAGATTTTCCTGACGACCAAAGTCGATCCGAGCAACCGATCTGTCCGGGACATCGTCGACTCAGTCCGGGGGAGCGTCGACCGCCTCGGCGTCGACACCGTCGACCTGCTGCTCATTCACTGGCCACACCCGCTGGCGAATCTGGAGACGGTGATGGACGGTCTCAACAGGGCGGTCTGGGAAGGGCTGACCCACCACATCGGCGTCAGCAACTTCGACCTTGACAAACTCGAGCGCGCGATGGACCTTTCGGAGGCGCCGATCTTCACCAATCAGGTGCAGTTTCACCCCTGGTGGCCTCAGCGGGAACTGCTCTCGTACTGCCAGGAGCACGACGTGATCCTCACGGGTTACAGCCCACTGGCCAACGGCGGTGCGATCGGGGACGATCTACTCCGGGAGATCAGCCGCCGGTACGGTAAATCCGGCCCGCAGGTCGCACTCAGGTGGGCGATCCAGCACGAAAACGTAATCACCATCCCGATGTCAACCTCGCGGACACACCTCAAGGAGAACATCGATATCTTCGACTTCCTGCTCACGCGGGCGGAACACGACCGGATCACGCGGCCATCGTACCTGAAAACCGGGATCGCGATGGCGAAAGGGCAACTCGATCTGTAAGGTAACAACTGACTTCGCCATGGAGAGTGACTGGTATCGGGGTCATTCCGGAAGCAGCGCGTCCCTGCCACTGTACCAAAGGGCTTAGTGCCGGGCCACGAATCATCGCCAATGTCACGCCGGTCGGCGCTCCGGCGCGTGGGGCTGGTCGTGCTCGGGGCAAACGCGGCACTCGTCATCGCGAAGGGGCTGGTCTACTTCGAAACCGGCAGCCTCGCCGTCGGGTCCGAAGCGGTGAACAGCTTCGCCGACACGGCATACAGCCTGATAATCGTCGGCGGGCTGTACCTCACCACGAAACCGCCGGACTTCGAGCATCCGCACGGCCACGAGCGGATCGAACCGTTCATCTCATTGCTGGTGGCCGTCGGCATCTTCGTCGCGGGCGCTGCCGTCCTCTGGCAAGCCCTCACGACGCTCCAGTCCGGCAGTGTCGAGATTACGCGCGGTCCGATTGCTGTCGGTGTTCTCGTGATAGCTGCCGTGGTCAAGTACGCTCTCTACCGGTACTGCCTGACCGTTGCGGAGTCACAGCGCTCCCCGGCTCTCCGTGCGACGGCGGTCGACAACCGAAACGACATCCTCGCGTCCGGCGCCGCGCTTACCGGTGTCGTCGGCGCAGGACTGGGCGTGCCGCTGCTTGATCCGCTCGCCGCACTCGTGGTCGGCGTCGCAATCCTCTATACGGGCGTCACGGTCGCCAGGGACAATCTCGACTATTTGGTCGGAGCGGCACCACCAGGGGATCTCCGAAAAGAGATTCTCCGCCGAGCACTCGCACATCCCGAAGTCGAAGGTGCACACGACGTCGTTGCCCACTACGTCGGCCCGGAGATCGACGTCAGCCTCCACATCGAGGTCCAGGGTGACAGGACGCTGCTCGAGGCCCACAAGATCGAATCAGACGTGATAGCGTCGATTCAGGACCTGACGGAGGTCGACGACGTGTTCGTTCACGTCGACCCCCGCGAGGCTGGCGAGTGGAAACAGGACGAGGACGTCGACCAGCTGGTGAACGCTCTCGGTGGCACTGAGGAGCGCAGTCACGGGGGATCTGAAACCGACGACGCCGGTACCGGTGGCTCACCGACTGAAGAACAGTGAAGTAGCTGTCGCCGAATGCAGCGTACTGTGACACTGTCGATAGCCGCGTTGCTCTCGTGGCCGGCGCTCGCGTCGTTCATTGGAGCAGTTCGCTCACCCCGAGTCAAACCAGTTCTCCGAGCGCATAGACAGTGTTCTGCCCCGTGATCTCGCAGGTCACCACCTCGCCAAGCTCCACCCCCGCCGACTCCGCACCTGGAACAGCTACCTGCCGGTATGCCCGGTCGTAGCCGACCAGCGAATCCTCGGTGCCGTCCTCTACGAGCAGAACCTCCCGCTCGGTGCCGACCATCGACTCGTAGGCCTCCCCGACGACTTCCATCTTGACGTCGGTCATCTCCGAGGAGCGGTCCTTCTTCGTCTGGCCGCCGAGGCCCTTCATGTCGGCGGCGTCGGTCCCCGGCCGCTTCGAGAACCGCGTGACGTTGATCTTCTCCGGCCGCGTTTCCCGGAGCAGCGCCAGCGACTGCTCGAAATCCCGCTCAGTTTCAGTCGGGAACCCCACGATGAAATCCGTCGAGAGCGTCCACTCCTTGAGGTACTCGTCGAACGTTTCGACGACTTCGACGTATTCCGAGACGGTGTGCTGGCGGCGCATGTCGCCGAGGACGTCGTTGCTCCCTGACTGGACCGGGATGTGGAGGAAGTTGTACAGCTTCTCCTGGTCGGCGAAGACGGCGGCGAGCTCCTCCCGGATCCCGTGGACGCCCTTGGGGTTTGCCATCCCGACCCGAACCCGAAAGTCGCCGTCGATCTCCTCGCAGATCCGCTCCAGCAGGACGCACAGCTTGCGTTCCCCGTCGTCCCACCCGTATACGCCTGTGTCCTGGCCGGTTATGCGAAGCTCCGTCGCGCCGGCGTGGACAAGCGCTCGCGCCTTGCGGACGTTCTCCTCGACCGAGGGAGAGTCGATCTTGCCCGTCGCACGCTTGGTGATACAGTACGAGCAGTCGCTCATGCAGCCACGGGCGATCGGAAGGATCCCGACCACGCCGTCGACGACCGGCTCGGTGTCCGGAGTCGGCGTCGGACACTCCCCGTTTCGGACGTGCTCGGGCACCTCGTCCCAGTGGAGAATCTCGGCGTCGACGCCGGCCGCCCGGAACTGCTCGCCCTGGGCGAGCGCCATACAGCCGGTGATGACGAGGTCGCCCGGCGTCCGGTCGTCGAGTTCGCGCGCCCGAGCCAGCATGTTGCGCTCGGTTTTCTCCACGACCGTACAGGTGTTCAGAATCGCCACGTCAGCTTCAGCCGGCGACTCCACCGGCCGGTGGCCGCCGTCGCGGAGCGCCCGCTCGATCTGCTGGCTCTCCCCGCGGTTTGACGTGCACCCGTAGGTCTCGATGTGGTACCGAGCCATCTATGCACACCGTGGTGAGCCGCCGACAAAAGCCCGACGTTTCCGTCGCCGGGACTGTCATGGCACTGTATGGAGTCACGTCTGGCTGTATGTGTGGAACCCATTCTCACAAAGGATTGTTTCAGCTATCACCGGCTGTTTACGTACCGGGGGAGTACACAGCAGTATGACAGAACTCACGCGTCGGAAGGTCCTGTTGAGTTCAGCAGCGCTCGGCGCCGCCGGAGTAGCAGGCTGTGTGGGCGACTCAGACGGCGACGACGAAGCGAACGCCGGCGCCGGAAACGGTGAAGGCGACAATGGGATGGAAAACGGGGGCGACGAATCCGGGAACGGGTCCAGCGACGCGGAGGACGACGGTTCCTCCGACGATGGTACCGAATCGACGGGGAACGGGGAGTCAGCGCCGTCGAACATCACAGTCGAAACGATGGGTACGGAGTGTGCATCGGACGAGAACGACAGCGTGACGATCGACTGGGGCGGGGACGTGATCACGGTCACTGGTGCAACGCCGGCACCGGACCCCTGCCACGAGGCCGTCCTCGAAGACGGAACGATCGAAGAAGACAGCTTCACGATCGCTATCGACGTGGCGGAGGCAAACGAGGGGGACGCCTGCCAGAGTTGCGTGGGGAAAATCGACTACGAGGCGAGGATTGAACCCGAGAACCCGGACGACATTTCCGAGGGAACCGTCAGGCACGTTCAGGGTGGGTCCCACGGTGTTGCAGTCGAGGATGGGAGCGAGGAGAATGTCGACCCCTCGCTCGGCGAAGCGTCGCTCGAAACGGTCGACGCGGGTTGTCTCTCAGGGGAGCGGGAGTGGACCGTTCAGATCTGGCGGACCGAGGATGGGCTCTCCATCGACGGGTTGCTCAAGACCCCGAACCCGTGTCACAGAGCGGTACTCAACGACGTTTCGATGACTGACGGGACCCTCGCGGTCGACGTCGGTGCCGAGTCGACGTTAGGGGACAACGAAGCCTGCGCGCAGTGCATTGCGGAGGTCCAGTACGTTGCGGACGTCGCGGTATCGAACGCGGACGGGCTGTCACGGGTGGTCGTCGACCACCCCGGCAGCGAGTCGGTCAGCGTCGCTACTGACGAAATCGAGCCGAAAGATGAGGGCAGCTCGGCGGGATCGTAGCCCGAGCGTCACCCCCCGGCGCCGGATGTCGACTCGTGGAACTCCCTGACGATCACGTCACCGCTCGAGGCGCTGATCCGGTCGGCACCTGCCTCGATCAGTTCCTCGGCGAAGGCCCACGAGCCGATCCCACCGCTCGCCTTGACTCGGCAGTACTCGCTCATGATTGCAACGTCTTCGACCGTGGCGCCGCCATCAGCGAATCCGGTTGCGGTCTTGACGTAGGCTGCCCCCGCGTCCGCGGCGGCCTGGCAGCTCTGCCGGAGCTCCGCCTCCGACAGCAGCGGCGCCTCGACGATCACTTTCACCGGGATCGGAACCGCAGCAACCACCTCGGTGATCTCCGCCTGGACCGCATCGAGTTCGCCGGCTTTGATCTTGCCGACGTTCGCGACCATATCGATCTCCGCGGCATCAACCTCCCAGGCCCCAGTCGCTTCCTCGACTTTCATCCGTGTTGTCGATTGCCCATGCGGGAAGCCCACCACTGTCGCGATGTCGACGCCTGGCGCGTACGAGGTCGACTGTTCGAGATAACAGGGCGGGACGCAGGCGCGCATCCCGTACTGGATCGCCTCGTCGAGCACTTCCAGCACTTCTTCCCACGTCGTCGTCGGGCCCAGGACTGTGTGTTCGATCCTGTCCGGTACGTCCTCCATACGGTATCCCGGGTCTCCGCACCCTTTAATTCACTCGCCCCAAACTACAGCTGATGGCGAAACTCGCCGAGCGATGGGAAATGAAGTGTCTCGTCGGCATCCTCGTCGCGGACGGCCGGCGCGAGCGCGTCGGCGTTCCGGACCAGCGGGGACATGAAGTCCGTGGCGCTCATCCTGTTGACCTCGACGCCGGCGAGCAGTCGGTTGAACGCCGGGAGCATGACGAGGTCGGCGCCGTCGTAGACGCCGTCCGCGGCGAGATAGCAGGGGTGGCGTTGTCCCTCGATGGCGATCGTCGGGTGGTCGTGGCCGATCACGTAGCGGTCGGCGTCCGCCTCGGGCTCGACGTGACCGTGGCAGATCACCGTGTCGTCGACGCGGTACTCGGGCGTCGTCGGCCCGTTCCAGACGACGTCCAGCATCGTGTCGTGGTTGCCCGGCGTGACGACCATCCGCGCCCTGACCTCGCGTGCGGCCGCCCGCAGGCCAGCGAGGGTGTCTTCCACCAGGACCGGGACGGTGTCGAAGGAGTGCAGCAGGTCGCCGGCGACGACCACCTCCGCCGGTTCGAAGCGGTCACACAGCGCCCCGAAGCGCTCGACCATCTCCTCGCCTTCGCCGACCGGGAGTTCGAGGGTCGACGCCGCGCCGCGGCCGACGTGCAGGTCCGCGAGCACGAGGACATCGCCGAGCATCGCCGCCCGGTCGCGCAACTCCAGGTCCGCCAGCGCGTCCATACAGGCTCCTGGGTACGGATAATAAAATGGCTGCCGACAGCGCTCTGACAGCGGGCGAACAGATCGCAGCCGACAGCGCGGCGCTCGCGGAGGCCACGGCCGGCGCATGCCAGGAACGGGGGAGTTTTGCCCTTCGCGCCGTTCCGGGTAACCATGGACGCTACCCAACACGAGGACTGGCTTGCCCGACGAGGAGGAACTCGACGAGTGGCTCGACCGCGCCCGCGACCTCGGCGTAGACGGGGCCATCCTGGAGCAACTCGCCGGCGGCTACACCGGCGCGATCGCCACCGTCGAGCGCGGCGAGGGGCCGACGATCGCCCTCCGGGTCGACATCGACGGCCTCCCGCGCGCGGAGGCGACCGACGAGAGTCACGTCCCGGTCGCCGAAGGGTTCGAGTCGCAAAACGAGGGGAACATGCACGCTTGCGGCCACGACGCCCACATCACGTTCGGGCTGGGTGTCATCAGGGCGATCCAGGACAGCGACTTCGCTGGGACGCTGAAGGTAATTTTCCAGCCCGCGGAGGAAGTCGTCGGCGGCGCGAAAGCGGTAGCGACAAGCGGCCACCTCGACGACGTCGACGCGCTGCTGGCGGTCCACGTCGGCCTCGACCACCCGACCGGCGAGGTCGTGGCGGGCGTCGACGGCTTCCTTGCGGTCTCGCACATCGACGCGCGGTTTTCGGGCGAGGCTGCCCACGCCGGCGGGAAACCGAACGCCGGGCGCAACGCCGTTCAGGCGATGGCGACCGCGATCCAGAACCTCTATGCGATTCCGCGCCACGAGGACGGCGCGACGCGGATCAACGCCGGCCGCGTCGGCGGCGGCAACGCCTCGAACATCATCCCCGAGGGCGCGTTCATCGTCGGCGAAGTCCGCGGCGAGACGACCGAACTGAAAGAGTACATGAAGGAGGAGGCCCACCGGGTCATCCACAACGCCGCCACGATGCACGACTGCGAGGTCGAGATCTCGGGCGGCAGCGAGGCGCCGAGCGCGGCAAGCGACGAGGCGGTCGTCGAGCACGTCGCCCGGGCCGCCGGCGACAACGGGGGCGTCACATCACTGGTCCGTCGGGACGACCTGAGCGGCAGCGAGGACGCCACCTACCTGATGCGGGGGGTCCAGGAACGCGGCGGAGTCGCCGGCTACGTTGCCGTCGGTACCGACCACCCTGGCGGCCACCACACCGCGACGTTCGACGTCGACGAGGCGTCGCTCGTCATCGGCGTCGAGGTGCTGACCGACGCCATCCTCGCGCTCGCAGCCGACGAGTCGATCCGGGGCGGCGACGTCGAACCTGGAGACGAGGTCGACACCGGGGCCGCAGCCGAGAACTAGTTCTGCCAGCGGTCTATCGTCTGGTACTCGCCGTCGGGATCACCATCGCCGGTACAGGTGGCCCCGCTGATCCGAACCGTGAGCTGCAGCGGGTTGATCCGCGCATCCTCACGGTGTCTGACGAATAACGCATCCTGGCTGTCGGGGTTGTCCGTGTAGTCGAACTCGATCTCCGGCTCCGGCATCTCCGTTTGCTGGGAGTCAAAGCTGAAGTTCCCGAAGAACATCGCTGGACGGCGACGCCGGGACATCGGATCGGGCGTATTCTGTTCCCTCACGGGGGTCAGGCCAGTCGTAAAGAGTTTTGAGGCGTACCGTCGTAGCCCGTCACATGAGCGAGTACACGGTGGAGTTCGAGGGGACGGGCGAGACCATCACAGTCTCCGACAAGGAGACGATCCTCAGCCGGTGCATCGAGGAGGGGATCGCCCAGGAGTACTCCTGTCGCGTCGGGATGTGTCTGGCCTGTTCGGCGGAGATCGTCGAAGGTGAGGTCGCGCAGCCGGCCGCCCGCGGGCTGACCGAGGAGGAACGCGAAGAGTACGCACTGACCTGCATGGCCCGGCCCCAGTCCGACGTCGTCCTCGATCGGGGGAAGTACCCCCCGAGCATCGAGGCCGACGCCGCCGCACCCGAGGGGGCCGGCGACGGGACCGCCGCGGCCGACGACTGATGGTACTGCTGTGACTCGGTAGCGCTTTCCCGACACAGTCTGCCCGGACCAGCCACTGATACGGTCGTTCGTGACTATTTTCGGGACTGTCTCATCATATCGGGCGTTTGACGGGCTCTGACGCACGAACTGTGACACCGTAGCGGTAACGAATCACGAACGACCGTATGATACTGGTGGCTGTAATTCCCCGGACAGCCCCGGCGCTTCTGCGCAAGGGTGTCACTCGTTCACGCGAAGGGTAGCCCATTTATGGGTGGGGCGCGTAGGGGAGGTACCGACTGGCGCCAGCGCCGGACTGCCCACCCGATCTTATCAACCATGACAGGCCGCGTATACAAACTCCACTCGACGCTCGAACTGCCACTAGAAGACGTCCACGACTACTTCGAGGATCCGGAGCTCCCGGACAGCGTCGCCGACGTCGACATCACGCGGCGCAACAATACGCTGATCATCAGCGCGGTTCCCTCGGACGACAGCATTAGCAAGTACACGCCGACCGCACAGCTGAAGGCGAGCGTCACCGAGAACCGCGTCTACGAGGAAGAGCCCGAGGACGGGCCGGGCGGTCCGTCCCGCGGCGGCGGCCCGCAGTGGGGCACCCTCGAGGAGGAGGAGGAGATCGAGTCCGAACTCGTCGAGTACGCCTGCTTCAAGGGCGACCGCGAGACCGTCCTCCAGAACACGGCGCTGCAGTACAAGATGTTCGAGGTGCTCTGCGAGATCGCGCTCCAGGCCGAGAAAGGGGCGCTGACCGCGGTCGCTTCCAAGGACGAGGAGATCGAGGCGATCCGCATCGTCGACGGCGAGCGACGACCGGCCTCGGTGACCGTCGTCGAGGAGCCCAGCACCGACGAGGAGTCCGGCGGCGTCGACTGGCGCGACAACGAGTTCATCAGTTGATCGGCGCTGGCCCCGCGACGACTGTCCGCGGTTCTCGATACTGACCCCGCATCACTGACGGCAGTGCCCGGTTCTCGACGGCGCGGTTTTCAGCTGTACAGACATCTATACTCACGAACAAAACTAGGATACCCTCGAAAGAAAAAACAACACGGTGCTACGATCGAACGGACTCGGAAACCCTTTTTGGACTGAGGCAATTCGGAAATGATAATGAGCGTTGAGTGGGAGGAGGACGACCCGTTCGAGGAACAACGGGACAAGATCGAGAACCCGATGAAGCGGCTGTTCCGGGAGGACGGGGTCCCCTACAAGTTCCAGATGCTGACCGGGATCTTCGCAAGCATCTTCGCCCGGCTACTGGACCTGGTGCCGCCGGTGTTGCTCGGGTTTGCCATCGACGCTATCTTCCGCCGGGAAAAGAACTTCGCGGACATCTGGTTCGTCCCCAACAGCCTGATTCCGGCTGGGGAGTCGGCCGCCGTACAGCAGGAGCAGCTGCTGTTGACCGTCGCACTGATCGGCGGCGCGTTCCTGTTCGGGTCGGGGTTTCACTGGGTGCGCAACTGGGGGTTCAACTCTTTCGCCCAGAACATCCAGCACGACGTCCGGACGGACACCTACGACAAGATGCAGCGGCTGAACATGGACTTTTTCGCGGACAAGCAGACCGGCGAGATGATGTCGATCCTCTCGAACGACGTCAACCGCCTGGAGCGGTTTCTCAACAACGGGATGAACTCGATGTTCCGGCTGACCGTGATGGTGCTGGGTATCGCGGGCATCCTCTTCTATCTGAACTGGCAGCTCGCACTGATCGCGCTGCTGCCGGTGCCGCTGATCGCCGTGTTCACCTACACGTTCATCCAGATCATCCAGCCGAAGTACGCCGAAGTGCGGTCGACGGTCGGCACGGTCAACTCCCGGCTGGAGAACAACCTCGGCGGCATCAAGGTGATCAAGTCCTCGAACACCGAGGAGTACGAGTCCGACCGCGTCGACGACGTGAGCCGGGACTACTTCGACGCCAACTGGGACGCCATCGACACGCGGATCAAGTTCTTCCCGGGGCTGCGGCTGCTTGCCGGCGTCGGCTTCGTCGCGACGTTCCTGGCGGGCGGCATGTGGGTGCTCGCGGCCGAAGGGGACGCCCCCTGGATCTTCACCGAGCCGCTGGGGCTGGGCGAGTTCGTCACGTTCATCCTGCTGACCCAGCGGTTCATCTGGCCGATGGCCCAGTTCGGGCAGATCATCAACATGTACCAGCGGGCGCGGGCCTCCTCGGCGCGGATCTTCGGGCTGATGGACGAACCCTACCGGGTCGCCGAGGCCGAGGACGCGCCCGATCTGGAGGTCACTGACGGCCGCGTCGAGTACGACGAGGTGAGCTTCGGCTACGACGCGGACGAGGAGCCGATCCTGGCGGACATCGACTTCGAGGTCGAGCCGGGCGAGACGCTTGCGCTCGTCGGGCCGACCGGCGCCGGCAAGTCCACCGTGCTGAAGCTCCTCCTGCGGCTGTACGACGTCGAGGAGGGCGCGATCCGCGTCGACGGCACCGACGTCCGGGACGTGACGATCCGCAGCATCCGGCAGGCGATGGGGTACGTCAGCCAGGACACGTTCCTGTTCTACGGCACTGTCGAGGAGAACATCGCCTACGGCTCCTTCGAGGCCACGCGCGAGGAGGTGATCGAGGCGGCGAAGATGGCGGAGGCCCACGACTTCATCACGAACCTGCCGGACGGGTACGACACCGAGGTCGGCGAGCGCGGCGTGAAGCTCTCGGGTGGCCAGCGCCAGCGGATCTCGATCGCCCGCGCGATCCTCAAGGATCCCGAGATCCTGATCCTCGACGAGGCCACCAGCGACGTCGACACCGAGACGGAGATGCTGATCCAGCGCTCGCTGGACGAGATCGCCGCCGACCGGACGACGTTCGCCATCGCCCACCGGCTGTCGACGATCAAGGACGCCGACAGGATCGTCGTCCTCGAAGGCGGGCAGATCGTCGAGCGCGGCACACACGAGGAACTGCTTAACAACGACGATCTGTACGCCCACCTCTGGGGCGTCCAGGCCGGCGAGATCGACCAGCTCCCCCAGGAGTTCATCGAGCGCGCCGCCCGCCGCCAGGCCCGTACCGAAGTGACTGACGACGACGACTGATTCCGGCGCGCGGTGCCAGAACGGCCGCCAGGTTCCACATTCACTCGAAGGCAGCAAAGCTCGACTGGAGCGCGCGCTCGGTCCCGCCGTCGGCGAGTTCGTAGCCGAGGAGATCCCGGAGGTCGACGGCGTAGCTGCTGCCAGCCCGGTCGAGCACCAGCACGCGGCCCTTCGTGCCCCGGACAGTCCCGCTGGCGAGCGTCTCGGCCATCGGCCGCTCGGCCAGGTCAAGCCCGTACTCGAAGCGGAACGTCTCCCGGTGATCGTGCGCCGCCAGCAGCGCCGCCCAGGCGTCCTCGTCGACGGGCAGGTGGAGGCCGCGGATCTTCGCGGGCACGCGGACGCGGTCCCCGACGTTGTCGGCGATCTCGGCCTCGATCTGCCGGGCGATCCGGCCGTCCTCGACGGTCCGGAGGTGGGCGGCGCGGTCGGCACCCTGCTCGCGGAGCCGGGTGTCCAGACGCCACGAGCGGGTCACGCCGACCTTGAACGTCGCCGGCGCGAACGCCGCGAGGTACACCGCGTGCTCCTCCCGGCAGGACGGCAGCGGCAGGTCACACTCGCCAGTACAGCGGGCGCAGGCCCACCTGCTCGTGTGTCGATCGCAGTACGGCGACGCCTCGTTGTCGCAGGGGGTGTGTTCCCCTTCGGTCACGTCGCCGGCACAGTGGCGGCCGTCGAGGCGGTACTGCAGCTCCGTCCCGGGCGCGAGCGACTCGCGCGTGACCGCGCCGTCGCTCGCGAGCAACAGCGCGGCGTGGTCCGTCTCCCCGGCCGGCACCGTTTCGTAGCCGACGACCTGCACGACAGCCCCTACGTCCGGCGATCCCATAGATGTGCTGATCCGTGGAGCGGGCCGCTCGATCGCTCTCCGAGGCGACGTCGCTGCGCCACGTCACGGGCGTGGCCGCGTCAGCCGCCGTCAGCAGCGGCCTCCTCTCCTCCCAGACGCAGTAGCCACGGCCGAGTCGATGTTTCTTTCCCTCTCGTTGCCCTCCTGCAGACTGTATGGCGACCGATAGTGCGTACGGCCCCGGGAAGCTCGTCGAACGGCTACCCGTGACGACCGGTGCAGTCGTCGGCGTGGTGGCCCATTTCGGCGGGTTAATCGCGACATTTCTCCTGCTACTGGCTGATCCCGAGTTCGAGTTCGGCATCTCCCGCGCCGAGCAGGTCAGCACCGTCGACGAGGTCGGCTGGCTGTTTTTCAGTGCTCACTTCGCCAGGATCGAGCGGCGGGCGTCGTTCAGCGACGTGGGCGGGGCCGGTACCGAGCGAGTCAACCTGCTCGCGGAGACGGCGGCCGGGTTCCCGGATCCGGTGTTTTACGCCGTCCCGATCGCGCTCCTGATCGTCGGGGGGTTCGTCGTCTCGATGGGCGAGCTGTGGGAGTCGTCGACGAAAGCCAACGTCCTGGCCGGTGCGACGGTGGCGGCGGGCTACTTTCCGCTTGCTGCCATCGGCGTCGTCCTGTTCGAGACTCAGGTTGGCGTCGGGGACGCGGCGTTCACCCAGTCCCCGGAGCTCTCCAGTACGCTGCTGCTCGTGGGGCTTGCCTACCCGCTGTGTTTCGGCGGCCTCGGCGGCCTGCTCGCGGACCGGCTTCGCCTCCGCGGATGACTTTCCAGCGCTTTGCTACAGCTCCGCGCTCAGCTCCTCGGCAGCCTGCCGGACGGCGTCGTCGCTGAACTGTGCCGGCTCCCAGCCCAGCCCGGCGAGCTTCTCGACCGAGAGGCGCATCCGGGGCACGTCGCCAGTCCAGCCGCGGTCGCCGCCCGTGTACTCGTAGTCGGGATCCACCCCCAGCACGTCGCTGACGATGTCCGCGATACGGTCGACCGAGGTGGTCGTGCGGGTACCGAGATTACAGGTAGTCAGCGGCCCCTCCGCGTGCTCGACGACGTGGCAGATGGCGTCGACGCAGTCCTCGACGTGCATGTAGGATTTCTCCTGGCGCCCATCGCCCAGAATGACCAGCGTCTCGGGATCCGCCCGGAGCTTCTCGATGAAATCCGGGATGACCGCGCCCCGGAGGCCGGGACCGACGATGTTGGCGAACCGGAACACCCACGACTGGATCCCGTGGCTGTGGGCGTACGTCGAGAGAAGCCCCTCCTCGGCGAGTTTGCCGGCGCCGTAGGGGCTGATCGGCTCCAGCGGCGCGAAGTCCTCCGGCGTCGGCCGCGGCGCCTCACCATACACCGTTGAGGAGGAGGTAAACGCGAGCGCGTCGACGCCGACCGCGTCCATCCGTTCGAGGACGTTGTACGTTATCGCGATGTTCGACTCGAACTATTCACGCGGCCGGTCGGTGTCGACCGCTTTCGCCGCCGCCAGGTGGAAGACGGCGTCGGTATCGGCCGTAATGGTGTCGGCAACGACCGCCGGATCAGTGACGTCCCCCTCGACGAACGTCGCCGCGTCAGGGACGGCGTCGGGGTCGCCGTTCGAGCAGTCGTCGACGACGAGCACGTCGTTGTCCGGGGTGAGCAGTTCGACGAGGTGCGAGCCGACGAAGCCCGCCCCGCCGGTCACAGTCACCTGCTTGCCATGGAGGTTCATAAGCGAACCTATACCGGGAGTAGTATGGGTGTTTTGGGATATAAATCCGTTCGCAGCGATTCTCGATTAGTACTGGTGGCTGTAAGTACGTGAAAACTCGAACTGAGAATCCAGGCGGAACGGGTCTGTCTCCGCAGATAGCAGAGACTGGTGAGTGAAAGAATTACAGCCACCAGTATGAAACGAGGCCAGCACGCCCACACGAGTGCGTTTCGAAGCCAGCCCCGCCGGGCGAGTGCGGTGTTTTTATGTAGTGGAGGAACAAAGCCGGACGTGAAGCGTTAGTACGACAGTACATACAGCGGG
Organism: Halobacteriales archaeon SW_7_65_23; assembly: GCA_003022725.1. Lineage (GTDB taxonomy): Archaea > Halobacteriota > Halobacteria > Halobacteriales > Haloarculaceae > Halovenus. The sequence goes on along the minus strand of PXSQ01000057.1, from coordinate 14,085 downwards.
ACTGGTGGACACCGAAATCGACCGTAGACAGGACAATGCAAGACGAGGACGCAATACAGGGACTCAAGCGGCTGGGGCTGACGACCTACGAGGCACGGGTGTTCGTCGCGCTCCAGAAGCTGGCCAGCGGGGCGGCGAGCGAGATCAGCGACGTCGCTGACGTCCCGCGATCACAGGTGTACGGCGCGGCCGAGGGGCTCGAAGAGCACGGCCTGGTGGAGACGCGACAATCGACGCCGACCGTCTACCGGCCGGTACCGCTGGAGCAGGCACGGCGGCAGCTGCTGGATCAGCTGGCGGAGACGGGTGCGGAGACGTTCGACTACCTCGAGACGGTCAGTGACAGCGCGGCCAAAGAGGAGCGCAGCGAGTCGATCTGGCTGATCCGCGGGAGCGACGTGATCGCCTCGCGCATCACCTCGATCGTCGCGGACGCCGACGAGCGGCTGCTGTACGGCGCCGACTCCCCCGTGATGCTGGAAGACGAGCTGGTCGACGCGCTGCAGGCGGCAGCCGACGCCGATGTGACCGTCGTCGTCGCGAGCGTCCACCCCGAAGTGCTGGAGGCGGTGCCGGAGCCGCTTTCGACGTACCGCGTGCCGGAGGAACGGGACATGGACGTCGACACCGGCCGCCTGGTCGTGGCCGACGACGCGACCATCCTCATGAGCACCTACCAGACCGGCCCCCGGGCCGGTGACTCCGAGGAGGTGGCGTTCTGGGCGTCCGACAGCACGTTCGCCACGATGCTCGTCGAACTCGCGGAAGGCTGGCTGAAGGATCCGTTCCGGTGACGCCGACGGGTCGGCGCTGGCAACACCGAGCCCGGCCCGGATCGGGACGCGACCTGGAAGGTGCTGGCTTCCGTTCGGCAGTCTGAAATCCCCGGCGTTCCAGACCCTGGTATGGGCACACCGCGCGACGACCCGGCGGCACAGATGGCCGAGATTCTCGACCGGCTGCACGAGGAGTACCCCGATACCGGCATCTCCCTTCGATTCTCCGATCGGCTGGAGCTGCTCGTGGCCGTCGTGCTCTCGGCGCAATGCACCGACGAGCGTGTGAACAAAGTGACCGAAGACCTCTTCGAGAAGTACCAGTCGCCGGAGGACTACGCTGAGGTCGACCAGGACGAACTCGCCGAGGACCTGAACTCGGTCACCTACTACAATAACAAGGCCGAGTACATCCGCACCGCCTGCCAGCAGATCGTCGCCGAGCACGACGGCGAGGTGCCGGACACGATGTCGGCGCTGACTGGTCTGCCGGGTGTCGGCCGCAAGACCGCGAACGTCGTTCTCCAGCACGGCCACGACGTCGTCGAGGGCGTCGTCGTGGACACGCACGTCCAGCGGCTGACCCGCCGGCTGGGCGTGACCGACGCCGAGCGCCCGCCCGACATCGAGGCGGAGCTGATGGATCTCGTTCCCGAGGCGGAGTGGCAGCAGCTGACCCACCTCCTCATCAGCCACGGTCGGGCGGTGTGTACGGCGCGCAATCCCGACTGCGGGGACTGCGTCCTCGCGGACATCTGCCCCTCCTCGAAACTCGACAGCGACGTGGACCTCGCGAGCGGCGAGGCCTGGTAACCCGGCTCCTGGAGCCATACGTTCGCAGGGCTTTATTTCATTGGCCGCGAAACATCCGTACATGGCCGACACGATTCTCGTTCCCTTCGAGTTGCCGGATCCGGAGCCGCTGTCGCCCGTGCTGGTCGAGGACCTCTCGTCGCTGGACGTCGTGATCATGGGCCACTTCGCGGTCCCCGAACAGACGCCCACGGAATCCGCCAGAGAGCAGTTCGGCGAGGAGGCCCAGGAGACTCTGGAGGAACTCGCCGAGCCGTTCCGGGAGGCCGGCGCCGCCGTTCGCATGCGGCTCGTGTTCGGAAAAGACCGCGCCACGGCGATCGACCAGATCGCCATCGAGGAGGACTGCGCCGCGGAACTGGACCCGGCACCGACCGAGGGGATCGAACGGATCCTCGTACCAGTGCCGCACGTCGCCGAATTCTCCTTGCTGCCGGAGTTCATCGACGTGCTCTGTGAGGATTCGACCCGGGAGATCACCATCTTCCACGTCGTCGAGGGCGAGGAGTCGCGCAAGGAGGGCGAACAGATCGTCGCGGAAACACGCGAGGGACTGATCGACGCGGGGTTCGACCCCGAGCTGGTCGACACGCGGATCGTCGAGGGGGCAGAACACGACACGGAGATCATCCGGGTCGCCGACGAGTACGACGCGGTCGTCATGTACGAGGCGTCATCACGGCTCGGTGACCGGATCTTCGGGACGCTGCCAGACCGGATCGCGAACGAAACCAGCGACCCGGTGATCATCGTCCGTCGGGACTACTGACGGCGGCCCGGCGGCGGCCAGTCAGCTTCGGCCTGACCAGCCCGGTCAATCAGTTTCGGCGGGGTCGACGACGTTGTCGCTCGCCGCCTCCCCGTGGAGAATCTTCCCGATGGCACCGGTCCGGTCGGTACGCGAGCGGCCGTACGCGAGATACACCACCAGCCCGCCGGTGATGATCCCGGCCGCACCGAGGATCGGAACGGTCCCCATCTGGGTCAGTAGGCCAAGTCCGGCCAGGAGGCCGAACACCTGGACGTAGGGGTAGCCGGGCGATCTGAACTCGGGGTTGTACGAGGCAAGGTTCGCCTCGCGGAACGTAATCAGCGCGACGTTGATGATCGAGAACACGAGGATCTGGAACGCGCTGGCGAGTTTGGCGAGGTCGACCACCGGGACGAAGCGGATGAGCAGCAGCAACACCGCGCCGGTCAGCAGGATCGCGTTCCGCGGCGTCTTGAACCGCCTGTCGATCGTCTGCAATCCCGCCGGGAGCAGCGAGTCGCGGCTCATCGCGAGGGGGAACCGCGAGGAGGAGAGGACGCCGGCGTTGGCCATGCTCGTCAGCGCGACGACGGCGATCACCGAGATGATGATCGCACCGAACCCGCCGAACAGCGCCTCCGCCCCGTCGGCCATCGGCGTGAGCGACGCGCCGTCGTCCGGACCGCCGTGTTTCAGCACCTCCGGATCGCCCAACCCGACGACTGCGGCCACGACGGCGACGTAGATCAGCGTCATGATCGCGAGCGACCCGAGAATCGCCCGCGGGAGGTTCCGGCCGGGGTCCTCGACCTCCTCGGCGATACTGGCGACTTTCGTGACGCCGGCATAGGAGACGAACACGAACGCCGCCGCGGTCACGACGCCGCCCGGGCCGTGGGTGGCGAACCCCTCCTCGGGGGTGAACCTGGCCCAGTCCGCGACCAGGCCGGCGTTGAGCGTGTAGACAGCGAGCCCGACGACGACCAGCGAGACGATCACCGCCTGAACTTTGCCGCTGAGCTCTGTCCCGGAGATGTTGAGCACGACGACGGCGGCCCCCAGTCCGAGGGCGACCAGCATGAGCGACCCGCTCAGCGGTTCGGCGAAGATCACCAGATAGGCTCCCAGCCCGACGAGGGCGAACGAGCTTTTGAACACCAGCGAGAACCAGGCGCCGATTCCTGCGATGGTTCCGAACAGCGGCCCCATGGCCCGGTCGATGTAGAGGTACGTCCCTCCGGACTCGGGCATCGCCGTTGCCATCTCCGCCTTCGAGAGCGCTGCCGGCAGGACGACCAGCCCGGCCAGCACGTACGCGACGATTACTGCTGGCCCCGCCTTCTTGTACCCCAGGGCCGGCAGCACGAATATCCCACTCCCGATCATCGCGCCCATACTGATCATCATTGTCTGGTACAGCCCCAGACTCCGGTCCAGATCTCCACTAACCATCCTTGACACATGTTCCGATTCTCAAGGTATAATACTTCTGCATGACAAAGATGATGCCCGTATATTTCGGATACGCCATAACTAACAACAAAAATATATAAATACGATTACTTTACTCGTCTCCGACATGGTGGCCCAAGCGCCCGGTAGCGAGCCGTGGCTCGTTGCGATCGGTACGATCCGTACAGTTGCTGCGCTGGCGGTCACTCCCGTTTCCGTCCAGGGAGGAGGTATTCCTGGTCGCTCGCCGCGGACCGTCCGCGATGGCGACGAAGAATGAGGTAAAGCGCACCGACGCGGTCGGTTCTGCGCTGCCCGTACAGCCAGTACCAGACAGCTCCCCCGCCGAACAACGCGTTCGCCCCGTCGGCCATCGGCGTCAGTGACGGGCCGCCGCCCGGGTTGCCGTGCAGCAGCGTCTCCGGGGAGACGACACCCACGACGACGCCGACGACAGCGGTGTAGATCAGGATCATCGCACCGATCGAAATCACCATCGCACGCGGCAGATTCCGGCCGGGATCGGTCACTTCCTCGGCGACCGACGCGACTTCTCCGATCCCGGCATAGGGATACTGGTGGCTGTACGTACGTGAAAACTCGAATTGAGAATCCAGGCAGAACGGGTCTGTCTCCGCAGAGAGCAGAGACTGGTGAGTAAAAGAATTACAGCCACCAGTATCAGGAATCGGCGGCGGTGAACGAATCGATGACGTCCTCGATGGGAACGTCCCGGGGCAGGAGCGTAACGACGTCGTCGGGTTCGATCACGGTCCCCTCGGTCGGCCGGATGATCTCGCCGTCCCGTTCGATCGAGACGACGACCACGTCCTCCCCGAGGTGGCCGTCTGAGCACATCTCACAGATCGATACACTGGCGGCAGGCGAGTCGCCTGGAACGACAGCCTCGACGACCTCAGTACCGTCGGGGAGGGTGACGACGTTCGTGGCGCCGGCGGACTGCTGGACATCGCTCGGCCCGAACGGCGCGTACGGGCTCTTGATCTCTGTCTGGACGAGCTCCTCGTCCTCGATCTGGATGTCGAGTTCCGACAGCGACCGGGCGATCTCGCGGAGGTCCTCCGTGTCCTCGCCGACGGCAACAACGTGGAGGTCCCGCCGGCCCGCCATCAATACCCGGACGTTGATGACGCCGGGGATCGACTGCGCCGCAACCGCGAGTCGCTCCCGTTCGGCTGCCGGCACCGTACACATGTACAGCGAGGTGAGGCGCCCGCCCGCCCGCTCGAAGTCGATCGTCGCCGTGTACCCCTGGATGATTCCCTCCGCCTCCAGGCGGTCGATCCGGTTGCGGACCGTTCCGGCGGAGACGTTGAGATCCTCGGCGATCATCGGGGCGGACGTGTTGCGTGCGTCGTCCATCAGCGCGTGAATGATGCGCCGGTCGATCTCGTCTAACCGGTGGCTCATGTCACTCTCTCGGCGGAGGCTCGCCTTAGGCGTTGTGTACCTGCGGACGTCGGGCCTGTCCTCCCGTCGCTGCCGCGGCGTCACGCCGGCCGCTGCCATGGCCGCACGCTCGAGTCGCCCGGACTTGCCAGTCGCGAGGGACTGGCCGGGAACACTCGTGGGCGCCGGCGGCCAGTTACTCCTCGGGCTCCTCCAGCTTTTCGTTGAGGAACTCGTGGGCGTCCTCGAGTATCTCGCGCGGGCCGTCCTGCGTGACGGTGTTGATCGCCTGCTCGTAGTCGCGCCACTGGTGGTCGCGGTGCTCGTTCGAGAGCTCCGCCGACGCCTCGAACGAGCGGGCGATGAACAGGTGGACGGTCTTGTGGATCGTGTTGCCACCTGCTTCGAACACGTAGTCGTAGTCCTCACGGAAGCCGTCGATGAGCCGGAAGTCCGAGATTCCGGCCTCCTCTTTCACCTCGCGTATGGCGGTCTGCTGGAGTTCCTCCTCGCCTTCTACACCGCCTTTCGGGAACTCCCAGTCCCCGGGGCGGCTCTTCAGAAGGAGGTACTCCCGCCGGCCACGCGTATCGCGAAAGAGGATGGCTCCCGCGCTCGTGGCCTCTATCATTGCCCGTACGTACTCGGCCCCCTGTAAAGAGAATGTCGGACTCATACGGTCGTTCGTGACTATTTTCGGGACTGTCCCATCATATCGGGCGTTTGACGGGCTCTGACGCACGAACTGTGACACCGTAGCGGTAACGAATCACGAACGACTGTATCAGGAACGCTCGGGTGCCTCGATGTCAGTCCGTTGTCCGGTTCGCGCGCGGAAGCGAATGGGTTTTGTGACGGGGCACGTAGCGCCCGGTATGCCCTTCGTCACGCGGCTCTCGCTCCGCAGCGGGGACGGGGAGTTACTCGACGCCGTGGTGGACGGCATCAAAGAGCGCGCCGAGCGCAAGGGGGTCGAGCTGACGGCTCCTGGGAGTACACCGTCTACACGCGGGGGATCGAGATCGTCGACCACAACCAGTTCGCCCGCGAGGTCGCCGAGCAGTCCTACCCCGACCCGATCCACATCACCGCGGACATCGAACAGTTCTCGCAGGCCGGCGACAGGTAGCACATCCAATACTGCGGGTCAGACGACGAACCGGAACACGCCGAGATGCACGAGCAGTATGCCGAGCAGAATCAGCACGGGGACACGCGGCTCGATCCCCCAGAGAATGGCGTAGTCGCCGGCAGCTCCTCCCCCGAGCTGTGTCCTGACCAGATCCACGACGATCAGCAGCGCCGTCGCGAGCAGCGAGCCGACCACGAGCAGGCCGGCAGCCCTGGGGACGCTCGTCGTCGCGAGCACGAGCGCGGCCGGGACCACGACCGCCGTCTGGATAATGTCGCCGCCGGCGACGAACCGTTCGAAATGTTCCAGGTCGGGGTCGAACGCCTCGTAGGCGTCCCGGTAGCGTGCGGACTCGGTGGCAGTGACCCACCCGTCGTCGTCCCGGAGGGCGACCCCGTACGGGAGCTGTCGGGGGCTGATCCTGATCGCGTCGGCGGGGACGCCGACGATGCGACGTCCGGCGTAGTAGTGCCCCAGCGCGTGGAGCACGGATGCCGCCGCCGCAGCCACCAGCACACCGATCACGCTGGCAACGGCTTCGGAGAGCCCCAGGATGGCCCCGACCAGGGGTAAGAGCGTCATCACCAGGGAGCAGTGGCGCGCGATACTTAAGGTACAAGAGTGGCAGTCCCCAACAGCCGCCAATGATAACGCTGAGTTCGGACTTCGGGTCGCCGTACCCGGCAGCGATGAAGGGCGTGATCCTCCGGATGACGGACACGCGGCTGGTCGACATCGCACACGACCTCCCGCGCCAGGACACCCGAGCCGGCGCGTTCTGGCTGCACCAGGTGCTGCCGTACTTCCCGCCAGCGGTCCCCCTCGCAGTCGTCGACCCCGGCGTCGGGAGTGAGCGGGACGCGCTCGTGGTCCGCGCCGGCGGCCACGCGCTGGTCGGTCCGGACAACGGCGTGCTCGTCCCCGTCGCCGAGCACCTCGCGAGCGACGACAGCGAGGATAGTCACGACGGCCACGAGCGCGACGAGTTCGAGGTGTTTCGCATCCGCGAGGGGGATGGCGACCCCGACGATCCCCTGGCGTGGCCCCCGACGGCGGGGAGTTCGACGTTCCACGGCCGGGACGTCTTCGCGCCGGCGGCCGCGAAGGTCTACGAACTCGGGATCGACGCCTTCGACGACGACGAGGCGTTCGAACCGACCGAGGAGTACGAGACACTCGAACTGCCCGAGCCGACGATCACCGACGACGCCGCGACAGGGACGGTGCTGGCGGTCGACGAGTTCGGCAACGTCGTCACCAATATCCCCGGCGAACACATCGAGGACCAGTTCGACACGTACGTCGAGGTCGGCGCCATGGCGGCGCCGGTCCGCCGGAGCCACGCCGAGGTCGACGCCGGCCAGCGCCTCGTAACGATCGGCAGCCACGGCAACGTCGAACTCGCGGTCAACAAAGGACGGGGCGACCGCTCGTTCGGCATCAGCGTCGGCGACCGGGTCAAGCTCTCGTGGTGACCCCCCGGCGCGTCAGGCTTTCGTGGTGAGCGCGGTCACCGCCGGCTGACTCACCCGGAAGTTTCGTTCTGAAACCACGCCACTGCGACCTCGTTGAGCCGCTCGTGGGCGGTGTCGTAGCTCGTTCCCGTCGCCGTGTCGCCGCGCTGGCCGGTGTAACTCCCGAACTGGGTGTGGTTCAGCCCAGGCCGTTCGGCGACGGTGGCGCTTGCCGGGAGATTCCCGCGGTTGCGCTCGTAGGCCTCCCAGTTGAGCACGGTGTCGCCCTCGCCGACCGGCAGGCCCTCGGCCCGCCGAGTGAGTGGCCGCCGACGTACCAGCGGTCGATCGAGGGGGTCCGATCCATGGCGACCTCAGCCCGGTGCTCCCACAGTGGGGTCTGGGCGGCCCCGTAGTCGACGATAGCGAGGGTCAGGGGCACTCGCGGAATCACGACGGTGACGTTCGCCTCGCGCGCGACCGGTGCGAGGGCCTGCACGTACGCGCCGGGATTGACCCGTGCGCCGGGGTAGAACACCAGCCCGGCCGCCGGATCGGCGTCCGCCGGCTCGATGCGGTAGCCGCCGTCGACCTCGGTGAGCGTCACCCGGTCGTCGTCGGCGACCGTCTCGATGCTCCCGTCGGTCGCCCCGTAGGGTGTCCCGAGAAACACGAGCGCGACGGTCGCCACCACGATCAGCGCGGCGACGAGCCACACCACCAGCCGCTTTCCCTGCCGGACCGCGACTGCGCGCCAGCCACCCCTCATGTGGTTGTGTAGTGTGCTGGCGTTCGTAAGCCTGCCGATGGCTCGATTGTCGCCAGGTTAACCAACAAATTTTAGGCTAACCTAAAAGATAAGTGGTGGGCGGTCCTTCGCAAAGACGAGCATGACCGTCGAGACCCACGTCGCGGACGCCATCGAGCGCGTCGAGTCCGAAGCGGAGCGGATGGAGCGGCGCCTCCAGGCCCTCGACCGGTTCGAGTCGGCGGTTCGCGACCTCGAACCGATCGACGCCGCGGCGGGTGGGATGGCCGGGTCGATGACCGACGGCGGCGTGGCGACGGCGATCGGTGGGAGCGCCACGCCGCGGGACGCGTGTGCGACCGTTCGCGAGGCGTTCGCGGAGACGATCCATCCCACCGTCGAGGGGTCGCCGTCGCTCGGCGAGGCATTCCGCGACGAACTGGGCCAGGAGATCGCGTTAGCGCTGGCTCCCCGGAGTGCACACGAATTTACGCCACCGGTCAAGGAGTCGGTGTTGTCGGCAGCGGGCAAGCGCCGGGCACAGCTCTCGGCATCCCGGCAGTCGCTCGCACTGGAGGCGGAGTCGCTGGCGTCGGCCGCCGAGGACGTCGAGGCGATCACGTCGTGGCTGACCGAGGCCGACGAGACGCCGCTGCTGGCCGTCGGCTTCGACGGACTCCGGGCGCGCCACGAGCACCTCGCCGAGTTCCGGGAGCAGTGCGACGAACTCGCCCGCACGCGCCAGGAGACGCTCGATCGCACGGTCGGCCAGGGCGGGGCTGCGGGCGTCGCCCACCGTGACGTCGTCGAGTCACTGTACGAGGAGTTCCCGACCACCTATCCCGTCCTGACGACAGTCGCCAGGCTCAATCGGGTCTGTGCGGACGCTCAACGAGCCGTACGGGATCATCTCACCCGTCGGGTGTGAAATACTCCGTTTCAGACACCGGGAATGCGCCGTCCGAACGAGACATCGTCGATCCCGAGCCCCTCGTGGACGAGAAACTCCAGGGCGTTGATCACGTAGTGGGCGACGATCACCAGTACCAGACTGCCGGAGACGATGTAGCCGGCGGCGAGGACGAACCCGAGCGCGCCGGTGACGACGACGCCGACCCGGCCCTGGGCGCCGTGGCCCAGCGCGAACGCAACGGAGGCGACGACTGCCAGCAGCCAGGGGGAGACGCCGTAGCCGGCAGCGGGTACCCCGATCAGCGCCGCTCGAAAGAGCAGTTCCTCCGAGAGTGCGATGATCGGGAGGACGGCCCCGAGCAGAACGGCCCAGCCGCCGGCGGAGTCCGGCGCGAGCATCCGCCGGACGGCCTCGTCGTAGGCGGCCCCGACCGCGTCGGCGATCGCCGTCGCGAGTTCGTTGCCGAGCCAGAGGGCAACGCCGAAAGCGGCGCCGAGCGCGACCGCCGGGAAGCCGATGCTCGCCGCCGTGTCAGCGACGCCGAAGGCGTCGGCGGGGATCGAAAAGTACCACGCTGCGACGAGCATGATAGCCGCCACCACGCCCTGCGTGACCGCGACGTTCGCCAGCAGCATGCCGGTCGTCAGTTCGATGTCCGGCTCGGCCCCTGTCGGGCGGGTCTCCGCCGGCGTCCGTTCTCCTGGATCGGATGGCGTCACGTTACTCTCTCTGTCGTCGAGTGCCTCGTTAGTTTCTGGGACAGCGTCGTTCAGTTCGGCAGGGCCGCCGGATTCGTCCGGTTCGTCGCCGTCGGACAGGTCCGCTTCGCTAGCGTCGCCAGCCTCATCGTCGGGGCCGTACTCCCGGATGAGGCTCTGTGACTGGCGGGCGAGACCGAGGACTGCGAGGGTGAGAACAGCGACGACGGCGAGAAACGGGGTCCAGCCGGGGTCAGCCACAGCTCACTGCGGGCTGGGGCTGCCGCCGGGGCTGGGGTCCTGATCGAGCGCGTTGCCGGTGATCGACTTCAGCCGGTCGATCAGCGTTTCCTTGTCGGCCTCGCCCTCGAGGGCAACGTTGAGCACTTCGGAGATGTGGGTCACCGGGATGATCTCGATCTGGTCTTTGTACTCGTCTTCGATCATCACGTCCTGCTGGTTGGCAGCGGGGATGATGACCTTGTCCATGCCGACCTTGGCGGCGGCCTCGATCTTGTGGGTGACGCCGCCGACCGGGAGCACGTCGCCGCGGACCGACAGCGAGCCGGTCATGGCGACGTTCTGGTTGATCGGGATGTCCTCCAGCGTCGAGATCACCGCGGTCGCGATGGTGATCGACGCGGAGTCGCCGTCGACGCCGTCGGCCTGGACGAACTGGATGTGGACGTCCCGTTCGGAGAGGTTCACGTCCGAGTACTTCTTGATGATCGCCGAGACGTTCAGCACCGACTCCTCGGCCATCTCCTGGAGGTTCCCGGTGGCGTACACCTCGCCGGGCCCGTGGGATGGCGCGACCTCGGCCATCACCGGCATGACGATGCCCGAATCCTCGCCCAGCACCGCGAGGCCGTTGACGCGGCCGACCACGGCGCCCTCGTTGATCGTGACGTCGTAGTCCTTGCGGTGCTCGATGTGCTCGTCGGCGAGCTGCTGCTCGATCGAGCGCGAGCGGTTTTTCGCCTCCAGCACGTCCTCGCGCTCGGTGAACTCCTTGTTCTCGGCGCGGGCGATGTCGCCCGCGACGCGGACGAGCCCGCCGAGGTCGCGGAGTTCGAGCGTGAGGTGGTCCTTGCGGCCGGCCCGGCGCTGGGCTTCGAGGATGATCTCCTCCATCGCCTCGCGGGTGAAGTGCGGCAGGCGGCCGTCGTTTTCGACCTCCTGGGCCACGAAGCGGGCGTACTTGCGGCGCATCTCCGCGGTGTCGTCGATGGTGTCGTCCATGTACACCTCGTAGCCGTACCCCTTGATGCGCGAGCGCAGCGCGGGGTGCATGTTCTCCATGGCGTCGAGGTTACCCGCCGCGACCATGATGAAGTCACACGGGACTGGCTCGGTCTGGACCATCGCGCCCGAGGAGCGCTCGCTCTGGCCGGTGATCGAGAACTCGCCCTCCTGGATCGCGGTCATCAGCTTCTGCTGGGACCGGATGTCCAGTGTGTTCATCTCGTCGATGTACAGCACGCCCTTGTTGGATTTGTGGATCGCGCCGGCCTCGACGCGGTCGTGGCTGGGCGTCTCCATGCCGCCGGACTGGAACGGGTCGTGGCGGACGTCGCCCAGCAGCGCGCCGGCGTGGGCGCCGGTCGCGTCCTCGAAGGGGGCGGTCTGCTGGTTCGCGGTGTCGACCAGCAGGTTCGGCACCATTGCGTCGTTGCCCCGCGACATGTACCGGAAGGCGAGATAGATGATCCCGGCCGCGAGAATCCCCAGCAGGAGCTGGCGGACGATGATCAGCGAGTACCCGAGGATCAGGGCGATGATGATCCACATGATGAAGGTCCGCATCTGGTTGCGCTTGCGGGCCTCCTCCTTGTGGGCCTCGACGATCTGTTCGCCCTTGCCCGTCGGGACGGTCCGGACTTTCGGTTCGTTGCCGTCGTCCGGGTTGTGATAGACGAGGACGTCCTGGAGGTCCTCCTTGGGGAGCAGCTGGCTCATCGCCTTCGCGAGCATCGACTTGCCGGTCCCCGGCGAGCCGATCATCATGACGTGGCGGCGCTGCTTGGCCGCCTTGAGCACGATGTCGCGCGCGTGGTCCTGTCCGATCACCTGGTCGACCAGCCGGTCGGGTACCTCGATCTCCGCGGAGGCGTCGACTTTCAGCCCGCCGAGCAGGTCCTCGTCGGCGATCTCCTCGTCGACCTCCATGTCCTCGTCGACGTCGCTGCCCAGCGCCTCGTCGATCGAACTGGTTGGCTCCTCCTCTACTTGATCCTCCTCCCCGATGCGTTCGCGCGGGTCGGGATCGCGCGGTTCATCGCGCCCCGGGCGGTCCGACTCCGGCGCGTCCCGTGGACCACCCGACCGTGGGACGTCCCGGCCCGCGTCCGAGGACTCCGCCTCCGCGCCGCTGTCGGCTGGCCGCTCCTCGGAGGGCTCGGGCTCCGACGCGCGCGGCTCCTCGACGGACTCCCCGGCGGGGGGCTCGTGTGCGTGATTGCTATCCTGAGCGTCTTTGTCGTTGCTCATACAAACGTTGCTACCATCTCATTTCAGGTGCTGTCGACTGATATACTTTCTCCCCTTTCCCAGCTCCCGTACACAAGAAAACCGCTCGACGGCACGCAGGTCGATTGCTATGGTCCCGTGGCTTCCCAGTCACTGTGTTTATAAAACTCCCGTGCCAGTGTCCACCAATGGGGACGACACGAGGCTTTCTCATCGGCCGGTTCCAGCCGTTTCACAACGGCCACAGACAGCTCGTCGAGGAGATCGCCACGGAGGTGGACGAACTGGTCGTCGGGATCGGGAGCGCCGACGACTCCCACACCATCCGGAACCCGTTCACCGCCGGCGAGCGGATCATGATGATCACGAAGACCCTAGAGTCCGTCGGGATCACCACCTACACGGTGCCGATCGAGGATCTGGACCGCAACTCCGTGTGGGTGAGCCACGTCGAGAGCATGTCACCCCGATTCGAAGTCGCCTACTCGAACAACCCGCTCGTGATCCAGCTGTTCATCGAGGCGGGCGTCGAGGTCCGCCAGACCACGATGTTCAACCGCGACGACCTCAAGGGCAGCGAGATCCGCGAGCTGATGATCGAGGGCGGCGACTGGCAGCAATACGTCCCCCAAGCTATCGTCGAAGTCGTCGACGAGATCAACGGCATCCAGCGCATCCGAACCATCCACCGGGAGTAATCACTCCCGCGCTGTCGCATCGAGCAGGTCCGACAGCGCCTGGCTCGCAAACGAGGACTTGCAGTCGGCCCTGTCGCCGTCGTGGCGACGCCCCAGGTCGTCCCGGCGGTGTCGCGGATCCCTCGGGCCAGCTGGCGGGCGACCGGAGCCGAGACGGCGCCGTGGCGGTCGAGCGCCTCCCGAGAGACGCCCAGCAGTTCCTGTTTGGCGTCGTTGGAGTAGGTGACGACGCCGCGGTCGAAGTAGTCGCTCGATCCCGGGACGTCCGTGATCCGCGAGGCGAGGAGGCCGCCCGTGCAGGACTCAGCGACCGCGAGTGTGTCGCCGCGCTCGCGGAGGACCTCGCCGACCCTGGCTTCGATCCGCTCGTCTGTGTCGGGCATGTGGGTGTGTTGGTTTGTCGGGTGTATAGAAGTTAGCAGATGGTGGTATTGGAAGCTCCTATCCACTCGCCAGGAACTGGACGGGACGATCCCGCAACGACAAGGGTGCTGAAAGCCCCCGTCCGCTCGACCCTCCGGGGCTTGCTGCGCGCTTCACTCGCTCACTGCGTTCGCTCGTTGCAGTGCTTGCGGCGCCCGGGAGGAATCAAGCGGACACCGGGAAGCGAAGCTTCCCGAGCTCACAGCGGCGTAGCCGCCGTGAACGGCCCCTTTCAGTCCACCCAGACGGGGCCACGAGCCTCCCCATCTATGAGGAATCCTGCTAAAGTGACTATACCACATTGCGAGTAAAAGCTGTTTCGCCGGATCAGTTTGCTGACCGCTGCTT
>PXSQ01000056.1 GCA_003022725.1 Halobacteriales archaeon SW_7_65_23 | reverse complement strand
ACACAATTGTTGTGTGCGGGAGGTACGACCTCTTCACTCCCTGTCGTACATCACGCTCCAGGGAGTTAGCAGGATTCCTCACCAAGTCATCCGACTGCGATGCTTACTCGCTTCGCTCCCCGTTCGAGCATTCGTCGGCCTCCCTGCGGTCGGCCGACCGCTCGTTGCGCTTCTCATCCGCCGTCAGAGCACGCTCTGACGAGCCCTCGCTCGCTCCGCTCGCGAGGACCTCGCGCAGTAGGTGCTCGCGGGTCTCGCAGTGCTCGACCCGCTCGCCAGCGCGCGCCGCGTAGGGGTTGAAGGGTAGTTACAAGTCATCGCCATCGCAAGCAGGGAGCAATGCAGGTCGAGATCACGGAGCTGTTCAGGCAGATAGCGGGCGACGCCCCCGTGATCCAGGCGCTGGTCGGGGGGATCATCATCGCGCTGCTGAACCTCCTGGGCGCGTCGCTGGTGCTGGTCTGGCGCAACCCTTCCGAGCGGGCGCTCGACACCATGCTCGGGTTCGCCGCGGGGGTGATGCTCGCGGCTGCGTTCACGAGCCTCATCATCCCCGGCATCGAGGAGTACTCCGGCGGCAACCCGGTACCAACGCTGATCGGCGTCGGCTTCGGCGCTGCCGCCGGCGATCCAGCCCAGCTCGGGGGCGCCCTCTCGCTAATGGTCGCCATCGGCATGCAGAACGTCCCCGAAGGGCTCGCGGTGTCTGTCGCGGCGGTCAACGCCGGCCTCGACCGCCGGGCGTACGCCGCCGTCGCGGGCGTCCGTGCCGGCGTCGTCGAGATTCCGCTGGCCGTCCTCGGCGCAGTCGCCGTCGCCACCGTCGAACCCCTGCTCCCCTACGCGATGGGCTTCGCTGCCGGCGCGATGCTGTTTGTCATCTCCGACGAGATCATCCCCGAAACCCACCGCAGCGGCTACGAACCGTCACGTTCAGCCGTTCACCCGTGCGAATACAGCCAGGAGAGTGTCACGATGTGACACAGAGTTACGTCCGACAGTATGAGGAAAAGAATTACAGCCATCAGTATCACGTGAGAATGACGAACACGGCGAGCCCGATCGCGACGAATAACGTCAGGACGATCCACCCGACCACGATCATCGAGACGTGTTTGACGTACGTTTCGTTGTCGTCTGCGGGCATCAGTTCCATTGTTGGTGGATGTTCAGCCCGCGTATATAAAAAGCATCCCGAACGCTGCGGGGAGACGCCGCTGTGTGATCGCACGACCGCCGACCCGACGGGTCAGATGTCGATGCTCGTGGTGTCGTCAGCGCGGTCGAACACGACCTCGAGCACGCCGTTGTTGTAGGTGGCGCTGGCGGAGTGTTCGTCGACGGTCGCCGGTAGCGAGACGCGCTCGCGGTACTCGCGGCTGTTGCCCGTCGCGCGCAGGTCCAGCGTGGTGCCGTCACACTGGAGGTCGATGTCCTCCTTGTCGACGCCGGGGATGTCGGCGACGATCCGGATCTCGTCGTCGCTCTCGTGGATGTCCATGTGCACGTCGCGGCCGTCGTCAGTGTGGCCGCCGGTCCCCCCCTCGAAGTGGAACTCGGCGTTGCCGCCCATCATCTCGTTCATCATCCGCTCGATCTCGCTGAATAGATCGTCGAATGGATCGTCGCGGTCGTCGTCTCTCATGTACCGACGTTGGGACCAGCCTGGTGAAAAGTCTTCGGCGTCAACGAGCTGACTGGTCTGGGGACCGGAGCCGTCGAAACTGACACCGTTCAGTGAACTGGTCAACCTGCTGCGTGATTCCTCTTCCGACACAACCGCCGCGGTTGAGCGCGCCGAGGGCTTTCTTCGACGGTCAGTTAGCGGTTGCTGCACCAGTGCATCCTATCGAGCGCATCCTGACCGTTCCCCGACCCTGTTTCTCCAGAAGCTCCAACGTCTGCCACCGATCGAAACGATGCCGACGGCTTTTATGGGCCACCGCCGTAGCAGAGGTATGGAAGACACGACAGCACGGGTGGCGGTGGCCTGTCCGGCCTGTTCGCCCGACGCGGAGACAGTCCACGAAGTACTCTCGGAGGGCGGGCAGACGACAGTCAGGTGTACGGAGTGTAGCCACGTCCACAAGGAGTCACTCCCGGAGGAGCGGACGGTCAGCCGCGAGGTGGTCGTCTCCCAGGACGGCGAGTCGTTCGCGACGTCCGTCGACGTCCCGGCCGAGGAGACGCTGGCGACCGGCGAGGAGTTCATCGTCGAGACCGAGGAGGCGATCGTCACTGCCCGGATCACCAGCCTCGAACTCGCGGAGGGACGCACGGAGGAGGCCGCCGCCGAGGACGTCGAGACGATCTGGTCGCGCGCCGTGGGCAACGTCAGCGTCAACGTCACCGCCCACCCCAAATCCGGCGAACACGACGAGACACGGAGCTTCCGCCTGCAGGTCCCCGGCGACTACGAATTCGTCGTCGGCGAGACCGACGAACTCGGCGACGAAGAATTTACCGTCGAAGGCATTTTTATCCGCGACGACGCGACGGGGTACGACCACGGGAAGCTGGACTTCGACGGCGACGCTGCGGACGCAAAGGACATCAAACGGCTGTACGTGCGAGACGAATCGACGACGGCGTGGTCCGCCTGGTGAGATGAGCTTCGAGCAACGCCGCAACGAACTAATCGACAGGCTGGTGGCCCGCGAGAACCTCGATCCCGCGACAGAGGCGGCGATGCGGGCGGTGCCCCGTCACAAGTTCGTCCCCGAGGGCAAGCGCAACGCTGCCTACGCCGACCGCCCGCTCCCAATCGGCGAGGGCCAGACGATCAGTGCCCCGCACATGGTGGCGATCATGACCGACCTGCTGGCGCTGGACCCGGGCGAGGAGGCGCTCGAAATCGGGACCGGCTGTGGGTACCACGCCGCCGTCACCGCCGAGGTCGTTGGCCCGGAGCACGTCTACAGTGTCGAGTTCCACGACGAACTCGCCAAGCGTGCCCGGGAGACGCTCGCGAGGACGGGGTACGGCGAGGTGTCGGTCCGGGCCGGCGACGGCCGCGCCGGCTGGCCCGAGCACGCCCCCTACGACGCGGCGTATCTGACCTGCGCTGCGAGCGATTTCCCGCCGGCCGTCGTCGAGCAGGTCCGGATGGGCGGCGTGCTGTTGGGCCCGCTGGGCGACGGCAAGCAGGTGCTCGTCCGCGCTCGGAAACGGGATGATGGCTCGCTCGACCGCGAACGGCACGGCCACGTCCGGTTTGTGCCGCTGAAGTGACGAGTCTTTACCGCTGTCGACCCATCAGACGCCGGTGTCAGCCCGTGAAACTCCCGAGAATGCGATGCGACTCCGAAAATAATCACAACAATCACTATCACCCCAGCAGCGATGCAGAAAGCCCTCGGTCGCCTCGCGGCTCCCGCTGAGCGGGATACCCTCGATTCGCTCGGGTAGGGCCCGCTCAGCGACCGCGAGGCTCACTCGCCCTTTCAGTCCGCCAGGGAGATTGCTCGTCGAGCCAGCAGAAACACGGTGATCGACCAGGAGGCTGAACCGCCGGTGGACAGTGAAAACGGCACGGATCCGACTGCTGACGCGGATCGAGGGGACGAAAAACGGGATTACTCGCCGGGGACGATCGTTACGCTGGCGACGCGGTCGCCCGTCTCGGCGTCCATCACGACCACGCCTTTCGTGTTGCGGCCGACAGTCGAAATCTCGGCGACCGGGCAGCGCATGATCTGGCCGCTCTCGGACATCACCACGATGTGATCGGAGTCCTCGACGGCCTTGACGGTCGCCACGGGGCCGTTCCGGTCGTCAGTCTTGATGTCGACCAGCCCTTTGCCGTAGCGGGACTGCGGGCGGTACTCCGAGAGCGGCGTCCGCTTGCCGTAGCCGTTGCAGGTCACGGTGAGCAGCGCCCGGTCGTCGGCGTCGTCGGTCGAGACCATACCGGCGACGCGGTCGCCGCCCTCCAGGTCGATCCCGCGGACGCCGCGGGCGTTGCGGCCCATCTCGCGGACCTCGCTCTCGTCGAACCGGATCGTCATTCCTCGCTCCGTCGCGATCACCAGGTCCCCGCTGCCGTCGGTCACCTCGACGTCGACGAGTTCGTCGCCGTCGCCGAGGCTCGCCGCGATGATCCCCGTCGAGAGGATGTTCTCGAACTCGCCGACGCAGGTCCGCTTGACGTACCCCTGCCGGGTGACCATCGTGATGCACTCGTCGGCCTCGAACTCGTCGGTGCTGACGACGGCCGTGATCTCCTCGCCGTCGTCGAGGTCGATGATGTTGACGGCGGACTTCCCGCGGGCGGTGCGGGACATCTCCGGCACCTCGTAGGTTTTCAGCCGGTAGACCTGCCCCTCGTTGGTGAAACACAGCAGGTAGTTGTGGCTGTTCGCGCGGAACACCGCCGAGACGCGGTCACCCTCCTTGGGATCGGAGCCGATGATCCCCTTGCCGCCGCGGCGCTGGGGGTCGAACTCGCTGGCGGGCATCCGCTTGATGTAGTCGTCCTCGGTGACGACGACCAGGCACTCCTCCTCGGGGATGAGGTCCTCGTGGGTCACCTGGCCCTCGTCTTCGAGGATCGTCGTCCGGCGGTCGTCGCCGTACTCGGCTTTGAGTTCGCGCAGTTCGTCCTTGATCACGCCCAGCAGCGTCTCCTCGGAGGCCAGCACTGACTCCAGGTACTCGATCGTCTCCTGGACCTCCGCGTACTCCGCTTCGATCTCGCCGGCCTCCATCGAGGTGAGCGAGCCCAGCTGCATCCGCAGGATGTGGTCGGCCTGCTCCTCGGAGAACGAGAAGCCGCGCTGGACCTCGTCGTAGTCGAACTCGGCGTCCTCGAGTTCATCGAGGCCGGTCTCGCCCATGAGGATCGCCCGCGCCTGGTCGCGGTCCTCGGATTCGGTGATCAGGTTGACGATCGCTTCGGCGTGCTCGACGGCTTCGAGGCGGCCTTCCAGGATGTGGGCGCGGTCCTCAGCCTCCTCGAGGTCGTGTTTCGAGCGCCGGCGGACGACCTCCTTGCGGTGGTCGAGGTAGTGCTCGAGCGTCTCCTTCAGCGAGAGCACGCGGGGCTGGCCGTCGACCAGCGCGAGGTTGATCACGCCGAACGTCGATTCCAGGTGGTGCTCCAGGAGCTGGTTCTCGACCACGTCGACGTTCGCGCCGCGCTTGAGGTCGACGACGACGCGGACGCCCTCGCGGTCGGACTCGTCGCGCAGGTCCGAGATACCCTCGATGACGCCCTCGTTGACGTCGCCGGCGATCCGCTCGACGACGCGGGCCTTGTTCTCCTGGTAGGGCAGCTCCGTGATGACGATCCGGTCGCCGCCCGACTCGCCCCGCTGGATCTCGTACTCGGCGCGCATCCGGATCCGCCCGCGGCCGGTCGCGTACGCCGAGTAGATGGCGTCCTTGCCGACGATGTTGCCGCCGGTCGGAAAGTCCGGTCCCGTGACGTGTTCCATCAGATCCTCGACGGCGCAGTCGGGGTTGTCGACCAGGTGGATCGTCGCGTCGACGACCTCGCCGAGGTTGTGCGGCGGGACGTTCGTCGACATCCCGACCGCGATCCCCGAGGAGCCGTTGACCAGCAGGTTCGGCAGCTTCGCGGGCAACACCTCCGGCTCCGTCAGGCGGTCGTCGTAGTTGGCCTGGAAGTCGACGGTGTCTTTCTCGATGTTGGCGAGCATCTCCTCGGCGATGGGCGACATCCGCGCCTCCGTGTAGCGCATCGCCGCGGGCGGGTCGCCGTCCATCGATCCGAAGTTCCCCTGGCCGTCGACCAGCGGATACCGCAGCGAGAACTCCTGGGCCATCCGGACGAGCGTGTTGTAGATCGCCGAGTCGCCGTGGGGGTGGTAGTCACCCATCGTCTCCCCGACGATCGAAGAGCACTTGCGGTGGCCCGACCCGGCGGTCACGCCCATCTCCGACATCGCGTACAGCACGCGGCGGTGGACGGGTTTGAGCCCGTCGCGGACGTCCGGCAGCGCCCGGCCCGCGATGACGCTCATCGCGTAGTCGATGTAGCTCTGCTCCATCTCGTCCTCGATACGGACGTGCTCGACGTTCGCCGCCGGTGCCGTCACGTCGTCGGGAATGTCTGAGCTCATGTGATCGTCTCCATCAGATGTCGACCCACTCCGCTTCCGGCGCGTGTTCCTTGATGAACTCCTTGCGTGGCTCGACCGCATCGCCCATCAGCACCGAGAACATCTTGTCCGCAGTCGCGGCGTCCTCGATGGTGATCTGCTTCAGAATGCGGTTCTCCGGGTTCATCGTCGTGTCCCAGAGCTGCTCGGGGTTCATCTCGCCCAGCCCCTTGAACCGCTGGACCTGGTCGGGCTCCCCGCCGCAGCGATTTGCGATGATCTCGTCGCGCTCCTCGTCGGTCATCGCGTCGTATGTCTCGCCCCGGTACCGGATCCGGTACAGCGGCGGCTGGGTAGCGTACACGTACCCGTTCTCCAACAGCGGCCGCATATGCCGGTAGAAAAACGTCAACAGCAGCGTGCGGATGTGGGCGCCGTCGACGTCGGCGTCCGTGGCGATGATGATTTTCTTGTATCGGGCGTCCGCGACGTCGAACTCGTCGCCGATCCCGGTGCCGATCGCGGTGATGATGTTGCGGATCTGGTCGTTCTCGAGGATCCGGTCGAGCCGGTGTTTCTCGACGTTCAGCACCTTCCCGCGGATCGGCAACACGGCCTGGAACTCGGGATTGCGGGCCTGCTTGGCGCTCCCCCCAGCCGAGTCTCCTTCCGCGATGAACAGCTCCGCCTCGTCGGGGTCCCGCGTCTGGCAGTCGGCCAGCTTCCCCGGCAGTGCTGTCGAGTCGAGCGCGCTCTTGCGTCGGGTCAGCTCCTCGGCCTTCTGAGCGGCCTTGCGGGCCTTCGCAGCCTCGACCGCTTTCGAGACGATCGTCTCCGCGGTGTCGGGGTTCTCCTCGAAGAATGTCCCGAGATGCTCGTGCATCGCCGACTCGACGATCCCCCTGACCTCGCTGTTGCCCAGCTTGGTCTTGGTCTGGCCCTCGAACTGCGGGTCGGGGTGTTTGACCGACAGCACTGCCGTCAGCCCCTCGCGGATGTCCTCGCCCTTGAGGGTGTCCTCGAGGTCACGGAGCAGGTCGTTGTCGGTCGCGTAGTCGTTGACGACGCGCGTCAGGGCGGTCTTGAACCCGGTCATGTGGGTACCGCCCTCGCGGGTGTTGATGTTGTTGGCAAACGCGTGCAGCGAGCCCTGGAGTTCGTCGGTGGCTTGCATCGCCACCTCGACCTGGACCTCGCCGCCCTCGACGTCGGGGCCCGTGCCGATCCGTTCGCT
>PXSQ01000055.1 GCA_003022725.1 Halobacteriales archaeon SW_7_65_23 | reverse complement strand
TCGCGGAGACTCGCCCCGTCTGCTCGGCGGCGACACAGATTCTCATCCAGTCCCGAGAGGTCGTACTTCGCGCAGTCTCGACCGATTTTACAGCAGGTACGTGCCGAACTATCACCCATCAGAACCACCTCGCCGAGTGTGTCGACGGCGACCGTGACTCATATGACTCCCGTCGGAAGAGGGCGACCGTTACGACGCCGACGAGATCGGGGTTCATACGTGTCTCTTGGCCGCTCAGGGATAAAATAATACCTGGCTCTGGTTTTTCGTTCACAGACTCCAGAGCCACTGAGCGATGATAGGTTTATCAGATTAGGTCGCGTTAGTTTTGGCGTGCATTGTGATAGACTGTGAAGGCTTTGAGCCAGGATTGTGCTGTCTCAAGCGTGACATGGCTAAAACTATTGGCGAACGATGATGTTCGTCGTTCTATTTCGCAGAAGACACGTTCGACAGCGTTTCGATTCCCGTGAGAAATCACCTGGAATCGATATCCATCTTCGTCGAGGACAGTGCCGAGATAGCTCGCGCCGTCGACGAGAAACACAGGGTCGTCGAGTTGGCATCGACGATGTAGCTCGGCGAGAAACCACCGTGTCGTCTGTTTCGTCGTCGCCGGAAAGAGGCTGACGTGGATGATCTCGTTGGTAGAGTGATCGACAACGCCGTACAGCCAGTGCTCGTGACCAGTGACACGGATCATCGTTTCGTCAACCGCGATCTGATCCGCGGTCACTGTCGATATTGGCTGTAACTCGGCGTTGTGGACCCAGTTATGAATAGCGACAGGACTCCTGTCGACTCCCAATTATTCGATATATGACTAGTGTTCTATATTGATATGATTGTAAAGTTACACCGGATACCAACTTGAATCGCCCACTCGGGAGTCCGCTGGCGCTCCACAAACGACACGTCTATCCACACGATACGTCCGTTGAGGCGGTCGAATTCTGGCATAGACACGTAGAACTCGTCCGCCTCATCCTCTAAATTAACGCGACCTAAGTACAAACGCTCGAAACAACAGATACTGATACTGGTGGCTGTACGTACGTGAAAACTCGAATTGAGAATCCAGGCGGAACGGGTCTGTCTCCGCAGATAGCAGAGACTGGTGAGTAAAAGAATTACAGCCACCAGTATGAACTCAGTATCAAGAAAAACATTCATATACGGTAATCGCACAGTACAGACACATGGCTCCCGGAACGGTGTCCCGACGGCGGCTCCTGGGAACGCTCGGCGCAGGAGGGGCCATCGCCCTCGCCGGCTGCGTCGGCGGGGACAACGACGGCAGTAACGATCAGAGACCACTGGCCAGTGCTCGTCGGGCCGGGCAACCCGCTCTCGCGGATCCCGGCGGACGATCCAAACATGACACGGTCGTTCGTGACTATTTTAGCCGCCCTCGCGCAAGGTTGCCCAAATGACGCTTGCCGACTCGGACCGGACACTCGTCGTCGAGGAACTGGGCCGGGAGCCCACGGCCGCGGAGGCCGCCCTCTTCGAGAACCTCTGGAGCGAGCACTGTGCCTACCGATCCTCGTGGCCGCTGCTGAGCGCCTTCGATTCCGAGGGCGAGCAGGTGGTCGTCGGCCCCGGCGACGACGCCGCTGTCGTCTCGCTGCCGGCCGCCGACGGGGAGTCGGAGGCGTACATCACGATGGGGATCGAAAGCCACAACCACCCATCCTACGTGGACCCGTTCGACGGTGCCGCCACGGGCGTCGGCGGTATCGTCAGGGACACGCTCTCGATGGGCGCGTACCCGATCGCCCTCGGGGATTCGCTGCACTTCGGCGACTTCGATCGTGACCAGTCCCGGTACCTCTTCGAGGGCGTCGTCGAGGGGATCAGCCACTACGGCAACTGCATCGGCGTCCCGACGGTGACCGGCAGCGTCGCCTTCCACGACGACTACGAGGGCAACCCGCTGGTGAACGTTGCCTGCATCGGCCTGATCGACGACCCCGACCGGCTGGTGACCGCAACCGCACAGGAGCCGGGCAACACGCTCGTCCTGGTGGGCAATGCGACCGGCCGCGACGGCCTCGGCGGCGCCTCCTTCGCTAGCGAGGACCTCTCGGAGGACGCCGAAACCGAGGACCGCCCGGCGGTACAGGTCGGCGACCCCTACACGGAGAAGCTGCTGATCGAGGCCAACGAACAGCTGCTCGACGAGGGCCTGATCGAGTCGGCGCGGGACCTCGGCGCGGCCGGTCTCGGCGGCGCCAGCAGCGAGATGGTCGCCAAGGGCGGCCTGGGCGCGAGCATCGAACTCGACGCCGTCCACCAGCGCGAACCCGGGATGAACGCCCTGGAAATCCTCCTCTCGGAGTCCCAGGAACGGATGTGTTACGAGGTCCGGCCGGGCGACGTCGACAGCGTCCGGACGGTCGCCGACCGGTACGACCTCGGCTGTTCGATCATCGGCGAGGTGACCGACGGGAACTACGTCTGTACGTTCGAGGGCGAGACAGTCGTCGACGTCGACGCGGAGTTCCTCGGCGAGGGCGCGCCGATGAACGACCTCCCGATGGACGATCCGCCGGAACCCGACGTCGACAGGCCGGCCGTCGGCGTCGACGCGGCAGCCGAGGCCGTGCTGTCGAGCCCGAACACTGCCTCGAAGCACTGGGTGTACCGCCAGTACGACCACGAGGTCCAGGTCCGGACGGCGCTGCGGCCGGGCGACGACGCCGCGCTGCTCGCCGTCCGCGAGGCCGGCGTCGGGCTGGCGTTCGCCGCCGGCGCCGACCCCAACTGGACCGACGCCGCACCGTACGACGGAGCGCGGGCGGTCGCCCTGGAGAACGCGTCGAACCTCGCGGCCAAGGGCGCGACGCCGCTTGCGGGCGTCGACTGTCTCAACGGCGGCAACCCCGAGAAACCCGAGGTGTACGGCGGCTTTGCCGCCGTCATCGACGGCCTCGCGGACATGTGTGCGACGCTGGACGTCCCCGTGGTCGGCGGCAACGTCTCGCTGTACAACGATTCGCCCGCCGGTCCGATCCCGCCGACGCCAACGCTCGCGCTCGTCGGCACGAAGGAGGGGTACGACGCCCCGACGCTCACCCTGGTGGGGGAGGGCGAACTGCTCGTCGTCGGCGACCTGCCGCTCGCGGGCGAGGCCGAGCCTCGCCTGGGCGGCTCGGAGCTGCTCGCGCAGGCCGGCGGCAGCGACCGGTTCCCGACCCTGCCGGCGGACCCGGCGGCACTGATCGAAACGCTCGCCGCCGTCGCCGACCACGAGGCGACGCTTACGACTCACGACGTCAGCCACGGCGGCCTCGCCGTAACGCTCGCGGAGATGGTCGACGGGAACGCAGGGGCGACGGTGTCGTTCGACACCGACGATCCGGTCGCGGCGCTGTTCCACGAACAGCCCGGGCGCGTCGTGGTCGAGACGACCGATCCGGCGGCTGTCAGGGAGGCGTTCGACGGCGTCGCGCCCGTCACGACGCTGGGGAGCGCCGACGGCTCCGGGACGCTCTCGGTCGAGGCCGGGGACGCGTCGCTGCGACTCGACGCGGAAACGATCGCCGCACACCGCGACGTGATCGACGAGGCGCTGGCGTAGCGGCCTCGCTTCTGCTCACTCGGTCCGCTCGATGAAGTCCTGGAACAGTGCTTGCACGTCGGCGATGGTGACGTCGGCCGGCTCGCTGCCGTCGAAGTTGAAGAACTCGGCGTTGTTCTGGACGACGGCCGAGTTGCGGTTCTGGAAGAAGATCTGGACGTCGGCGATGGTGACTTGGCCGTCCCCGTCGATGTCCCGGAACAGCCCGTCACCGTCGAGGTCCTGCGGCGGGGAGCTTCCGACCACCGGCGGCGGCCCCGTGCGAACGGTGACCGAGAGGCCGATCGTCGCCTCCTGGTGGCCGCTCTCGACGGTGACGTCGCCGGTGAACGTCCCCGGTTCGAGGTCGTCCGGGACGTCCATCGAGAGCGTGACCGCCTCTGTTTCGCCGGCGCCGACGTCGAAGTTGTTGTCGCTCACGGAGACGTTCCCGGCCGGAACCTCGTCCGTCGAGTCCGGCGAAGTCAGCGCCTCTGTCGAGAACGTCACGTTGCTCAGCGATCCGGCGTCCGCCGCCTCCTCGACGGTCACCCGCCGCTCGACACCGGTGTTGGGATCGGCCTGGATCGATCCCGGGCTGACATTGAGGATCGCATCCACGCCCGACAGTTCGCTGGCACGGGACGAGAAGTTCGATCCGGAACCGCTCGTCTCCAGGCCGACGACTTCGACCTCGTACTCGTCGTCCGGGTCATCGATGCGAACCTGTTCGTAGCTCCTGCCCGCCCCGTCGGGGCCGGACGGGACTGCACCGGGAATATCGTTATCGAACTCGCCGGACTCGTAGTTCCGACCGACGTGGTTGCCCTGGCTGTCATACAGGTGCAGGTCGAGGTCGCCGGCGCCGTATGACAGGTTGAAGATGACCCTGTCGGGATCGCCGTCGATTGTTACCGTTTCCGTGACCGACTCGCCCGATGCGATCAGATCGGCGAGCACGTCCTGTGACAGGATATCCGGGAAGCGGGTATCCTCGAAGTCGTATTCACCGATCGCGCCACTCCCGCCGACCTGATAGGGTGACGAGGAGGCGGCGACCTCGAGTTCGTTGACGCCGATGATCCGCGGACCGCCCCCATCGGCCGGGATCCAGAACCGAACGTCCACGTCCCGGCTCTCATCAGGGGGTATCGTCGGTATCGGCTCGGTGGGCGCGAGGACGCTCCCAACGTCGGGCGTCGCGCCGCCGACCGACCGGAAGCCGTTGGTCCGGAGCGTCGTCTGGTCACGGTTCAGCGACGGCGTCACCGGGTCGTCCGACTGGTTCTCGATCGTCACTGTCGTCGTTCCCTCCGCCACGCCCGATTCGATGTCGTCCTCGCTGATCTCGACGTCCGAGACGCTGGGTATGGTCACGGCCTGTCCGAAGTCGTCTACGCTCCCGACCGGGTCCTCCAGCAGGAACTCGATCAGGGTGACGGGCACGTTGCCGAGGCCGGTCAGCAGCTCGATCTCGATCCCGGTGAAGTCGTTGAGGATCGCGTCCGCCGAGAGCCCGAGCGCCTCCATGCCCTCGGAAATGGCTGCCTGGACGATGTTGTTGGCCGCCGGCCCCGTCTCGCCCCAGGTCGCCGCGGTCGTCCAGTACATCGCACTGTACTGGAGCCAGCCCAAGGCGCACGTCTCAGTATCCCCCGAGTAGATCCCGTGGGTCGACACGAGCGAGTCGACCTCCGCCCCACCGCTCAGCAGGGCAGTGCCGCTGATTCCCGACGTTTCCGCGAACCCTTCGCCGATAAGCCCGGCGTTCAGGAAAGTGAGCGCATCACCGTCGGGGTCCTGGGCCTGGAGTTGCCCACCCAGTACACGGATCTCGTCGCCGTTCGTGATCGCCGACACTGCGTCACCGAGCTGGCGGGTCAGCCCGCTCTGGCGGGACCGGATCCGATCCGTTTTCTCGTTGACCAGGTCGATGAGATCGCCGACCACGTCCTCCGGTGGGTTCTCGGAGCGAAGCGTCGAAATCGCGTCCGCCCTGCGGGTTTCGAAGTCGCTGACGAACGCCGATTCGAGCTCCGCGATCGTCCGGCCGTTGATCCGGAGCTCTGCGGACTGTCCGGATGCAGTGCCGCGGAGGTACGACTCGAACGTCGACTGGATCTCTGACACCGGGTCGTCGGGCGACGCCGCGCCGAACATCTCGTCGAAGAACTCGTACAGCGCTGCCGACTCCGGGGTGGCGAGGTCGTCCGTCAACGTCCTCAGCTGGTTCAGCAGTTCGGGGTCGACGTCGTCGGGACCGATCCCCGAGATACCCGCGTCGTTCCCGAAGTAATTGATGAGGTTGTCGGCGTACTCCTCACCCAGTTCCGCGTACAGTTCGGCGTGGGCCTGCGCCCGCGTCTCCACGTTCGACGACAGGAGGTTCGTGACCGCCCGCCTGAACCCCTGTAGCGCGCTGTCGAGGTCGTCGATCCGCGTCTGTTCGGGTTCGCCGATCCCGTAGAAGACGGTCACGGTGCGTTCCTCCCCGGGATCGAGCTGTCCGAACTCCCACGTCAGCACGCCGGCGCTGTCGCTCGCCGGGTACGATGTCGATCCGGGCTCGTGGAACTCCACGCTTGGATCCGGCGTGTACCCGTAGGGCTCGTTGAACGCGTTCTGCCAGTAGACGAAGTCGATGTACGTCTCCTGGCCGCTGTTGGTCATCACGCCGACCAGGTTCGGATCCGGAATCTGGTCGTACGTGAGGTTCTGGGTGAACGACGGCGACTCGAAGCGCCGTTCGTTCGTGTACACGTTGCCCTGGACGAACACCGGCGCGCCGTCCTGATTGGCCACCTGGTAGTCGAACAGGTACCGCATGTCGACGTCGTGGGCCGTGTCGTCGTCGTTGGTGACCGTCACGGTGAACCGAGCCGCTTCCCCGTCGAGGGAGATCTCCCGGTCGACCGCTAGCTCCGGGAGATTCCACGATGTCTCGCTCGATGCCGAACCGGTTTTGGTGGGGCCCGACGAGAAGTAGTCCCCCATGAAGTTCGCCGACTGACCGTTAGTGTCGTACAGCTCCCCGTCCACCCGGACGGTCATGTACGAAGTGTACCCTGTCGGATACAACAGGGCCTGGTCGTCGGCCGTCCACAGCCGGAACTGCCCCGTGTTCGTCGACACGTCCATGTAAAGTTCTGCGTTCTCCAGCCGGAACTCGTGGCTACTCGCAGCCCCAACTCCGTCTTTCTCCTCCTGTCCGCTCGCTCCGATACCCAGTGTGCTCCCAAGCACACCAGCGCCCGCCGCTTTCAGCAGGCTTCGCCTGCCTACTGGTAGCTTCTTGTTTGATCGTCTCATGCGTTCTTACCAATTACGTCCACCTACTTTATATTATATGCCACATACTTGGTGTCTACTCAGCACGCGTTGAGACGGTGTTCAGCAATAGCCGGCAGGGTGTTCAAAAACACCGATATCCTGTTTTGATGACACGTTAGTCGGACGACTCGTCGATGCGCTCCTGCCACTGCTGGACTTTCGAAAGCAGTTCGACCGGCGGCGTCCCGTTGACGTCGACGTCCGCGAGCGCGTCGAGCACGTCCCCCGCTTCCTCGCCGTACTGACTCCGCAGGGGGTCCGCTGGCTGCCCCTGGCCGCTGCCGTCCGCTGCGGCCGCCTCGCCGCGGGCTCCGTCCGCAGTTTCCGGGGTAGCCCCTTCCGTGCGGAACTCCCCGCTGCCGAGGTCGAACACCGACTGGACGGGTTCGCCGCCGCCACCTTTCGCCTCGATGGCTTTCTCCTCGCGGAGCCGGTCGAGCACGTCCCGCGAGCGCTCGACGACGGGCTCCGGGACGCCCGCGAGGTCCGCGACGTGGATGCCGTAGCTCCTGTCGGTCGGCCCATCCCTGACCGTCCGCAAAAACGTCACCTCGCCGTCGGCGGCCGACCTCATCGAGGATCACCAGCGACTCCTCGGTCGCCGAGTGGAGGATGTTCGACAGCTCCTGCATCTCGACCATAAACGTCGAGCGGCCCTGAGCGAGTTCGTCCAGCGCGCCGACCCGGGTGTAGATGCCGTCCACCAGGCCGACGCGGGCGCGCCGCGCGGGGACGAAACTCCCCACCTGCGCCAGGAGCGTGATCAGGGCCGCCTGGCGCATGTAGGTAGACTTCCCGCTCATGTTGGGGCCGGTCACGATCAGGAACTGTCGCTCCTCGTCGAGCCACAGATCGTTGGGGACGAACTCGGTGGTCTGTTCGACGACCGGGTGCCGTCCGGCCTCCACCTCAAGCTCCTGGCCCCCGTGAACCGCCGGCTGTGTCCAGTCGTTGTTCACGGCGTGGACCGCGAAACTCGCCAGCACGTCGGTCTCCGCGAGCGTCCGTCCGACTGACTGCAGCAGTTCGGCGTGGTCGGCGACCCGCTCGCGCAGCGCCTCGAACAGCTCCCGTTCCAGGTCGTGGCGCCGCTCCTCCAAGCGAAGGATTTCCCGCTCGCGCTCGTCGAGTTCGGGCGTGGTGAACCGCTCGCTGTTTTTCAGCGACTTGATGTTCTCGAAGCGGTCGGGCACCCCGTCGGCCTCGCTGTTGCCGACCTGGATATAGTAACCGTCGGTCTTGTTCCGATCGACGGTAACGTGGGTGAGTCCGTGCTCGCGCTTGACGCGCTCGTCGAGGGTTTCGATCCATTCCAGTGCCGCCTCGTGGTCCTCGATGACCTCCTCAAGGTCGGCGTCGTACCCCCGGCGGATGATGCCGCCCTGGCTGATCGCTCCCGGCGGATCCGGGACGATCGCAGCGTCGAGTTCGCTCGCGAGGTCGGCCGAGCGCTCGGCGTCCGGCCGGTCGAGAATGGCCGCGAGCGGCGAGGCAGCGAGCCGATCAGTCTCGGCCACGCAGGCCCGCAGGTCCGCGAGCAGTCCGAGCGTGTCGGCGGCAGCACGGAGGTCGCGGGCGTCGGCAGTCCCCGACGCAGCACGGGAGACCAGCCGCTCGAGGTCGTAGGCGCCGTCCAGCGTCGCCCTGAGCCGTTCCCGTGCCATCGCGGCCTCCGTGAGGGCGGCGACGGCCGCCTGGCGGCGCTCGATCGTCCCGGGGTCGCCGCTCGGGCGGGTCAGCCACTCTGCAAGCAGCCGGCGGCCGGCGCTCGTGACGGTGTGGTCGACCGTCGCCAGCAGGCTGCCCGACCGCTCGCCGCTCATCGTCTCCGTCAGCTCGAGGTTGCGCTGGGTGGTAGCGTCGAGTTCGACGTGGTCGTCGGCGGTGTGGGTCTGCAGCCGCGTGATCGACGCGAGCAGTCCCGCGCCCGTCTCCTCGACGTAGGATAGCGCCGCTCCCGCGGCCCGAACTGCGGCCTCCCTGTCGGCGATGCCGACGCTCTCGACGGTTTCGGCGCCGAACTGCTCGCGTACGCGATGGCGCGCCCGTCCGGGGGCGAACGCGTCCGTCCCGTGCAGCGTGAACGTCGCGTCGGTCCGGTCCCGGAGCCGGTCGAGCAGCCGGTCGTCGGTCCGCAGCGTCGGTCCGGGCAGGATCTCCGCCGGATCGAACCGGTACAGCTCGGTCAGCAGGGCCTCCTCGGCATCCGCCCCGTCGACCGCAGTGACGTGGAACTGGCCCGTGGTCACGTCGGCAAAGGCGAGGCCGTAGGTCCCCTCGTCTTCGACGACGGCGGCGAGATACTGGGCGTTCGCGTCCGTCGTTTCGAGGTGAGTGCCGGGCGTCACGACCCGAGCGATCTCGCGTGCGTGCCCGCCACCGGTCTCGTACTGGTCGGCGACAGCAACCCGGTAGCCGCGCTCGACCAGCGCCGTTAGATACGGGGTGAGGTCGTCGACCGGCACGCCGGCCATCGGGTACGAGGAGCCGTGGGAGGACTTCTGTGAGACTTTCAGATCAAGTTCTTCGGCGACCGTCTCGGCGTCCTCTGCGAAGAACTCGTAGAAGTCGCCACACTGCATCGCCAGCAGGTCGGCGTCCGTTTCCGATTTGAGGTCCAGGAACTCGCCGACGATCCCCCCTGCCTCTGTCATACCACACCCTCTGTACGGCATCGCTTAAAACACTGCGGGTCTCGACGGGGAGTTTGTCGATCCGGTACTACGTCGAGACCCCTCCGAGGGGGGGGGTCAGGAGTCTGAGGTTCGTGCCAATGCCGGTAGACCCATCTGTGTGGGGACATAGGACTCGGTATGGCACATTCTGACAACGTACTCGTTGTCGGGGGTGGCGCGACCGGAGTCGGCGTCGCCCGCGACCTTGCCCTCCGCGGAGTGGACGTCACTCTCGCGGAGCAGAACGGCCTCGCCAGTGGGACATCCGGTCGCTCGCACGGACTCTTGCACAGCGGCGCGCGGTACGCCGAGTCCGATCCGACCGGTGCGGAGGAGTGTATCGAGGAAAACCGGATACTCCGCAGAATCGCCGGGGAGTGTATCCGGGAGACGGGCGGGCTGTTCCTGCAACTCGCCGAGGACGATACGGCGTACTTCGAAGAGAAACGCGAGGCCTGCGAGTCGGTCGGTATCGAGACAGAACTGCTCGACGGCGAGACCGTCTCCGGACGGGTGAGTGGCATCTCGGATGACGTCGAGCGGGCGATCAGCGTTCCGGACGCGGTCATCTATCCCTCGCGCCTGGTCGCGGCGAACGCGGCCGATGCCGAAGCCCGCGGCGCGACAATCCACCCCCACGCTCCCTGATCGCCCTGATAGCCTCGGACATCGTCGTGCTGCTGGTGATGATGTCGTCTACGTTTTCATAAATTACAGTTCCATTCCAACAGAAAAATATTTACCGGTTCTGGTCGAAGAGCCGGGAAAGAGCACCACGGCGGTCAGCAGCGGACGCCACTGCTCCACACACCCATGGAACGTTACGACCAGCTCTACCGGCTGTACGAGGAGTTCGACACAGAGACGCTCCGGGCGTACCAGGAGTTTGTTGATCTATTTCCCCCGGTCAACTCCCGGGTCGCGCTCGAACAGTGGCAGCACGCCAAAACGGAGCTCGAGGGGCGCAGGGAGACGGTCCGTTCCGGGTTTCCGCAGGTCGGAGAGACGTTTGCCACGCTGGCGAGCCACGCGACCCGGGATCAGGCCTTCGGGGCGCTGGATCTCTACACGAAGTACGGCCGCGGTATCAACGTGTTCGTCCTCGACGTGGACGAGACGCTGCGGTCGGCCGGCAACACCGACAACGAGATCACACGGGAGACGCTCCACCTCCTGACGCGCTTTCACGAGGACGGCACACCGATTGTGATCTGTACGGGGCAGACGCTGGAGAACGTCAAGGGTTTTCTCATCCAGGGGCTGGGCAACGAGATCGTTCACTCTGGGGACGTCAGCATCGTGTACGAGACCGGAACGGGCGTGTTCACACCGGGTCACGGTCCGGACACCAAGCAACTGCTCTACGAGAGACTCGACGACGACACACAGGAGGTGTTCAGGCTGGTGCGCTCGCGCGTCCTGTCGGAGGCCCCGGAGAAAGTGCGGCAGGGGGCTCACCTCCAGGGTAACGAGTTCAACATCACGCTGAAGCCGAACTTCGAGACCGGGAGCGACCGTGCACGCGAGGTCATCGACCTCGGAATTGTGTACCTCATGGGGACTCCGGCAGGGACTCCAGCGGGGACTCCGGCAGGGACTCCAGCGGGGACTCCGGCAGGGACTCCAGCGGGGACTCCGGCAGGGACTCCAGCGGGGACTGGGCGCGCGCGTACTACTCGGCGTCAGATCCGGAGATCCGCAGGGTGCTCGAACAGCTGGACGAGCAGCCGACGACGGGTGCCGAGGAGGTGCCCGAGGAGTTCGCGGAGACCTTCGACCTCATCGATCCGGCCTACTACGAGGCAGACGCCGCCGAGGTCGGCTCGCTGGAGCTCAACAAGGTCGTCGGCGTCGAGGCTGCCTTCGACGTGCTCGACATCGAGGACCCCTTCGCGCTCGTCATGGGGGACTCCAAAACCGACCTCCGCGTGATGAAATGGGTGGACGACAACGACAGCGGGATCGCAGCAGCACCGAACCACGCGTCGGGTGACGTTCTCGACCACATCCTCGACACCGACGAACTCGTGTACGACCGGGGCGACGTCGCCGAGATGCTCCGGACTGCGTTTGCGCTGAACCGCCTCGCCGGACTGGACTAGACAGGGGACGAGGTTCGGCTCGATCCGGCGTTACTCGTTCTCGACGGCAATCACAGCGGTAACAGCGTGGAAACCACCGTGGCAATCGGCACACCGGCCTTCTCGATGCCGACCGTCAGATCGACGTTCTTCCCGTGTTTTTTCAGCAGATCCGCGAGCGCCCGTCCGATGTGCGTGAGTCGGATCGAGTCCCGGTCGATCGCGCTCCAGTCGACGTGGATGTCTGTGGGTCGCGCCGACTCGGTGTGTTTCGGTTGCCTGGGGGTCCCGCTGCGTTCGACCAGCCAGCGCGCTGTCTCCCGGCTGACGTTCAACTCGCCGACGATCCCCCCCTGCCTCTGTCATACCACATCCAGTAGTTCGAGCGTCCGGTCAGCGAGCGTTTCAGCGTCGGGGGCGAGCAGTTTGACGATTGCCTCCTTGCCAAGGTCGCCGGGATCGGCGACTGCGACCGGCGTTTCCCCGGCGGCCTCGAACGCCTGCCGGGCGCCCCACTGCATCGTGCTCCCCTCTTCGGCTTTGACCGGCTCCGGTTCCGCCGCCCGGTCGTACTCTGTGACCGGCCAGTCGAGGTCGTCGAGTGCCTGCTGGATGGTGTCGTCGTACCGGCAGTTCACGGCGAACCGGAGGTCGGGGTCGAACTCGCGGGACGCAAGCAGGAACCTGGCGACGTGGCTCGACGCGCCGAACCGGACGCCCCGGTTCGGATTGACCCCCGACAGCGTCCGGGTGATCCGCCCCTCAACGGCAGCACACTCCTCCGGTGTTTCGGCGTACGGTGTCGCACCGACAACGTTCATGCCGACCTCCGGAACGAGGCGGGAGACGTCCGCGTCCGCGAACTGTTCGACGACCCCCTCGACGGCCTCGGCGGTGGGTTCGCGCGCTGCCTCGTTTCGGACCTCGACCACGTGGTGGACCGATCCCGGTCCTTGCCCGACATCGAGGCCGTAGCG
The DNA here is from genome assembly GCA_003022725.1 of Halobacteriales archaeon SW_7_65_23. Classification (GTDB taxonomy): domain Archaea; phylum Halobacteriota; class Halobacteria; order Halobacteriales; family Haloarculaceae; genus Halovenus. The sequence goes on along the minus strand of PXSQ01000055.1, from coordinate 45,426 downwards.
GACTGCCCGCGCGAGCAGATCGACGCCGGACCGAACTGCCACCGCGATCGGGTCACCGTGGGCGAGTCGCGTTGCGATCGCCGAGGAGAGCATGCAGCCCGATCCGTGCGTTGCGTCGGTCTCGACCCGGGAGTGGGTGATGCGCTCGACGCCGCCGTCGGTCACGAGGACGTCGACGACCTCCTCGCCAGGGACGTGGCCGCCCTTGACGAGCGCGGCGTCGGTGCCCATCTCGAGGAGACGCTCGCCCGCTTCCCTGGCGCGCTCGGCGTTTGTCACCTCAACGCCCGTGAGGATCTCAGCCTCGTCGGCGTTGGGTGTCACCAGTGTCGACTCGGCGACGAGCGCCTCGTACGCTTCCTCGGCGTCGTGTTCGAGGAGGCGATCGCCCGAGGCGGCGACCATCACCGGGTCCACGACCGCCGGTACGGGCTGCTCGGCGACCCGGTCGGTCACGAGGTCGACGATCTCACCCGTCGCGAGCATCCCTGTTTTGAGCGCATCCACCGCGAAGTCACCGAACACGGCGCCGATCTGGGCGTCGATCTCACCCCGCGGGAGGAGGTGCGTACTCTCGACGCCGCGGGTGTGTTGTGCAGTGACGCTGGTGATCGCGCTCGTCCCGAACCCGCCACACGCTTCGATCGTCTTCAGATCAGACTGGATGCCGGCGCCGCCCCCTGAATCGCTGCCCGCAATCGTCAGCACGACCGGCGGTGAGTCCGCTGCGCGTGTCCGTGTCATATCCGAGGCTACAACCTGGTTATATAAAGGAGTGGTGGAATCGACGCCTGAGGTGTGAGTTTCCAGCGGGAACAGACCGATGGCGCATCCATTCGAGTCCCGCCGCGTCAGCACGCCGCAGAGCGGCAGGGACCAATTGATTTAACTAACGGCCACCTGTTACGGGGAAGCATGACAGGGAATCGGGTCAGACGGAGCCGCCGGCAGATCCTCGCAGGGACCGGAGCGGCACTCGTTGCGGGGCTTGCAGGCTGCAGCAGCGGCGACGGCGGCGGGAACGGAAACGGCAATGGAAACGGCAACGGGGACGGAAGCAACGGCGACGAGAACGGCGACAACGGGATGGAGGACGACCGAACCGAGGATGCCGAGGAGGTCAACGTCGAAGCGAACAACTTCAACCCGCAGATCATGGAGCTAGAACCGGGAACGACAGTCCGGTGGGAACATCGGGGTGGCACTCACACGGTGACGTTCTACCACGAGGATAACGAGCGACAGCAACGCGTCCCCGAAGGCGTCGAGGCTGTCGACGAGGACATCAATCCCGGGTCGGAGTTCTACGAGTTCACCTTCGAGGAACCGGGCGTCTACGACTACTTCTGTCAAGAGCATCCTGAACAAATGATCGGATCAATCATCGTCGCCGGGAACGACGATCCCAACCAACCTGGCCTTCAGGAGCCCGGCGAGGAGTTCGAACCGTTCGCTGCTCAGGAGATCAGGAGTCTGAACGACGAGGCGCGCGACATCCTCGGGATCTAGCTGGTCCCCGGCGTCGAGACGACAACCTATTTTTGTTGCGTCACGCTACGTACAGATATGACGGATACAGTGACTCCACCGCGGGAGTTCGGGAGCAAGAGCGGAATGAACCTCGTCGGGTGGATGATCGCGATCCCGATCGCACTGCTGTTGTTGCCGCTGCTCCCGCTGTACCTCCTGGTGAAACTCATCGGCGCGATCCGCGGCGAGAAGGACCCGGCCGACCAGGCGTAGGCTGACGTTCCTGCCGCCGGATCAGTCGGTCAATACGGTGCTTCCTGGCGACGGTTCTCCACCGGCTGCGCTCTGAGGAACCCGTTCATTCCCGATGTTTTTCAGTGATAAACCGACCAGACGGCCTCGATGGACAGTCGACACAGCGGTCGCTTTTTCGATGGTGGTCGCCGTGGGTGAGCGAGCGCTCGCTCTATACGAGCGGCCGGACGGCCGTTACGACGTCTTCGCCTCGCAATGGGCCGGCGAGTGGGCGGCGATAGCGGCCGTACTGGCGAGCGATGGCACCCACCCGGCAGTGCTGGACCGCTACCACTGGGAGCGGCGCGACGCCGGACCGCGGGCCGCACTCCTCGCCGGCCTCGATTACCTCTCGACAGCGGCGGTCTACGAACTGTCGCCCGAAGGGGTTCGGGTCTCGGTTCCGGTGTGGCTCGGCCTCGACGCCCTGGCGGTCGAAAGTGAGCAGTTGCCGGTCGAGTTCGGCGTGCTTGTCCCGGTGAATGACGTACACGACACGATCCGCACCCGGCTCGGATGCCGCTGGCTGAAGGCGGCCGCCGGCCGGGCAGTCGAGACGGGACTGCTGTCGGTCCCGCAGGCCGTCCGACTGCTGGTGCTGTTTCTCCTGCCGCGACCGCGGGACGTGCCGCCGGCGGTCGCCGCGTGGCTGGAGGACGGCCGGAATCCGGAGGGCACGGCGCGGTGATCGTCACCGGCGCTGCACCGTACCGCCGGGAGGGTCACGTAAGTGGATCTCCCCATCGGCCGGAAGGATGCGTTTTTGTGGACCCGGCGGCTACCGGTGGCCGTGAGTAGGGAGGCTCCGTCGACTGCCGTCGAGCCCACGCCCGAGCAAGCGCTCGACGTCGTGCGCGAGAGCATCGAGCGCGAGCGACTGGTCACGCTGTTCGGCCCGTGTCGCGTCGAGTACGAGGGCCGCGCGTCGAGCACGCTTGACGTCGGCGACCGGCTGGTCGTCCTCAAACCGGACGGCAGCGCGCTGGTCCACACCGACGAGGGCCAGCAGCCGGTCAACTGGCAGCCGCCGGGCTGCACCCACGAGGCCCGCGTCGACGACGGCACGTTCGTCGTCGAGAGCCAGCGGACGACGCCCGACGAGGAGCTGCTGGTGCGCTTCGAGTCGGTGCGCCACGTCGCCGCCTACGACGCGACCGACCCGGAGGACCTCGCGCTCAGCGGGACGGAGGCGGATCTGCGCGACCGGATTCTCGACGACCCCTCGCTCCTCGAAGACGGATTCGAGCCGCGCGCGACCGAGCGGGACACTCACGCGGGCGCCGTCGACATTTTCGGCGAGGACGCCGACGGCAACGCCGTCGTGGTCGAACTCAAACGCCGGCGGGTCGGCCCGGACGCGGTGGGCCAGCTCAACCGCTACGTTGAGGCACTCCGCCGCGACCTGCACGCGGACGCGACTGTCCGGGGAATCCTCGTTGCCCCCTCTGTCACTGACCGCGCCGGCCGACTGCTGGAGCGTCGCGACCTGGAATTCGTGTCGCTGTCGCCCGTCCCCGAGGCGTGATACGGTCGTGCGTGATTCGTTAATCGTCCCCCGTCTCGGACCGGATCAGCAAAAAGACAGGGGGAGCTACCCGCCGTCGTCGAGCTGTCGCTTCAGTTCCGCAAGCGTCTCCAGCGCTTCCAGCGGAGTCGTCGTCGCGACATCGAGTCCTTGGAGCCGCTCGCGGACGTCGACCGGCACCGCCGCTTCTTCGTTCGTCGCCTCATTCGTACCCTCGCTCTCGACCGCTGCCGATCCGGAGCCGTTCGCGGCGACGTCACCGTTCCAGTTTTGGGGCGGCGTCTCGCTGTCGGAGTCGGATTCTCCGACCCCGTCCGCCCCGGTGTCGAGCAGCGACCGCGCGCGGTCGACGACAGCGTCCTCGATCCCCGCGGTCGCAGCGACCTCTACGCCGTAGGAGGCGTCTGCAGTGCCTGGTTCGATTTCGTGCTCGAACACCACGCTGTCGTCAGTCCGGCGGGTTTTGAAATAGAGGTTCTGGGCCCGGTCGAGCGCCGCAGCAACCCCGGTCAGATCGTGATGATGGGTTGCAAACAGCGTCATCGCGCGGACCTCGTCGTGGAGGTACTCGGTGACCGCTTGCGCGATCGCCTGGCCGTCCGCGGTGCTGGTTCCACGGCCGACCTCGTCGAGCAGCACCAGCGAGCTGTCGGTCGCCCCCTCCAGGATCGTCGCGAGTTCGGTCATCTCGACCATGAACGTCGACCGCCCGCCGGCGATGTCGTCGCTGGCGCCGACGCGGGTGAAGATCCGGTCGACCAGCTGGACGCGCGCCTCCGCCGCGGGGACGAAACTCCCCGCCTGCGCGAGCACGACGATCAGCGCGACCTGGCGCATGTAGGTGGACTTCCCGCTCATGTTGGGGCCGGTGATCACCGCGACGTGACGGCCGGAGTCGAGGTGCGTGTCGTTGGGGATGAAGGCGGTTTCGGTGCGCTCGACCACCGGGTGGCGACCGCCCTCGACATGGATGCCATCGACACTCGGTCGCTCATCAGCCTCAGAGTCGGCGACCACTGGGCGGGTGTAGCCGTGCTCGGCAGCGACGGTCCCAAAGGAGACCAGTACGTCGAGTTCCGCGAGCGTCTCCGCGAGTGCCTGGACGCGCTCGGACTCCTCGGCGACCCGCCGGCGCACCTCGCAGAACAGCTCGTACTCCAGGTCGTCAGCCCGGCGCTCGGCGCGCAGGATCTCGTCCTCCCGCTCTTTCAGCGCCGGCGTGTAGTAGCGTTCGGCGTTTTTCAGCGTCTGTCGGCGTTCGTAACGGTCGGGCACCCTGTCGAGATTCGCGTCGGTCACCTCGACGTAGTAGCCGTGGACGGCGTTGTGCCCGACTTTCAGCGAGTCAATGCCGGTCTCCTCGCGCTCGGTCTGCTCCAGTTCGTCGATCCAGGCTTTCCCCTCGCGCTCGGTCTCGCGCAGGTCGGCGAGCTCCTCGTCGTATGTGGGGTTGATGATGCCGCCCTCAGTAATCTCGCGGGCCGGATCCGACTGGATCGCGTCGTCGATCAGCGTCCGGGTCCCTTCGAGGGGGTCCAGCGCGTCGCGGATCGACCGGAGCTTCGCACACTCGGCGTCGGATAGCGTCTCCCGGAGCCGTCCGACAACAGTGAGCGTCGCTGCCAGCGAGCGGAGGTCCCGCGCGTTGGCGCGGCGGCGGGCGATCCGGGAGATGAGCCGTTCGATGTCGTAGACGTCCCGCAGGTGGTCGTGCAGCGCCTCGCGGAGTTTCACGCACCGGCGGAGTTCGCCGACGGCGTCGTGGCGGGCGGCGATCTCGTCGCGGTCGATCAGCGGGCGGCGCAGCCAGTCGTCCAGTTCCCGCCGGCCGAGCGCCGACGCGGTTTCGTCGAGCACGCCGACGAGCGTTGCGCCCTGGCGTCCCTGGACGGCGCGGCGTTCGAACAGCTCCAGGCTCTCCAGCGCGACCGCGTCCAGCAGCATGTACTCCCGCGGGTCGTAGCGCGTGAGATGGTTCAGGTACTCCAGGCGGTCGTGCTCGCCCGCTCGCGCGTACTCGGCGTACGCGAGCAAGGCCCCGCAGGCCCGGACCTCGCTGTCGGTCGCCAGCAGGCGGTCCGGCGGGCCGAAGTAGCCGGCCAGCACCTCCCGGGCCCGATCCAGCTTGAACGCTTCGGCGTCGAACGGGCTGACGACGCAGCCGTCCGTGAGCACCGAGTCGGGTGCGCCTGGTCCGTCCGCCTCATCGACGAGGGTCGACTCGACGGCGGACTCGGGGAGGTCCGGGCCGACGATCGCCTCCGCCGGGTCGAACCGCCCGAGTTCGTCCTCGATCGTCGCGAGCGAGGGGGCGCTGGTCGCGTAGAAGTCGCCAGTCGAGACGTCGAGCACTGCGAGGCCGACCGTTTCGTCGGCCGCCAGCGCGGCGACGTAGTTGTTCCGGTCAGTTTCGAGGAGTTCGTCCTCGGTGAGCGTCCCGGGGGTGATGACTCGCGTGACCGCTCGCTCGACCACGCCACTCGTCTCCTCGGGGTCTTCGACCTGGTCGGCGATAGCGACGCGGTAGCCCGCGTCGAGCAGTCGATCGACGTAGGATTCGGCGTTGTCGATGGGGATGCCCGCCATCGCATATTTCCCGGTGGAATCCTCGCGCTTGGTGAGCGTAATCTCGCACTTACGCGCGACGGTCTCGGCCGCCTCGCAAAAGGCCTCGTAGAAGTCGCCGACCTGGAACAGGAGGAGTTCCTCGTCGTACTCGCGGCAGAGGTCGAAGTACTGGGCCATCATGGGCGTCAGGTCCTCGGCCCGCTCCTCCATCTTCTCCGGTGGCCCCAGCGCTGCGTCCATAGCTGTCTACCCGTTCGCCGGCCCAATATATCGCTCGCTTCAGATTGCTGGAGTAGCGTATATCGTCCGACGTGATTCACTGAAGACTGAGCGTGACATATCTGGTGATAAACACGCTGAACCCCTCGATACTGTTCCGTGCCATGTAACAAAGTCACGTCGGACGATATAGGTACTGCTGGCTTGACACAGGACCCCCTCGGTGCGGCTCTGTCCCAGGGATCGGTCGATACAGGGCACAAAGTGACCGAGTCACGGTATCAGTCCAATGCTCCGATATGGACGTAACTCTCACGGGGAAGTCCGCCACTCCTGAAGTCTGCCCCAGCGAGTGGGATCGCTTGCGAGCGACGTGTCGTTGTGATGGCCGCATAGACGGCCTCTTCGTCACGAAACGGGGGTTTCTGTGTACTCAGACAGACGTATGGTCGATGGTTGTGTGGCCCCAGGAGATCCGGCCCTTTTACGACAGTTCCCCGGGCGTATGGCTGGTCGGTCATTCGTCCGTCTCACCGTAGTAGTTATCTGTCGTTGACGAGGAGCTTGCAGCCTGCTGTGCCGCATACGAGGCGAGCCGTTCGTCCTCCGCAATCGCCCAGTAGCGTCCCCGATGTCGCACCAGTCCTCGTTCCTCCAACCGTGACAAGACAACACCGACGCTTCCCCGAGTGATCTCCGTCGCTTCGTGAATCTCGGTCTGTGTGAACGCCTGCTCGTCGTTGGTCGCCAAAAAGGTGAGAATCGTATGGGGCTGTGTCCCCTCTTTGATATCGAGGGCGTCTGTCGGCTCGTCCTCAAACCGGTCGATGTTGATTGGCATGTGTAATAATATGTTATAGAATGTAATAAAGCGTTCGGAGAGCAGTCAGTATAGGAGATTTTGTGACCGGTTCAGTCACCAATAATCACTGCACCAGCGGCATCGAGAAACTCCGTTCGCGCTCGACGACGGTCTCCCAGGTGAGTTCACAGTCGCAGGACACCTGCTCGAACACCGACGGGTCCTGCCGGAGATTGAAGTCCTTTATCGCGCGCTGGACGCGGTCGTCGCACTCGCCGCAGTTGTGGGGGCCGCGGTCGCTGCCGTGGCCGACGGGATCAGAGACGACGATGACGTCCCTGTCGGCAGTCGAGTCCAGCACCTCGGCGACGCTCCAGAGCCACGGCGGGCGGTAGCCATCGTTGTAGTACAGCTCCTCGACCATCGTGTACTTCTGGACGTTGGTGGGGTTCATCGAGACGGTGTGACAGCCGTCGACGCCGCTGCAGCGCCGGACGGAGCGCTGCATGTCGTCGATGGCCTCCGACTCCGAGAGGAACGGCGGCTTCAACAGGAGGTACGCCTTCACGCCGGCGCCAGCCGCCTCCGCGTCAGCGGCCGCGCGCTCGAACTCGGCAAAGTCGAAGTACTTGTTGACGCAGTCGTGGCGGATCCGGTCGGTGGCAGTCTCCAGCCCCACGGCGATGTCGGTCTCGATGCCCTGCTCTGTGAAATCCGCGATCTTCCCCTCGGCGACGAAGTCCGGGAGCGATTCGACGACGATCCGGTCGCGGTCTGCGAACCTCGCGGCGATCGCCGCCCGGGTCTTCGGCGGAATCTCGCGCTCGTCGAGGAAGGAGCCGGAGGTGTAGATCTTCACCTGGCCCGCCCGCTCCTCGGCGTCGTTGGACTGTGTCCGACTGCCCGGTGAGCTTTGCTCACCGATGTTCTCGGCCTCGTGATCGAGGCAGGCGTCGATCTGTGCCAGCAGGTCCTCGTGGGCGACCGACCCACCCTCGACGCTCTCTGCGACGTAGCCACACATCGTACAGCCGCCGGCGCGGGCCCACCGGCAGCCGCGCGGGTCGGCTCCCGGGGATCGTAGCTCGCGTCGTTGCGCGCCCGGATCTCCCGCATCGCCTGGTTGTGGGCGTCCATCCCCCGCCCCTGCTCGTACACCTCGGGATCGGGTTTGCTCATTGGCGCCCTGTAGCGGGTGGACCAGCATGAGCCCTGCGTTTTGTGCGCTGCAGCACACTCGTTGCGCGGCGTCAGCTCCGGTCGTGTTGCTTCTGGAGAGAGCAGCGGGGACCAGTCACCGGTTCGCGTCGAGCCGCTAGATCTGCCAGGAGGGGGTGTACTCGTCGTCGCGGTTCTGACTGGACTGGCGCCGCTGAGGAGTGCGCTCCTGGGACCGCTGACTCCGCTGGCTCCCCTGCTGGGTGCTCTGGCCGTGCTGCGGGCTCCGCGTCGCCTGCTGCCCACCGGAGATGCCGCTCCGACTGCCGGACCGGTGCTGCTCGCCGCGCTGGACGTGCTGACCCTGCTGCTGGCCGCTCCGGTCGTGCCGACCCTGGAGGTCGCTGCGACCCCGGGTCAGGCCCTGCTGGTGTTGCCCCTGCTGGTGACCGCTCTGGAGACCGTGCCCGTGGCCTTGCTGGCTAGGACCCCGCTGGAGCCCATGCGCCTGGTCCTGCCTGTTGCGTTGGCGGTGGCCGGCCTGCCGACCGCCGTGCTGACGACCCTGGTTGCGGCCGTGCTGGCGGCTTTGGTTGCCGCGCTGGCGACCCTGGTTCTGGTCGCCTCCCATCCCTGGGATTGCCCTGCGCACCTTGTCGGTGATTCCCCCGTCGTCGCTGTGCTGGCGCTGCTGGCTGTACTGCTGGCGGCCACGGTTCCTCTGTCCGTGCTGGCCGCTGCGGCCGTACCGACCACGGCCCTGGTCGCGCTGTTGGTCCCGTTGCTGGCTGTACTGCTGGCCGTGAGCCTGGCCGGTCCGGCCCTGTGACTGGCCCAGATGCCCCTGCTGTCCCTGCTGGCCACGACTGCCTCGTCCACCCCGCTGGCCATGTTCGCCCTGCATGCCGAACTGGCGCTGGCCGCTGCTGCCGTGCTGGCTCTGTTGTCCCTGCTCGCGGCCCCGTTCGCCCAGGCTGCCGCCCTGCTGGTAGCCCTGCCGGCTCTGATTGCTCGCGTGGCCCTGCTCGTGGCCCTGCTGGCCGAGTCTATCCCCGCGGGCCTGCTGGCCGTAGCCGGCGTCCTGCTGGCCGAACTGCTGTCGTGATTCGTTCCGCTGGTCCTGCCGTCCTGGTGAGTACTGTTGATCTCGAACCATAATTGAACTTGGGTCCACGAGTCGCTACGGATACCCGTCAATCACTTTCAGGCCTATCTGTATTGTAATAAATCCCCTTCAACCTCGGCTGCGTAAGTAGCCGCACCTTGCCTTTCCCGAAGTCCTGGTCGTAAAGCGCGGTCACGAGGTACGCCGACCCATCCGAATCGGAGGATCGAGTAACCGGAGGTTTCTCCGATCATTCGGTGCGCTCAACCACACTGCTGCAGCCGCAACACGAGCAACCGCTCGAAGGGGTGCGATTCCTCGGCGACCACGTTCGTCTCAAGCCCGTGGGCTGTGGCTGTTTCCCGTACCTCGTCGGGACCAGTCAGCGTCGAGATCAGCAGGAACCCCTCGCCGTCGGGTTTCAGCACCCGGCTGACGCCGGCCAGGAACGGATCGACGACCGCGCGACCGTCCGGGCCGCCCGACAGCGCCCGCTCCATGGGGTCGTCCCACTCCCGTTCGGGCGGCGTCGGCAGGTACGGCGGGTTGCAACATACCACGTCGAAGCTTCCGTCCCGGAACGGCTCGAACATGTCCGCCCGGACGACCCGGAGTCCGCTGTCGGCGGCCTGTTGGCAGGCGTCTGGATTCAGGTCCGATCCGACGACGAACACACCGGCCTCGGACTGCAGGCGGACGCCGACGTATCCGGAGCCAGTGCCGACGTCGAGCACGGCGTCCTCAGCCGAAACGTGTTCAAGGACCGCCTCTGCGAGCAGGCGCGAATCCTCCGCCGGCCCGTACACCGTCTCGACCTCGCGCAGTTCAGCCAGGCGCGGTTGTTGATTGTCGCTCTCCCCATCCTCGTTCGACTTTTCGTCCCGGTCCGGCACGACACTCACTCCGGGTCGGGGTCACCCCTCTCCCAGGCGACGGTTGCGAGGTGGGCGAACGCGGCCGGCGAGAGGTTGCCAGCCCGCTGGCTCAGCAACTCCTCGTCGGCGGCCGCGACGACGGCGTCCGGGTCGCCGAGTCCGGAAATGTGAGCGGTGTTGCGGATCGCGTTGCGCATCGTCTTGCGGCGCTGGGTGAACACGGCCCGCAGGAAGTCCATGAAGAAGTCGTCGTCCGGGGCGCTGTAGGCCGGCTTCCGCGGCCGTGTCCGCACGACAGCGCTCTCGACAGCCGGCTGCGGATCGAACGCCTCCTTCGGGATCGTTTCGACGATCTCGACCTCGGCGTAGTGGCCCGCCGTCACCGAGAGCCGTCCGTACTCCGGCGTGCCGGGTTCGGCAGCCATCCGTTCGGCGAACTCCCGCTGGAACGTGAGCACCAGCGGCTTCCCGCGGGGCAGCAAGCGGAACGTGATCTCGCTGGAGACGCCGTACGGCAGGTTCGACACCGAGGTCGTGAACCCGGGCAGCGGGACCTCCAGGGCGTCGCCCTCGACGACATCGAGTCGCCCGGCCTCACAGTCGTCGGCGAACTCCTCGCGGAGAAACGCCGCCAGCCGCGGGTCGCGCTCGATCACGGTGACCCGCTTTGCCACCGCGAGTAGCCGGTCGGTCAGCGCGCCCGTCCCGCCGCCGATTTCGAGGACATCTGCGGTGTCAAATCCTGCTTCAGTGACGTATCCCGGCAGCCGATCGAGGACGCGGTTGTCGACCAGGAAGTGCTGGTCGGCGTTCGGGTCGCCGGCGACGCCCGCCCGGGCCCGGAGCGCGTCCGGATCCCGGAACCCCTCGTCGGTCATTCCTCGTCGTGGCGGGCGAAGATCCGGTACTTGAGATCCTCCTCGCGGATCTCCTCCATGATCCGCTCGACGAGCACCTCCTCGGGGTTGTGGAGGCCGCTGATGCGCTCCTCGATGTCGTCGAAACTCTCGAAGGGAGCCCGCTTGCGCTCGTCCAGGATGTTGTTGCGGAGCTTCTTGCCGATCCCGGGGAGGAGGTTCAGCTGGTGGAGGCGGAGGGTGATCGGCTGGGCGTCGTTATAGAAGTCGACGAAGCGACGTTCGTCCGCCTCGACAATGTCCTCGATCGCGTAGTCGAGTTCCGCGCTCGCGCCGCTCGGCAGGTCGTCGTACTCAATGTGGTTGACGCGCTGAAGTCCCCCGGCACCCTCGAGGTCGATGTCGTCGCCGAACGAGATGTCCGCGTTCTCGTCGAGTACGAGTTCGTACAGTCGGAAATTCTCGACGTCGACCGCGTAGGCCAGTGGCTCCTTCTGGTACTGCGGCCGGTCGTCCTCTGTCCGTCCGTGTGGGAGCACGTCGAGCACCACAGCCGTCGGCTCGCCTGCCGTGTCGTCGCGTTCGTCGTCGCTCATACTTCCAAGCTACGTCGAGCCCTCACTTAAACTTGCAACCCCCGGCCCGAACGCTGACGCGCGGACCCGTGGGTTGGTCGAACGGTAATTCCGATCTGAATCAGGCGTACTGCTCGACGACGTTGAGAATCTCGTCGAGTTCGTCGCCCGAAAGGGAGTACCGCTCCTGGGCGTACACCGCGCGAAGCTCGTCGCGGTCCCGCGGCCTGAGGTCGGCGATCTTGTACGCCGTCTTCTCGTCCACTTTCTCCAGTTCCAGCAGTTTGTCGACGAACTCGATGGCCTCCTCGGGATCAAGTACCGCGAACCGGTTGACGTGTTCGATCGCCCGCGAGAGTTCGTAGCGCATCTCCCGCTCCTCGTCGGCGGCGCGCTCCCCCTCGATGTCCTCGAGTATCTCTTTTGTCTCCGCGACTGTGAGATACTCCTCACTGATTTTCTCTTTGAAGATTGTCATGGATGACTCCGTACCCCGAGTTGCCGGTTGCTGGTTTCGCTTCGCATAGGGATCAAAAAACACCTTCGAATCGTGGCTCTGAGCCGCTCGCCGCGCGCGAGCGCGCCTCCCGACCCGCTTGATACTGGTGGCTGTACGTACGTGAACACTCGGAGTCACGCGTCACGTTCAGCCGTTCACCCGTGCGAATACAGCCAGGAGAGTGTCACGATGTGACACAGAGTTACGTCCGACAGTATGAGTAAAAGAAGTACAGCCACCAGTATGACGACACTGTCATCTCACAGTTCACAGCTCGAATTCGCCCTCGCGGAGGAAGGCGACGACCTCCTCGGGTGCGGCGCCGAGGCCACCCGCCTGCGCGAGGGTGTCGTCCCCGCCACCGCCGCCGCCGAACTCCGCGGTCACGGCGTCGACGACCGCCCCGGCGTTCACCGAGCCGTCCGTGGCGACCGCCAGGTAGTTGCCGGACTCGCCGACGAGCGCGACGACGGCGCCCGTCCCGTCGACCAGTTCCTGTGCGAACTCCGCGAGGGCGTTGGCGTCGTCGCTGGGCACCGAGCCCGCGAGCCACTCCCTCCCGTCCCGGGTGACCGTCGCGTCCCGAAGGTCCGCGAGCCGCGCCTGGATCACCTGCTCGCGGAGGTCCCGGATCTGCTCGGTCTGCTGCTCGCGTTCCTCCAGCAGTCGCTCGACTGCGTCCGGCAGCGAGTCGACCTGGGTGTCCAGCGCCCGCGCAGCGTCGCGAGCGGCGACCATTTCCCGGGTCCGCCGGTCGATCCCTGTCGGGCCGACCGCGAACTCGACGCGGGTGAGTCCTTCGCCGGGGTTCGAGCGAGACAGCACCGTGACGGGACCGATCTCCCGGGTGTTGCCGACGTGCGTGCCGCCGCAGGCCGCGACGTCCCAGCCGTCGATTTCCACGATGCGGACGGTCTCTCCGGTGACCCCCTCCTCGGTTTTGGTGTTGAACGCGACGTCGTCGCGCGCGAGCGCCTCCTCGCGGGGCAGTTGCTCCCAGGTCACCTCCCGGGACTCCCAGACCGCCCGGTTGGTGAGCCGCTCCAGCTCCGCGAGCGTCTCGTCGCCGATGTCCGTCGGCGTGGTGAAGTCGACGCGGACTTTCTCGTCGCTGATCCCGAACCCGCCGTAGCCGAGGTCATCGAGCAGCCGCCGTCCGGCACCGTACAGCGCGTGACTTGCCGTGTGGGCGCCCATCAGGTACGTCCGGTACTCGCTGTCGACGCTGCCGTGGACGGTGTCACCGGCCGCGAACGCCGGTTCGCCGGCCAGTTCGTGGACGACCTTCCCGTCATCGTCGCGGACGTCGACGACCTCAGTGTCGCCGAGCAGGCCGCGGTCGGCCGGCTGGCCGCCGCCCTCGGGGTAGAAGAACGTCTCCGAGAGCACGACCTGTCGGCCGTCGACGCGATCGACGGTACTCTCGAAGCTGTGGCGGTACGGCTCGGCTGGTGCGCGCGAGTGCATGCCTCCCCGTTTCTCGCCGGCGGAAAAAAGGGAATCGCTCCCCGGTAGTTACTCCTCGACGAGCGAGACGTCCAGGAACCCCTCGGCGGCCCGGACGACGCTGCCGCCGACGCCTGCCTGTGTCGCCCGCCCCTGTTCGAGCGCGAGCAGGTCGGACTCGTCGACGCCCAGCTCGTCGGCCAGCTCCTCGAGCTGGTAGCCCGCCGCCTGTCGGGCGTCCGTCAGCAGCTCGTCGTAGTCCCGCTTCAGGTACGGGAGCTGGTCGTCGTCGTAGTCCGCGCCGTCCTCCCAGTGTGAGGAGTCGCCCTGTGCCGCGTCGTGCATCCGCGCGGTGTTCTGGGCGGCGCGTTTCTTCCTGTTGCGGCCGTCGGCGGACCCGTCAGTGGTCTTGCTCCGGTCGTCGTGCTGTGCGCAGTCCGAACAGACCTCGAGCTGTGCCCCGGCCACGTTGACTGACTGCGTGTCGACGCCGGACGCGCCACAGAGTTCGCAGCTGTCGCTGGACTCAGACCCGGTATCCCCTGTCGAATATTTGGCCATGCACCCCCTAGCTGACTCGCCGTATTTAATCTTTACAGCCTGGATCCCCTGGGAAACTGCGCCGAGTGCGGCCCACCCCGCGGGCAGTGCTCCCGATGGCTATTTGCCGTCCGCCGCCGTCACCCCCGCTCATGACGGGACTGTACTACGAGGAGTTCACCGTCGGGGAGACGGTCGAACACGACACCCGGCGGACGATCAGCGAAGCCGACAACCAGCAGTTCTGCGACATGACGATGAACCAGCAGCCGCTGCACCTCGACGAGGAGTTCGCCGCCGACACCCAGTTCGGCGAGCGCATCGTCAACGGGATCTACACCATGGCGCTGGCCGTCGGCATCACGATCCCCGACATGACCGACGGTACTGTCGTCGCAAATCTCAGCTACGATACCGTCGAGCACCCCGCGCCGGTGTACCACGGTGACACGATCAGAGTCCAGTCGACGGTCACAGAGAAGCGGGAGACCAGCGACGGCGAACGCGGCGTCGTCACGATGAATGTCGAGGTGTTCAACCAGGACGACGAACTCGTCTGCAGCTTCGACCGGACGGTCCTCTCGCTGAAAAAACCGGAGTGAACCGACCCGCCGTCGCTGGAACGCGCGAAATCGGGGTAGCCGAACTATCATGCACGACCGTATGAGCGAGAGGAACGCGGGGTACGAACGGCCGGTTGTACCGGCTACTCGACAGTCGCTTCGAGGTCGGTGATGAGCGACTCGTTGCCGACGAACACCGGCGAGCGTTCGTGGAGCCGTCCGGGCGTCTTCGACAGCAGCGACCGCGAGCCGTCGCTGGATGCGCCGCCGGCGTCGGCGAACACCTTCGCCATCGGGATCCCCTCGAACTGGAGGCGGAGCTTCCCCTCGGGGCTGCCCTGGAGCATCGGGTAGCCGAACACGCCGCCGTAGGTGAGTACCTGGTTCAGGTCGGCAACCATCGCGCCGCCGTAGCGCAGCTTCAGCCGCTCACACTCGACCTGGTCGACGTACTCGCTGAACGACGGGATCCAGTCGGGGACGCGGCCGCCGAAACCGTACACGACCGGATTATCGGGGAGTTCGATGTCCTCATTTAGCAGTTCACGCGAGCCCGACTCGACGAGGTACTCCGATACGGTGCCGTCGACGGCCGTCACCATTGTCGTGATCGGGCCGTAGAGGACGTAGGCGGCGGCGACGATCGACTCGCCGGGCGCCGGCGGCTGCTGGTCGTAGACGCCGACGATCGTCCCCATGCCGTTGTTCGACTTCAGGTTCGAGGAGCCATCCAGCGGGTCGCAGGTGACGTGATAGGGACTGTCCCCGCTGCCGCTCGACGCATCGGGCGCGGACTGGTCACCTGTTAGGACACCCTCGCGCTCCTCGCTGGCGTAGGAGGCAACGGCGTCCATCGCGAGCAGCCGCTCCTCCAGCAGTTCGTCCGCGTAGACGTCCGCTTCGATCTGAACTTCGCCGCTCGGGTTCTCCGCCTCGCTGTAGGTACGCCGGCTCGCGAGCCCGTCCTGGACGGCGCCCGCTGTCTCGGCGATCGTCTCGAGGATCGTGTCGATCGATCCTGCCATCGCTGGTCAGCGTTCTGCCGCCGCGAGTGCGGTGTCGACCGACGCTTCCTCGTAGATGACCTGTTCGAGCGCGTCGAGGATCCGGGTCGGGTTCTCGCGCTGGAACACGTTGCGGCCGACCGCCAGCCCCGCGCCGCCGGCGTCGATCACGGCCTCGACGTTTTCGAGGAACTCCCGGTCGCTGCGCTTGGAGCCGCCGGACATGATGACTTTCGTCTTGCCGGCCATCTCGACGACGTGCTCCATCGCCTCGCGGCTGCCGGGGTATTTCACCTTCGCGACGTCGGCGCCCAGTTCCAGCGCCTTGCGTGCGGCGTAGGCGATGACGCTCGGTTTCTTGTCGTTTTTCAGTCCCTGCCCGCGCGGGTAGCCCACCTCGGCGGCGTAGTCGACCGACCAGTTGACCGACGAGTCCGGCTCGCCCATCCAGAGGTTCGAGGTGCCGTTGAGCTTCGCCAGCAGCGTCACTTCGTCCTCGTAGGACGGGTAGTACGCCTCGGCGATCCCCTTCTGGACCGCAAGGCTCGTCACTGCGGGGTGCTTGGCGACTTTGAACACCCGCTCCGGATCCGCGCTCTCCGGCACTTCCTCGAAGTCCACCGGGCCGTGCTCCAGCCCGTGGTCGTAGGCGAGTATCAGCACTTTGCCGTCCCGTGACAGGGGCGTATCGTCGATCGGACGCATTCTACTCGGACATGCGGCAAGTACGGATAAATGTCTTACTTTTGTCGAACCGATCCGGTCGCAGTCTGGGAAATATTGTATTCGGATTCGAGTAACAATCTGGCCCCGTAACCCGGGCTCGCCGGGGTTAGTTGTCCAGCGCGACCGACGCGAGCAGGGCCTCGAGTTGGATCCGTTCGTTCGCCCCGGCGGTGATCCGGTAGTCGGCCTCACCGATGCGGTCGAGCAGGCGGACGGCCGCCTCGTCGTCGAGGTCGAACTCCCACACAGAGCGGTGGAGCTGGTCGATTATGTCGCCGCCGGCGATCCCTTCCTCGGTCAGCAGCCGGTCGAGTTGTGAGCGCGCCGCGGTGAAGTCGCCGTCGAGCGCGCGCGTGACCATCTCTTCGATGTCCTCGGGTCGGGCGGTCGAGGTGATCTCGAACACCGCTTCCTCGTCGACCACGCGGCCGGTGACAGCGGCGGCCTGGAGCCCGTTGATCGCCGCGCGCATGTCCCCGCCCGCGACGTAGGCGAGCGCGTCGACGCCGTCGTCTGTAACTTCGATGTCCTCCTTGCCGGCGATCTCCCGGACCATCTCCTCGACGGCGTCGTCGGGCAGCGGCGCGAACCGGAACACGGTACACCGGGACTGGATCGGGTCGATGATCTGGCTGGAGTAGTTACACGAGAGAATAAAGCGGACGTTGTTCGAGAACTGCTCCATCGTCCGTCGGAGCGCTGCCTGCGCCTCGGACGTGAGCGCGTCGGCCTCGTCGAGGAAGATGATGCGATAGTTGGGTCCGCCAAAGGAGGTGCGGGCGAAGCTCTTGACCCGTTCGCGGACGACGTCGATCCCGCGTTCGTCCGAGGCGTTCAGCTCCAGGAAGTGACTCTCCCAGTCCTCGCCGTACAGCTCCCTGGCGATCGCGATGGAGCTGGTCGTCTTCCCGACGCCGGCCGGCCCCGCGAACAGCATGTTGTTCAGGTCGTCGCGCTCGACGTAGCTTTTCAGCCGCTCGATGATTGCCTCGTGGCCGACCACCTCGTCGAGCGTCTGCGGGCGGTACTTCTCCAGCCAGATCTCCTCGCGGCCTCCCGCCGCCTGTTCGGCCTCGCTCATGCCCGATAGAACGGAACGGCAGGTGATAAACTCCCCGACACCGGCCCAGCATCCTGGCCGTCAGGTCGCCGCCACGGTGGACAACGACACCCTCAAGCCCGGCGAGTCGTACCCCCACACATGGCGATCACGGTCGAACTCGTCGGCGAGGGCACGCGGGAGGTCGACCCCGACGGCGACAGCTACGCGGACCTGCTCGCGCCGTTCGACGTGAGCAGACACGAGGTGTCGATCCTCGTCGACGGGACGCCGGTGCCCGAGGACGCGCCGATCGACGACGACGTCGACCGCGTTCGGGTTGTTCGACTCATCAAGGGGGGGTAGCCGGTGGGCGTGGACACGCCGGTCGCGGTCAGACCGGCGAGGACCGACGAACTCCCGGCCGTCTCCAACGTGCTGGTGGTGGCCTGCTGGAAGTCGACGGCGACACTGAGCGCATCCTCTGTCTCGTCGGTAGCGGACACGTGCACGCCCTCCGGCAGTTGCTACTGGAAGAATGATCCCTCGGGTAATCTCCGGGAGGGCAGCTAAGTGACAGCGTCGACGACCGGTTCGACGAACTCGCGGCCGGCCTCGAGCAGTGCCGCGACGCGCTCCTGGCTGGTCGCCTCGGCGTAGAGCCGCAGTTTCGGCTCGGTGCCGGAGGGCCGGACCAGCACCCAGGTCCCGTCCGCGAGCGTCAGCTTGAACCCGTCGGCTGTGTTCACGTTTTTGACGGCGACGCCGGCGAACGACTCGGGGAGGTCGTCATCGAGTGCGTCGAGGACGGCCGCCTTCTTCGCGTCGGGACAGTCCAGGCTGATCCGGTCCTGGTGGATCTCGCCGTGGGTCGAAGACAGGTCGTCGATGCGGTCGTCGAGCGGCCGCTCGGTCTCGGCGCCGGCCAGAAGCAGCGCCAGCAGTACGCCGTCCTTGTTCCGCAGGTGTGCCGTCACGCCGTAGCCACCGCTCTCCTCGCCGCCGACCAGGGTATCGTGTTCACCCATGGCCTGGGCGACCCACTTGAACCCGACCGGAGTCTCGTGGACACCTTGCCTGTGCGCCTCGGCGATCCGGTCGACGAGGCTGCTGGTGGAGACGGTCCGTACCACGTCACCCGCGTCCGATTCCAGCATATAGTCGTACAGCAGCGCGAGCACGACGTTGGGATCCAGGTAGCCATGGTCGGGGGTTACGAACCCGACGCGATCGGCGTCTCCGTCGTTGATAAATCCGATATCAGCGTTGCCCTCGCTGACGGCCTCGATGATCGCTGCTGCTCGCTCGGGGCTCGGTTCGGGACCGGCACCGCCGAACGTGGGATCCCGGTCACAGCGGTAGCGCTGGACCGTCGCGCCTGCGCGCTCCAGCAGGGTGTCAGTCACGCCCCGTCCGCTCCCGTGGATCGCGTCGTAAGCGACCTGCAGGTCGTCGAGCGTGCGATCGACGAACGCCAGGGCATTGTCAGCGTACGCGTCGACGAGATCGGTTTCGTGAACCGCGCCGTATTTCTCCTCGGCGACGGGGTCGGGGGCTGCGAGTCGCGCCTCGATCGCGTCGGTCACGCCGGGTAGCGCCGGCGCGCCATCCGCCGGGAGGAACTTGACGCCGTTGTACTCGGGCGGATTGTGCGAGGCAGTCACAGCCAGGCCGCCGGCGTACGCGCCCGTCGCGACAGTCCAGGCTAGCACCGGCGTTGGGCAGTCCCGTTCGGCGATAGTCACGTCGCGGCCATTCGCTGCGATGACCCGCGCAATGTCCTCCGCGAACCCGCGGGAGCCCTCCCGTGGGTCGTAGCCGATCGCTACCGGGCCCTCGGCGTCAGTGTCGTCGAGGTACGTCGCCACGGCCTGTGCGACGACGCGCACGCGCTCGGGGGTGAACAGGGACAGTTCGGCCCGCCATCCGTCGGTACCGAAGCTGATGGCTTCGGCCAGCTCGTCGGCGCCTTCCATGCCCGATTATGCACTCCGCGCGTCAAAAAATCTCCCATGGCGCCGGACTCGAACCGGCGACCGGTGGGACGGCCACACGTAGGAACCAGGGGGCTCCGCGCGGTCGGGTCGCGGGCGTCACGGGGACGACGCCCAGCGGAAGTAGCCAGGGTGGGGTCCGCGGAATCGATGCGTTCCAGTCAAGCGTTACGGGCACGCTCCTTGGCGACTTCGGCGATTCCGGCGTTCGCCGAACAGCTCGGACACGCTCGGATGCGTCCCAGCTTGTCAGCGAAGACTCGGGCGAAGCGGTCGGAGACGTGCGCGCCACAGTGGTCGCATCTTGGCATCGTAAGTTGGCCGGCGTCGCTCTGCCGGCAGTATACCTTTTGATGGGTGTATAAATACGTCTAGTGCCTACCTTGTAAGGTATGCAGCGAGGAGTCTAAAACGGGGGGGACAGCAGTCACTCATCGCCGCGGGCGTCGTCGAGCCGTCTGGCGATCAGTCCGGCCTGCACGCCGGCAGTGAAGCCCGCGTCGGAGGTGCCGGCAGTCACGACGGCGACAGACGCGTCGAGGTCCGGGTGATCGAACGAAGGGCGGTACGCGACTAGCGTCTCTGCCCGGTCGTGGGGCTGGTTTCCGCGAGGGTCACGATCTCCGCAGGAGTCTTGCCAGTAGCGAGGATCGCTTCCGGGACGCCGCTGCGCTGTTGGCGGGCCGCATCGAAACGGCCGGCGTCCACCGTAGCGTACCCGCTGAGCTGCGCCTCGGCCGCCTCCGGGCTTAGTTCGCCCGCTGCGACCGCTTGCAGGATGTCGCGCATATCTAGCTGGTCGCCGTCCAGTCACTCGTCGGTATCGGACCGATAGCTTTCCCGTGACGAGTCGGTCCGTGTGCGGCGGGGTCGCACCCGGCGAAACCCCGTCAGACGGGCGACGCACGCCGTGAAACGGGAAAACTTATAAACAATCCTCTGGAAGTCCCGACTGTATTATGGCAGACCTGATTGTCAAAGCCGCTGTGAAAGAAGAGCTCGATGACATGAACGTCGCGTCGGACTTCTACGACGCCCTCGACGACAGAGTCGAAGAGCTGCTGGAAGACGCTGCCCGACGTGCCGAGGCAAACGACCGCAAAACAGTCCAGCCGCGCGACCTGTAAACGAGTCGATTCTTCCAGTGGCGGTCGATGACGAGGGTTCCGACCGCTTCACTGGTTCCCCTCAGAACGCTCCATAGCGACAGCGCTGTTCTTCGTTGATACAACTCAATCAAACCGACCTGACTTCGACACCGTCAGCCGTTCCGAGGTGGATCTCGTCGGGGGAGTCGACGAACAGCCCGTGTGCGACGGCCCCCGGTACTGCGGCCAGCGACGCGGCCAACGCTGCGGGATCATCGATCTCCCCGAACGCACAGTCGAGGACGAGGTTGCCGTTGTCAGTTACCACTGGCCCGTCCTTGCGTTCGGCAGCTCGGAGGTCGGGATCGCCGCCGAGATCAGTGATTGCATCGGCTACGGGCCGGCGCGCCGAAGGCAGCACCTCGACCGGAACCGCCTCGTTGAGGGCGTCGGCCTCCTTGCGTGGGTCGATGACGACCAGAAACCGGTCAGCAGCGGTGTCGAGGACCTTCTCGCGTGCGTGCGCGGCCCCTCCGCCCTTGATCAGCTGGCCGTCCGCGACCTGGTCGGCGCCGTCGATCGCGACGTCCGGGCTGGCGGCGTCGAGAGACGTGAGCGGGATGCCCGCCTCACGTGCGAGTTCGCGCGACTGGAAGGAGGTCGGAATGCCCTCGATGTCGAGCCCGGCGTTCACGCGCTCGCCCAGGCGACAGATAGCGTGGGCCGCCGTGCTACCCGTCCCGAGCCCGACGACCATGCCGTCCTCGACAGCTTCGGCGGCGCTCCTGCCCGCGCGCCGTTTCGCGACCGTGATCTCCTCGCCCATGGATCGCTCTCCTCCCGGATTCACGTTAAGGCTTCTGCTCGGAGTGTTTCAGGAGGCATCGTTAAGCTGCAATCGCAGAAAGCCCTCGGCGCGCTCGCGGCTCTCGCTGAGCGGGAGGTAGTCACTGCTGGAAGATTCATCGGCAGAAATCCAATGAAACTGCAGTCGGGACCACTGTCAGAAGTCCGAGAGCCGGTACGTTTAAGCGGCCGTCCCTACCCGGCTAGAGTATGAGCGATACAGGGAATCGTCCACTCGACGTACTGGAAGCGTCCGTCGGATCAACAGTCACCGTCCAACTCAAGGACGGCGAGGTGTACGAGGGGGTCCTGGCGGGGTACGATCAGCACATGAATCTGGTCGTCGAGTCAGGCGAAGACACAACGATTATACGCGGCGACAACGTCGTGTCGATACGTCCATGACCTCGGGAACATCGAGTCAAGGAAAGAAAAACATCACGACGCACGTGAAGTGTCGACGCTGTGGCGAGAAGTCTTATCACGTGAAAAAAAAGGAGTGTGCGTCGTGTGGGTTCGGCAAATCGGCAAAGCGCCGTGACTACGCCTGGGAAAGCAAAGCTGGCGAATAAGATGCACGAGAAGTGCGGCGTCGTGGGCATCTCCCTGGACGGCAGGGAGGCCGCACGGCCGCTCTACTACTCATTGTACGCGCTGCAACACCGTGGCCAGGAGTCCGCGGGCATTGTTACCCACGACGGCTTCCAGCAACACGAACACGTCGAGATGGGGCTCGTCGGGGACGCGTTCGATAGCGACAACCTGGCAGCGCTGAACGGGCCACAGGGCATCGGCCACGTCCGCTACCCCACTGAAGGTGGCGTCAACGAGTGCTGCGCACAGCCGTTTTCGGTCTCGTTCAAGAGCGGGTCGCTGGGCCTGGCGCACAACGGCAACCTCGTCAACGCCGACGAAGTGCGCGAGGATCTCGCCGCGCTGGGACACGCCTTCACTTCCGCTGGAGATACTGAGGTGATCGCCCACGACCTGGCGCGCAACCTGCTGGAGGCGGACCTTGTGCGGGCGGTCAAGTCCACGATGGACCGGATCCACGGCTCGTACTCGCTGACGATCATGCACGACGAAACGGTACTGGGTGTGCGGGACCCGCAGGGCAACCGGCCGCTCTGCCTCGGCGAACTCGACGACGGCTACGTGCTCGCCTCGGAGTCGGCGGCCGTCGACACGCTCGACGGGGAGCTGATCCGTGAGGTGAAACCGGGCGAACTGATCGTACTGGCCCCCGACGGCGCCGGCTACGACAGCTACCAGCTGATCGATGCGCCCCAGACCGCACACTGCTTTTTCGAGCACGTCTACTTCGCGCGTCCGGACTCAATCATCGACGGCGAGCTCGTCTACGACGCCCGGCGGGAACTCGGGCGCCAGCTCTGGGAGGAGTCGGGCATCGAAACCGATGTAGTGATGCCGGTGCCCGACTCCGGGCGGGCGTTCGCCTCGGGATACGCAGAGGCTGCAAACGAGGCGGGCGCCGAGACGGAGTTCGCCGAGGGGCTGATGAAAAACCGCTACGTTGGGCGGACGTTTATCATGCCCACCCAGGACGAGCGCGAGCGGGCGGTCCGGCTGAAGCTCAACCCGATCAAATCCACCATCGAGGGCAGGTCGGTGACGATCGTCGACGACTCCATCGTCCGGGGAACGACCTCCACGCAGCTGGTCAGCCTGCTGCGGGACGCCGGCGCCGAGGAGATCCACATGCGCGTGGGCTCGCCCCCGATCGTCGCCCCGTGCTACCTGGGGATCGACATGGCCTCCCGGGAGGAACTGATCGCGGCCGACAGGACGATCGACGGGATCGAGGCCGAAATCGAGGCCGAGAGCCTGAGCTACCTCTCGATCGACGCTATCACCGAGGCGCTCAACCGGACGCGGGCCGACCTCTGTCTGGGCTGTGTCACTGGCGAGTACCCCTACGACGTCGAAGGAGAGGCGACGGATCGGGACGTCACGCGCCCGAGTGTCGGCCGCGAAACGAGTCACGGCGACTGATCGTCCCGGGATGCGTTGCTCACGCTCCCGCGTTGTGAGTGATTCTGTGGACCTGTAGCTGGGACACATTTATACCTGACTGGTAAGTGTGGGTGGCGGAAGCGATCGGTCCGAACGGGAAGTTACTGGAGCGCTCCCCCCGGGGGAAAGTCGTACTCCCGGCGGGACTGCGTTGGAATCTCGATCTCGAAGGTGGCTCCCTCGTCGTTGTTGTCCACGTAACTGATCGTCCCGTCGTATCGTTCTACGAGGAGTTTCGCGATGAAGAGCCCGAGACCGTCGCCCTCGCTGTCACGGCCTCTGGTGTTGGGCTCGAACAGGCGGTCCGGATCGACGTCGACACCAGGGCCCTCGTCCGTCACTGTGATGACGACGCTCTCGGGAGTCTCGCGGGCTGTGACGCCCAGGCTCGTCCAGCCGAAGATCCCGTACAGTTCCGTACTGTCCCGGACGACGACCGCGACCCGGGCGCCGACGCCGATCAGCACCGAGCCGACGCCGACTGCGAGCAACAGCGCCCCCAGGCCGCTGATGGCGTACCGCCACCAGTCGCCGACGAGGAGCTCCCGGAGTCCCTCCGCCATTCCCCCTTTAGTAGCAGACCACTCGGCATAAGAGTACGCCCCCGCGGATCAGAACAGCACGTGCAACAGGAGGTAGACAGTGATGCCCAGGGAGAACGACACGAGCCAGAACACGGCGGCGAGCCGCCCAACCCGCGGGTGGTTCGTCGCCGGGAGTTCCGCGACGCTGTGGGTCGCGGCGAGCAACAGCGCGTAGTACACCAGCGGGATACAGGCGATGGCCAGCAGGATGTGGACCGCCAGCACCGGCAGGTAAACGAACTGTCTGAGCCAGGCGGGCCCGGCGAACTCCGTCGGCCCCTCGAGCGAGACGCGGTAGAGGTACAGCAGCAGAAACAGCGCGAACAAGGCTGTCGCGGTGAGCATCGCCGCCCGGTGGCGCGGGACGTTCCCCCGCCGGATCGCCTGCACGCCGACGAGGATGGCGACGATCGCACCTGCGCTGAGCAGTGCGTTCAGGTGTGGCACCGCCGCAACGAGTGGCTCGAGTCGCGGGAGCGCCGACGACGGGAGGAACCCACCCACCGCACCAAACACCAGCGCCAGCGACACGGCAGTCAACAGCCCCGTCAGTTCCGGGACGCGCTCTCGAGCCAGTTCCATGCGCGGGGGTTGGGGCGAACGCGCCTATCAGTTACGTTTTTCGAGCGCACCCCGTGACCTGTCTGCGTGTGCTTTTTTCCGGGTCGAACGCCTCGCAGTGCACATGTCCGCCGCGGGTCGAGCGCTGCCCGCCGGGCGCCCGCTGTTGCGGCAGGCGTTGCTGCCAGTGGCTGCGCTCGGCGGCGTCGTCCTCACGACCGTCGCCGGCTTCGTGCTTCTGACAGGAGTGGGGGTCGTCGAGGCGGCGTACTGGATCATCAGCCCGGCCAGCGTCGGGTTGCACTTCCGGGAGAACACCGGCCCGGAAACCGCGACGAAAGCGTTCGCCGTGCTGAGCCGGGCAGGGTTGGTCGTTGTCGGACTCTGGCTCGGGCAGACGGTCGTCTCGGCCCTGTTCGGGGGACAGATCACGGAGGAACTCAAACGCGTGCAACAGGAACGAACGATCGGGACGCTCTCGGAGCACGTCGTGGTCTGTGGCTACGGCATGTTCGGCCAGACGATCGCAGAACGGCTCGAGGGCGATCGGCAGATTGTCGTCGTCGAGCACGACGAGGACAACGTCGTCGTTGCCGAGCGCGAGGGGCACCTCGTCGTCGACGGCGACGCCAGGCAGGAAGCGACGCTCGAACGGGCGAACGTGGAGTCGGCCGCAACCGTCGTGGCCGCCGTCGACAACTCGAACGTCAACCTCCAGATCGCGATCGTGGCCAACCAGCTCGCGCCCGGAGCGGAGCTGATCGTCCGGATCGGCGACCGGATGTACGAGTCGACGGCTCGCCGCGCCGGCGCCGACGTCGTCGTGATCCCCGAGATCATGAGCGGCGACGACGTCGCCGACCACCTCGTCTCGGCGGAGTGAGCGCCGTTGTCGCGATGCCAGGTCGAGCCAGCGACAGCGACCCGCTGCTCCGCCAGCCCGAGCGCACCGGCCGTCGAAACACCTACCCCGGCGCGTGCCAACGACCAGCCATGGAGAAGTACGTCCTCTGGTTTGCGAAACTCGGTCGGTTCTACCAGATCCTGGTGGCGCTGGCGCTGTTCGTCGGCCTCGCGGCAGTCGGGACCGGCGTCGGGACGAGCAACCCTGCGTTCCTGGCCGTCGGCGCCTTCTGGCTGCTCGTGGCCCCAGCCATGGTCTGGCTTGCCACTCGCCAGGAGACGGACCCGAGGTAGCGAGAACGCCGGGAGTGGTCACCGGACCGACGGGCGCCTCTGGGCAGTCGCGCTCTGGTACCGGTACCGTGACGGCAACGATCCAGCCCGACCGGATGCGCGGTACGGCGACGGGGCTGGGTGACCTGCGGATCAGTCCGCAGGATCGACGTCTGTGCGGTCGGCGGGTCGGTCGTCGTCGCCGTCCGCGTTGGCCGCGGTCGCCCCGCGATCGAGGTGCTCCTCGCCAGCCGACCGGGCGGTGTCGCCCAGCGCCTGGACGAGCGCCTTCGCGCGGCGCGCCCGGGTCTGGCGCCGCGACTCCTCGCGGTGTTCGTAGGTACGGATGGCCCGCAGGAAGTCGATCTTCCGGAACTCCGGCCAGTAGGGGGCCGAGAAACAGACCGCCGCCTCGTTGCCGTTGGCCCGCCAGGGCAGGAAGTTCGACGTGCGCTCGTCGCCGCCGCTGCGCAGGATCAGGTCGACGTCGTGTTTCGGCCCCTCGTACAGCGCCTCCTCGACGACCTCGACGTCGACGGCCGCCGGCTCACGCTCGCCGGCGTCCACGTCCCGTGCGATCTTGCGTGCAGCCTCCAGCAACTCCGCCCGGCCACCGTACGCCAGGGCGATGTTGACCTGCATCTCGTCGTATTCCGCAGTCCGGTCGTGGGCGTAGGCGATCGTGTCCCGAAGGCGCTCGGGGAGACGGTCGAGCTGACCGATCGCATTGATCCGGACCTCACCCTGGTGGATGCGGTCGGAGTCTGCGAACTCCCGCAGTTTCTCCTCGATCAGGTCGAACAGCGCCTCCCGTTCCTCCGGTGAACGCTGGAAGTTCTCCGTCGAGAACGTGTAAAGCGTCACTTCCTGGATTCCGAGTTCGTCACACCAGTCGAGAAACGCCTCCGTCGTCCCCGCACCGGCGCGGTGTCCTTCCGACGGATCGGCCCCCTGCTTACTCGCGTAGCGGCGGTTGCCGTCCTGGATCACGGCGACGTGGGTCGGCGTCTCCTCGAGTTCCGCAGTCAGCACCTGCTCGTAGAGGTCCTCGGCACGGCTGCGGAGACGACCAAGCATTCAGTTGGTATTTATAATCAGTCGACAAGGGTCTTGCGCTTTCCGCCGGGATGGTCGGTTGACTCCTCCTGTCGCGCTTCGAACTACTCCGTGCGTCACTCCTCGCCGAACCCGACCCGCTCTGCGTCCGCGAGCGCCCGCTCGCTCGCCGCGTCGACGTCGAACTCCCGGACGAGTTCGCCGTCCCGGATCAGTGGCTCGAACAGCGGCTCGCCATCGGCGGGGCCCTCGCGATCGGCCAGGCCGATGTGGTGACTTCCGTCGGGGCTCCGGTAGACCTGTTTCGCGCCGCTGAGCTTGCCACGCTTGGCCGCAGGCTCGCCCTCGACCTCGACGATGTCGAGCGCGAAGTCAAGTGGGTCGGCGTTGCTGACGTAGGAGCCGACGCCGAACCCGTCTGCGATGTCGCGGAGGTCGCGGATCGCCGTCGGGCCGATCCCGCCGCTGGCGAAGATGCCGACGTCCTCGTGGCCCCGGGCGTCGAGTTCCCACCGGACTTCCCGCAGGATGTGCCGGAAGTTCCCGCGACGCGAGGAGGTCGTGTCGATCCGGACGCTGTCGAGGTCATCGATGGCTTCGGCGGCCCTGAGCGTCTCGTCGACCTCGTCGCTGTAGGTGTCACACAGCGCTACCCGCGGCACGTCCGGGCCGACAGCCTCGTCGAACGCCTGCCAGGCTGCCTCCTGGTTGCCCTTGCCGAAACAGATGACCAGCGCGTGGGGCATCGTCCCGCCGGCCTTGTGGCCGATCACCTCGCCCGCGGCGACGTTGGAGATGCCGTCGAGGCCGCCGAGCAGGGCGCTGCGCTCGATCATCGCGGCGATCGAGGGGTGGACGTGCCGAGTGCCAAAGGAGAGCACGAGCGACTCTGGGGCGGCCCGGCGGGTCTCCAGGGCCGCCGTTGCGACGCCAGTGGCGTGCGAGAGAAAGCCCAGCAGCGCGGTTTCGAGCCGGCAGAACTCCAGGTACGGCCCCTCGACGCGGAACACCGGCCCGCCGTCGAACAGCTGCCCCTCGGGGAGCGCGTCGGCGTCGAGGTCCCGGCCGGTGAGCAGGTGGGCAGCGTCCTTCAGCCCGGCTAGGGTGTGCCACTCCCCCGTCGGGAACTGCGAGGCCGTCACCTCGGCGACCACCGTCGGATTCTTGCCGGCGTGTTCCAGCGCCTCTACCGTCCGGTCGAAGTAGGCGTCCGTGGCGTCACCGGACGCGATGGCCGCCGACGGCACGATGTCGAACTCGCTCATGCCCGAGTGTTTGCCCGATGGGGAAGAAAAGATTGCGTTGACGGCACAGACCACGGTTCTACGGGGAATCGTTCACGGCGCGTGAACGTCCCGCAGGTCTCCCACCTCGGGCGCGTTGACGATCCGGACGGTCCGCCCGTCGCGGGTGACCCGGAACGCGTCGGCGAACGGCCCTTCAGGAACGACGTAGCGCGTCTCCCCGATCTCCTGTGCATCGTAGCTTGCAAGGAGGCCGCGGTACGCGTCGTGGAACTGTTCGGCGTCGTCCTGGGAGTCCCAGGTCAGCTCCCAGACGTAGCCGAACTCGTCGTCGTTGCGGTAGGGGACCAGTTTGTCGCCACCCCAGCCCGCCGAAACCGGATGCCGGTAGGTTCCGGAGGTTACGCCCTCGAACTGGTCGTTGACGGCGAACATCGAGAAGATGGCCGCCTCGCCGACCCGCTCGCTCTCGGGGTCGTGATCGAGCCGCGACCACTCGTCGCTCGAACGGTCCGGAACGGTCACGTTCACCGGTTCCTCGTCGGGATACGTCTCGGGGTGGATCACCTGCTCCGTGCTGTCGGGGAGCTCCTCGTGGAGGCCGTCGACAGCACCCCAGCCGTCGCGGGCCCTGATGCTCTCGACGAACGACGGCCCCTGGGTGTAGGGGTGGATGATAACCCGATACAGGCCGCGGTCGACATCGCCGCCGCTGCCGCCCCCGGTGTCGGGGCGGACGCAGGACCACTCGACCCCACAGTGCTGCAGGTATCCGCGCGGCAGCAGCGACGCTTCGCCCTCGACGACGCCGTTCCGGGCGAGCTGTTCGTCCTGGGTGTCGGGGCGGTTCTGGAGGCCGAACTGCTGGTCCTGTAGTGCGTGGACGAGTTCGTGAACCAGCGTCCGCTTGCCGATCGTGGGATTCTCGGCGTCGCTCACGATGACGATCCGGTTACGGCCCGGCAGGTAGTACCCCTGGACTGACTCGCCGAACGTCTCGGACCGGACGGTCGTCACGTCGCGGTCCTCGCCGACCAGGAACATCCCTTCCCAGACCTGGTTCTCGAACTGCCGGCGCGTCTCCCCGACCGAGCTGTCTCTGCGCTGCTGGCGGTACTCCTCGCGGGTGATCACCTCGACATCGACCATGCGCTTGTACGGCAACCCCCTGATCACCTCGACGCGGGCCATCGACCGCTTGACCAGCCTGTCGAGTTCCTCCTCGGTGAACCCGTCCTCGAGACTGACGGCGATGCTCTGGTTGTGAGTGACGCCGTCGACCTCGCCGATGGTCGGCTCCAGGCTGGTGTCGGCCTGGGGTGCCGCACAGCCCGCGAGCACGAGCACGACGCCGATCAGAAGGACGCGTCTCACAGCCGCTCACCCACACGGGGTGGACCGGTTCCACGGCGTTCACACCAGGATTGTCGACGCTGCACGCTATTCTCGGCCCCCGGTTTGGCCCGCCCGGACAAAAAGGGGGCGGCTCGGGTGGAGGCTTCCTGCCCCCGAGCCTGCAGTGATTGAGATTTTTGTAGCTTTGTGGCGTACTGTCGCGTATGACACTCGATCCAGAATCCACGGCAGTCGTGATCGTGGACATGCAAAACGGGTTCTGTCATCCGGACGGCAGCCTGTACGCGCCGGGTAGCGAGGAGGCCATCGAGGGCTGCGTGGCGCTGGTCGACCGGGCGCGCGAGGCCGGCGCGAGCGTCGCCTACACACGCGACATCCACCCGCCCGGGCAGTTCGAGGACGCCCACTACTACGACGAGTTCGAGCGGTGGGGCGAGCACGTCCTCGAGGGCTCCTGGGAGGCCGAACTCGTCGAGGAACTCCAGCCCCGCGACGAGGAACTGGTGGTGGTCAAACACACCTACGACGCGTTCTACCGGACGCAACTCGAGGGCTGGCTCGAGTCCCACAACATCGACAACCTCGTCTTCGGCGGGACGCTGGCGAACGTCTGCGTGCTCCACACGGCCAGCAGCGCTGGCCTGCGGGACTACCGCCCCCTGCTCGTCGAGGACGCCATCGGTTTTATCGAGGAGGACGACCGGGAGTACGCGCTCGATCATGCCGGATGGCTGTTCGGCGAGGTGACCACCCTGGAGGAGGTCGGGTTCGACGCAGACTGACCGCTGTTGCTCGCTAGCGACGGAGACGACCGTATCTGGTGCTGCGGGCTACCACCTTGAGACTGTTCATACTGGTGGCTGTAATTCTTTGGTCCCGTCGCAAAGTGTTCTAGAGTTCAGTAACAACTGATACCCTTGCGGAAGGGGTCGCCTCTGGTGTCCAACCCACGAGGCAACGCATCGACGAAGACAAAACGATACCGCTGGCCGCCCTCGCCGAGTTCGTCACCGAACAGAATATTGAGTCTGTCCTGCTCAAAACACTCGGCGAGAGCCTCGACGCCGCTCGCGTCGAGGCACTCTGTGGGGAGAAACACGCTCACGGCAACGGTGACCAGCGCTACCAACGAGCCGGAACCGATACCCGCACCGCTGTCACAACCGCCGGTGAACACGAGTTCACCCTCCACTACGTTCGCGATACCGCCGGTGTCACGGAGGAGTCAGCGGGCTACACGAAGTCGCTGATGAAACACCGCCTGGTACCGTTGAAAGACGTCGTCGACCGGTGAACCGGCGCCCCAAGTAATCGCGCGACACGGGACCGGCAGAACCACCTTCGGGCAGTCCACGACCAACAGTTCAGGTGTGAGAGAGGTATGAAATCTTTCATTATCGTTCCCGAAAGTCACGTAGAACAGCAAAGTCTAACCGGATGGCCTGTAAAAACACGGGTGATGCCAACTGTAGAATACCTCAACTACGAAGTGGTTGACGACAAAGGCTGGGACATGTACGACGATGAGGTTTTCGACCAGGCAGCCGAGGCAGGCCTCGACGACGAAGACTACGGCACGCTGGACGTGAACGAAGGGGAGTACATCCTCGAAGCTGCCGAAGCGCAGGGGTACGACTGGCCGTTCTCCTGTCGCGCCGGCGCGTGTGCGAACTGCGCCGCGATCATCGTCGAAGGGGAGATCGACATGGACATGCAGCAGATCCTCTCCGACGAGGAAGTCGAAGAGAAGAACGTCCGCCTGACCTGCATCGGGTCGGCCGCCACGGACGAGGTCAAGATCGTCTACAACGCGAAACACCTCGATTACCTCCAGAACCGCGTCATCTGATCGGCAGGGTGGCGATTTTGCCCTGTCGTGACTCCGTCCAGTGCCAGGACAGTCCATCGGCTGTGTCATGGCCCGACCAACGGGAGTTGGGACGGCATGGCGTAACTGAATCACGTCTGGCTGTATTACGACACAGACCCCGGGCCCGTACCTCTATGTGTGCGGCTGACGACGGTTCGGGCATGCAGTCGATGGCACCAGCGGACGGCCGGACGTTTGATGCTCGTGTGGGCGCTGTATCCCCGCCCTACTCGCTTACTCGCTTTGCTCGTTCACTCCTTGAGGACGGGGGCTTAGCGCCCTCACCGTACTGCTAATCGGGGTCGCCCGCCCCGTCGGGACTCATGAGCCTGCCGTGCTCGTCGATCTCGCCGTTGCGGATGCGGGTGCTGCTGATCCGCGTGCCGTCCTCGGCGACCACGAACGGCGCCGTGTGGATCTCCAGTCGCGGCAGGCCGTCGGCGACGCGCTGGGCGTTAATGTCGTGGGCCCGTCGCTGGGCCTTGGCCTCCGGTGACACTACGAGGGCGTCGATGTCGGGCCGTGTCGCTGCCGGTCCCTCTGTGTCCTCGAGCCGAATGGTCTCGAAGGAGGCAGTGTACGCCGTCGAGAGGTTCGACAGCTCCGATTCCAGCGCAGCCCGTCGATCCGAGAACGACCCCAGCTGGGCCGCGTGGGCCCCGTTCGACCGGGTCTGCTCGGCGAGGTCCGAGGCAGTGAGGCCGACGATGACGTGGCCGTCACCCTCGCCGTCGTGGCTCGCCGTCTGGAACGCCTTGTGTAACAGAGCCCGGTGGCCGTTGTGGATGGGGGTAAACGTGCCACCGAGGATGGCGATGCGGTCGCGTTCGCTCACAGCCACGCGTACCACCTGGACCCAGGTATACGTACTGGTCTGTGGACGGGCTCTCGGGCCGCCGGCACGACCGTTCGCTGGGAAGTCTTTTGACGCGCTGGATCCTACAGGGAAACGCGTGCCTCAGTCCCCGCCCGAGCGGACCCACACGGGTGCGATGACAGCGCGGCGAACCCGGGCACGCGACAGACACGCGCCCGCACGAGGGTTAGCCGGCTGACGCGGCACGACGCCAGGGGATGATGCCGGTCGTTAGTGTTTCGGGCGTACATTTCAGCGCCTGCTATACAGCCGGCGGAACAGACAAGCACTACGGAACAACTTGACCGAAGCAGCGCCGGTTCCGCGGGAGCCGGGAAACCGTCTTGTCCACCATGGCGGGAGTACTCCCTACGAGTCAGCTATCGGGTTCCCAGTGCTGTGAGCGTTCCACGGCCGCAGTCCACCGCTCGTACTGCCGGTCGGCCTGCTCGGGGTCCATCTCCGGCTCGAACCGCGTGTCGACCTCCCAGTGCGAGCCGAGTTCGTCCAGGTCATCCCAGAAGTCGACGGCGAGTCCGGCCGCGTAGGCGACACCGAGCGCAGTGGTCTCGTCGACTTTCGGCCGGACAACCTCCGTCTGGGCGAGGTTCGCCAGCAGCTGACAGAGGAAGTTGTTCTTGACGGCGCCGCCGTCGACCCGCAGCGACGGCGGTTCGATCCCGGCGTCGGCGGGGGTCGCCTCCAGGACATCGCGGGTCTGGTAGCCGATCGACTCGATGGTCGCCCGGACGATGTGTTTCCGCCGCGTCCCGCGCGTGATCCCGACGATCGTGCCCCGGGCGTCGGGGTCCCACTGCGGCGATCCCAGTCCGGTGAACGCCGGCACCATGTAGACGCCGTCGGTCGACGCGACTGCCTTCGCCTGCTTTGCAGTCCTGACCAGGTGGTCGACGAACCCCACGTCGTCGAGCCACTCGATCGCGCCGCCCGAGATGAAGATCGACCCCTCTAGGGCGTACTGGACGGGTTCGCCCGAGAGCTGGAAGCCGATCGTCGTCAACAGGCCGTGTTCGGATTCGACCGGCCGTTCGCCGGTGTTCATCAGGTAGAACGAGCCGGCACCGTACGTCGACTTCGCGTCCCCTTCCTCGAAACACGCTTGGCCGAACATCGCCGCCTGCTGGTCGCCCAGTGCGCCCGTGACGGGCACCTCCGCACCCAGGAACCCGTCGACGTCGGTCGAGCCGTAGGAGCGCTCGTCCGATGACGGCCGCACCTCCGGCAACATCGCCCCGGGGATATCGAACTCCGCGAGGAGTTCGTCGTCCCACTCCAGGTCGTGGATGTTGTACAGCATCGTCCGTGAGGCGTTCGTGACGTCGGTGGCGTGGTTGCCCGTCAGGTTGTAGATCAGCCACGAGTCGACGGTACCAGCGAGCACCTCGCCGGCCGCCGCCCGCTCCCGCACTGACCCGCGGCCGGCGTCGCGCCAGTCGTCGGACGCGTTGTCGAGAATCCACTCCAGTTTCGGCGCCGAGAAGTACGCGTCGGTCTCCAGGCCAGTTTTCTCGCGGATCCACTCGGCCTTCCCGTTAGCCGCGAGCTCCCGGACGCGGTCGGTCGTCCGGCGGTCCTGCCAGACGATCGCGTTGTGTACCGGTCTGCCCGTCTCCGCGTCCCAGGCGACGATCGTCTCGCGCTGGTTCGTCACGCCCAGTGCCGCGAGTTCGTCCGCCGGCAGCCCCGCCTCGTCGAGTGCTGCAGTGAGCAGGCGTTTCGTCGTCTCCCGGAGCTCCTCGGGATCGTGTTCGACCCAGTCCGGCTCGGGATGGAGCTGTTCGTGGGTGTCGTACGTGGTCGCCACAACCGCCCCGTCCCGGTCAAACAGCATGACACGGGTCCCGGAAGTTCCCTGATCGATCGCCCCGATCACTGTCCCGTTCATGGCCATTCGACGGTCTCCCGGATCCCGATCATTGCCAATACTTCCAGGTAGTACCTAGTCTCAGTTGATAAAATTTGTCCACGCAGCCGGCCCTACCGGAGCCCAAGTACCTCGATGTCGAACACGAGGGTTTTGCCCGCGAGTTCGTGGTTGAAATCGACCTGGACGGCCTCGTCGGTGACGGCGGTGACGTCGCCGTGGAGGCCGTTCTGCGCCTCGACGTGGAGCCCAATTTCGGGGGCCTGTCCGACCATCGCCTCGAACGCCTCGTGATCGTACTCCCGGACGCGATCCGGATCGTACTCGCCGTACGCCGCCTCCGGTGGGACTGTCACGGTTCGCTCCTCCCCCACCTGCATGCCCACCACCGCCTCCTCAAGCCCCTCGATGACCTCCCCCTTCCCGACGCTGAACGATAGCGGCGAGAACGTCCCCTCGGTCCGCGTCTCGGCCAGTCCGTGCTCGCGGGCCACCGCTTCGTTCGAGGTGGTGAACACGTCACCGTCCTCGAACCGCCCGACGTACGCGAGAGCAACCTCGTCGCCCGGTTCTATACTCACAGTCGCGCGTACACCAGTAAACTAAAAAGCTTCTTCGGTCGATCGGCGACTGGCGCTACTGCTTGAGGTTGTATAGCCGGCTGAACGCGGTCGGCGGGAACCGGAGTTCGACGCGGCTCGGGGGTCGCCCCTTGCGGTTCTCGACGTCCGACTGGACGCGCTCGACGATCCCGATCTCGGCCATCTCGTAGAGGAAGCGCTTGACGGTACCCGGCGAGAGGTCGACGTCCGGCCGCGCGCTGATCGCCTCGGTCGTCGCGGTGACGGAGGCGCGCTCGTCCTCGTCGAGGTCGACGAGTTCGCGGAGGACGGCCTGTTTGTTGTCCGGAAGCGCCAGGACGCGGCCGAGCGAGACCGAGGGCTGTGGGATCTCGTCGAGCGCGGAGATGACGTCGGCTTTCTCGATGCGGCTGCGGCCGGCCTGGTCCGCCCGGTCGGCGGCGACGAACAGTGCGGCCAGCACGTCGTGGGCGTTGCCGTCCGCCCAGGCAGCGATCTGGCGGGCCTGTTCGTGGTTCAGCGCCTGCCGCGATAGCCCCTCCGACGCGCGGGTCATCAGCACGTCGACGAGCATCTGTCGCTGGTAGCGTTTGACCTGGATCGTCGTCGCCGTGTACTCCGAGAGCGCGATCTGGTCGGGCGGCTTGCGCCCGATCGACAGCCAGCTCACGTTGCTCGGCAGGCCTGCGAACATCTCGATCAGTTCGTCGATGTCGGTCGTGTTCGGTTCGCCGACGTGGTCGACGGCCACGACGACGCCGGTCGTGAACTCGTCGAGCAGGTCGTGGAGCCGTTCCTGGAGCTTCTCCGTGCTGATGCCGTGCTCGGGCACCGGCTCGTCGACCAGCGCGTCCAGCACCCGGTGATAGAACGTAAACTTGCTCGTGGTCTCCCGCATGTCGACGTAGATGAACCCCGGCGAGGTCGGCGATCCCGCGCGGGTGGTCGTGTAGATCACCGACCGTGGCTCGGTCGACAGCCGCTCCAGGTGGGTAAACAGCGCCGTGACGATCGCCGACTTCCCCGACCCGAACGGCCCGTACACGTACGCGTTCGGCGGTAGTCGGCTGTCGAACACCGGGTCGAGGTGGTCCAGCAGGCGCTCGAACACCGGCCCGCGGTCGGAGGGCTCGTCGATGTGCGCTGCTGGCGACAACGTCTCGTAATCCTGAATCAGCCGGGGACTCTCGTCTTGGCGGCGTCGGCGTTTGATCCGGGCGTCGATGTCCATGTGGAATCAGCGGCTTTGTTATCAGTGGTACCGGCTACATAATAAAAAGGTCGCCGATTGGGAGTAGTCAGGAACTGACATACTGCCTGGGAGGGGATCTGGGGCCTTCATGCTGGTTGTTGTCCCGCCGTCGACTCGTCGTGCTCCGAGCTCTCCCTGATGAACCCGGCGCTACGAGATGCGGTTCGAAAAATACGCACGACGATCAGTATCAGAGGTCGGGTTTGACCGTGTTGAGGACGATCGTCACCAGCAGGAAGACAGCTGCACTGATCGTAGCGAGGATGAGAGCCGCCACCAGCCGTGCAAGCAACGGGGCGTCGATCACGAACAGCATCACGAGCGTCATGATGCCGACCACGATCCCGGCCTTCCTGAGATCGCTCTCCTCCAGCCCCAGCCGTTCGTACATAGTTTGGTGAGTCCGTGCTGATCCCTTGAGCATTGTGGTTTGCCAGTGGTGTTCTCCCCGCAGATCCGATCCGTCACTGCGTATGCGGCGGGCCGGACGCTCGGCGTCCGACACCCGGAGTCGTATTCCTATATTGATGATGATAACGATGAATTTTTTCCCTAGAAGAGAATGAATACTACTAAATTTGCGGGCAATGAGCACGTTCCCACGATACTTCTCCAAAAAGTCTAGAACTCTCGAAACCCTTTCTTGAGCAGAGCGTCTAGCATCTCACCCAGGGAACAGCCCTGGGGGGAGACACAATGTACGCAAACATTCTCTATCCGACCGACGGAAGCGAGAGCGCCGAGGCGGCGATAGAGGACGTTCGCGACTTGGCCGAGACCTACGATGCGACAGTGCACGTGCTCTACGTCGTCGATACGACTCACGCAGGGCTCGGAAGCGACCCGGATCAGGAGAAGGCACCCGGGATGGTTGGTCACCCCGAAGGCGGAACTGCCGGGATGGTCGGTGATCGATCGACAGCCGAGGAGGTCCAGAGGACGCTCGAACGGCAGGGCGAGTCCATCGTCGAGGAGGCCAGAGAGCAACTCGGCGACGTCGATGCGACGACTGCCGTGCGGGCTGGCGTCCCATACGAGGCGATACTCGACTACGCCGAGACAGAGGACATCGACCTGATCGTGATGGGGACCCACGGTCGAACGGGCCTCGACCGGTACCTCCTCGGGAGTGTGACCGAGAAAGTCGTCCGGACTGCCGACGTTCCGGTCGTGACAGTGTGAGTGGACGGGGAGCCGGTCGACCGGCCGATGTCGGTCCAGCCCACACCGACCGCAAAGCAGCCTCGATACCCCCGGTCGACGAGACGACCGGGGACCACGAGACGATGGTGGAGCACGGGCCAGTTACCCGCGCGGAAGGAGTTCCGAGAAGATCACGAACAGAAACCCCATCGCAATCAGACCGAGCGCCAGCGTCAGGTTCGTCTCCCCTGTTTCAGCCAGTACCCCCACCATGACGAGAGAGCCGAGCAGCAACGCCGCCCCGACCGCGCCGTGATGGTAGTTCCCTGTTCCAGGGTGGTCTTCGATCGAGACGCCCTCGCCCTCGGGCACGGTGAGGCTGACGCCATAGGGGAGCAGAAATCGTGCGCCGATCCCCGCCCCCGCGGCGGCGATGGAACTGATGTACTGGGCCTCGGTCAGCCAGAGGCTACCCACGAAAAACACCATCGCGACGACCAGGGCGAGTACCTTGCTCAGGCGGTCGGCCCGGATCATCCGGTCTGAGAGCTGTACGTCCGACATAGTTATCGATTTGCCACCGGCCTATTCAATCCCGCGGTACCTGTCCAGGCGCCGCTGCGAGTTCCGTTGCACTCGCCGGGCTGTCTTTCAGTGTCGGTCATTAAAAAATCGGAATCGGAAGCGGTTGGTTCTACGTGGTGCCCGGGATCCAGACGCCCCAGCTGAGCACTTCGGCCGCGGTGAGCAGGCCAATGATCAGCGTGGTGACAACGATGGACGCTGCTGGCGGGTCGAAGTGGGTGCCGCCGTGGGCGTAGAAGATCCGCTGGTGGACCTCGCCGATCAGTGCGCCGAGGAGCCCGAACAGCGTACCGATTATCAGCGCCGGGACCAGCCCAACAGACAGTCCGCCGGGGTCGATACCACCGACATTCACGATGATATCTTCGTGCGTTGCCATGTATGCCGTCGCTGCCGGCAGTGTCATGTGGTGGGTGGCGGGAATCCGTCCGATTCCCAGATTCAGGAAAGTCAGTGACGCTGCACTGATCCCGAAGCCAGCGAAGGCCGCGTTGACACCGAGTCCACTACTGATAAGCCGGAATGCGACGAACGAGGCTGCGCCACCGGTGACCAGCCCGATCGCCGAGACGTGTGACCACTTGTACATCTCCGGCAGCCACGGCTCGACGGCGAGGCGATCCTCGCTGTCTTTCTCGCCGTCGCCGTTGACCTCGCCGGGTTCGCGCGTCTCCTCGCGCTCGAACGGCCCCATGTCGAAGTAGCCGTTCGCCTTGTCACTGACCGTTCCGACGATGCTGTAGCCGAACACAGCACGGTGGATGACTGCGCTGATACAGATCGACAGCGGAATCGGGTCCAGCGGGAGCTGGAGTTGACGCGAAACCTGTTCGAGCGTCAGACCGAGTACCCCGAACGCTGCACCGACGGCCAGTATGTCTGGTCGACTGCCCAACGCGAATGTGATGTCTTTCCCGTTATGGTAGTCGAACCCTGACTCCATTTTGCCAGCCTGGGCGGCGTAGGCAGTGGCTGCTGCACCGCCTGCGAAGCTGATGTGTGGGCCGAACACCGGACCGAACCCGGTCCCGACACCGAATCCGCCGCCGCCGAAAACGCCGGCGATGACGAGAAACCCGGTGAAACAGAACGCCGGCAGGGCGCCGAGTGCGGCACCGAACGCGCCGCCCGCTGCGGCACCGATCCAGAGTTCCGGCCGGGTCAGTTGGTCGATAACGTCGCCGGGATCGCCCGTGTCGTACCCGGTCTGCAGCAGCTGATCCGACACGTCGGCCAGATCAGCCAGTACGAAGACCGTCTCGGGTGTGAGCTCCAGCACCATGTTTACTCATTCTCGTCGTCCACTGCCCAGTCGAGTGACCGCTCGACAGCGTCGTCCCAGCGGCTGTACATGCTGTCGGCGTCCGCGTCGTCCATCTCCGGCTGGAAGTCACTGTCGACCTGCCAGTTGTCCCGCAGGCTGTCGAGGTCGTCCCAGTAGCCGACCGCCAGCCCCGCGGCGTACGCCGAGCCCAGCGCCGTCGTCTCGTCGACTTCCGGCCGCACGATTTCGGTCTGGATGATGTCGGACTGCAGCTGACACAGGAAGTTGTTCTTCACTGCGCCGCCGTCGACGCGCAGACTCGTCGTCTCAACGCCCGAGTCCGCTTCCATCGCTTCGGCGACGTCGCGGGTCTGGTAGGCGATCGACTCCAGCGTCGCACGCACGAGGTGTTCGCGTTCCGTGCCGCGGGTCATGCCGACGATGGTGCCGCGTGCGCGGCCGTCCCAGTGGGGCGCGCCCAGGCCCGTGAACGCCGGAACCATGTACACGCCGTCTGTCGAATCGACGGAGCGTGCGAGCTCCGCGGTCTCGGCGGCGTCGTCGATGAGGCTGACGTCTTCGAGCCATTCGATGGCGGCGCCGGTGATGAAGATGGCCCCTTCCAGCGCGTACTGGACGGGTTCACCCGACTGCTGGAAGCTGATGGTCGTCAGCAGGCCGTGTTCGGATTCGACGGCTTCCTCGCCGGTGTTCATCAAGTAGAACGAGCCAGTGCCGTACGTGTTTTTCGCGTCGCCCTCGTCGAAACACGTCTGGCCGAACATCGCCGCCTGCTGATCGCCCAGCGCCCCTGCGACGGGCACCTCGGCCCCCAGGAACCCGTCGGCATCGGTCGTGCCGTAGTAGTCCTCGTCGGACGATGGCCGCACTTCAGGCAGCATCGACTCGGGGACGCCGAACTCCTCCAGGAGATCCTCGTCCCACTCCAGATCGTGGATGTTGTACAGCATCGTCCGCGAGGCGTTCGAGACGTCCGTGATATGATTCCCGGTGAGGTTGTAGATCAGCCATGAGTCGATCGTCCCCATCAGGAGTTCGCCGTCTTCGGCGCGGTCGCGGACGTCCTCCGGGCGGATCCGCTGGAGCTTGATCGGATCCGCATTATCGAGGATCCACTCGGTCTTGGTCGCCGAGAAGTACGCGTCAGCTTCCAGGCCCGTTTTGCCCCGGATCCAGCCGACCTTGTTCTCCGCCTCCAGCTCCTCGACCCGGTCTGTGGTCCGCCGGTCCTGCCAGACCAAGGCGTTGTATACTGGCTTCCCAGTCTCAGCGTCCCAGACGACCGTGGTCTCACGCTGGTTGGTGATCCCCAGCGCTTCCAGTTGGGAGGCGTCGAGGCCCGCTTCGTCAAGCCCCTGGTTGACGACTTCCGTCGTGTTCTCCCAGATCTCCTCGGGGTCGTGCTCGACCCAGCCGGGTTCCGGGTAGATCTGTTCGTGTTTCTTGTATGCGTTGGCGACGATCTCCCCGCTGTGGTTGAATGCCATAAAGCGGGTCCCTGTCGTCCCCTGATCGATTGCACCTACGTACGTGTTTGACATGGTTTATCCAGTCTCCGTTAGGCGGAAAGTTTACGATCTATTCCGCCGTGTTGGTAAACAATATAGTGAATCATTATAAAAGTAACTACTGGGGCTGGGAGTGTGCGTAAAGAGATCCCGGATATCGGGGAGGGTGAAGTTGTCGGACGGGAAAAAAGTTCACTGATCGGACGCGACGAAGGTTGTCGACCCGGCCGGTCGGGGTCGAGCCCGGCCCGCCTGAACGCGTCCCGGTTGTACCCTAGGATCGGGTTCGAGGCGTTGAACGGGACCGGAAGTGTTCGAGGGTCTCCTCCGCGTCTCGGCCCGCTCGGACAGCGTCGTGACGCGGGTCGACACTTCCACGAGTTCGGTCGTCTGCTGCCTCGTCGTTACCGTCCCCACTACCGAACGGCAACTATCGACTTATCGCTTATAACACCCCGCGATAAGCAGTTTGAACAGTCGGTACATCCTGTAGTTCGGCAGCTATCGGTTACCGACGTTTATAATATTTACCCGCGCATTACCAGACGTGATAGAAAACCGGTACCGGATGCACCCCGGCGGCTGTTGATAGGACACGCGTCCAGAGGGTCTCTCTCCGGTGTTCTCACGCTTTCTACCCGAGACTTCTATACTGATAGGTCACTGATCCACAAGGGACGTTCAAACGGTTCGTCAGTTAGTACCATGCGTCACTACACTGTCTTTACTGTAGATTGGTATTCGTCGATAAAATAAAGTATGTTGACTCCCAACGGGGACAAGATGGCATCCGCACCACACATCGCCGTCATTGGCGGCGGTTCGACCGGGATCGGCATCGCCCGGGACCTCTCGATGCGGGGACTCGACGTGACACTCGTCGAGCAGGGGAATCTCACACACGGCACGACCGGTCGGATGCACGGCCTGCTCCACAGCGGCGGCCGGTACGCCGTCGCGGATCAGGCCAGTGCGACGGAGTGCATCGAGGAGAACCGCGTCCTCAGGGACATCGCGAGCCACTGCGTCGAGATGACGGGTGGCCTGTTCGTCAAGCGCCCGGAGGACACGGAGAAGTACTTCCAGGAGAAGCTGGCCGGCTGTGAGGAGTGTGGGATCCCCGCAGAGGTAGTTTCGCGGGAGGAAGCGCGGGCGATGGAACCCCACCTCGCGAAGGACATCGACAAGGCGATCACCGTCCCGGACGGGGCGATCGACCCGTTCCGGCTGGTGGTCGCCAACGCCGCGAGCGCGATGGAACACGGCGCTCGCATCGAGACCCACACGACGGTGACCGACCTGCTCGTCGAGGACGGCGAGGTCGTCGGGCTGGAGGTCGAGCACGACTCGGGATCGGGCAAACGGGTCCACGGGACCGAGGGGGGCCGCGAGGAGATCAGGGCCGACTACGTAGTAAACGCCACGGGCGCCTGGGCCGGGCGGATCGGGGAGATGGCGGACGTCGACATCGAAGTGCGACCCTCGAAGGGCGTCATGACGATCATGAACGTCCGGCAGGTCGACACCGTGATCAACCGCTGTCGGCCGAAAGGCGACGCGGACATCATCGTCCCCCACGAGACGACCGCGATCCTCGGCACGACCGACGAGGAGGTCGAGGACCCGGCGGAGTACCCCGAGGAGCAGTGGGAGGTCGACCTGATGATCGACGAGCTGAAGGAGCTGGTCCCGATACTGGAGGAGGCGCGGACGATCCGCTCCTTCTGGGGCGTGCGGCCGCTGTACGAGCCGCCGGACGTTGGCAGCGACGATCCGACGGACATCACCCGCGACTACTTCCTGCTGGACCACGAGACCCGCGACGACCTGCCGGGGATGACCAGCATCGTCGGCGGGAAGTTCACCACCTACCGGATGATGGGCGAGGAAATCAGCGACCACGTCTGCAACCAGTTCGGCATCGACGCCGACTGCCGCACCGCCGACGTCCCGCTGCCGGGCAGCGAGAAGTTCTCCGTGCTCCGCGATTACATGGACGAGTTCGGCCTCCGCTCGCCGATCGGCCGGCGTAGCGTCGAACGGCTGGGCTCGCGGGCCGACGAGGTGCTGAAGACGACCGACCCCAACCCGGTCGTCTGCAACTGCGAGGGGGTCACGCGCGCCGAGATCCAGGACGCCATCGAGCAGTCGGGCTCGGACCTCAACGCCGTCCGGATCCGGACCCGCGCGTCGATGGGCAACTGCCAGGGCGGGTTCTGCTGTCACCGGATGGCGAACGAACTCCACGGCGAGTACGACGAGTCGGTCGCCCGCCAGGCCTGGGACGAACTGCTCGCCGAGCGCTGGAAGGGCCAGCGCCACGCGCTCTGGGGCGAGCAGCTCTCCCAGGCGATGTTGAACTACGCGCTGCACGCGACGACGCAGAACCGCGACAACGATCCGGCCGACGGGGAGCCGGTCGACTTCGCCGCGTTCGACGCGGGGTCGACACCGGCGCAGTCCTCCGGGGAAGCTGGCGTCGCTGCCGACGGGGGCACCGAGCATGGCGATTGAGTCGGAGGTGCTGGTGATCGGCGGGGGGCTCGCCGGCCTCACGAGCGCGCTGTCGGCCGCGCGGACGGGGGCGGACGTCCGCCTGGTGTCGTACAAGCAGAGCACGCTACGGAGCGCGTCCGGCCTCGTCGACGTGCTCGGATACACGCACGACGGGGAAGGACCGGTGACCGATCCCTACGCAACGATCCCGGAGTTGCCGGACCCGCACCCGTACCGGACCGTCGGGATCGACGCGGTCCGTGAGGGGCTCGACCTGTTCGACGATGCCGTCCCGAACTACCAGGGCGGGCACACCGATACGAACGCCTTGCTGCCGACCCACGGGGGGACGATCAAGCCGACGGCGCGGTACCCGGCGAGTGCGAGCGCGGGGCTCGCCAGCGACACGCGCGACCTCATGCTCGTGGGCCTGGAGTCGATGACCGACTTTGACGCGCCACACGCCGCCGCGCACCTCGACGCCGCGGGGGTCCCCTTCGACGTGCGCGGCGTCACGATCCAGTTCCCGGGCGACCTGCGCGCGGACGCGAAGGTGACCCGGTACGCGAAACTGCTGGACACGAACGGCGAGGTCACAGTCAGAGGGCGCGACCGGCCGGCCCGGGAGGCGCTGGCCGCACGCGTCAACACCGAACTCGACGAGGAGGAGCGCGTCGGGTTCCCGGCCGTCCTCGGCGACGACCACGCCGGGGCTGTAAGAGCCGACCTCGCCGACCGGCTGAGCGCCGACGTGTTCGAGGTACCGATGGGCCCGCCCTCGCTGCCCGGCCTGCGACTGGAGGACGCCCTGTTCGCGGCGCTCGACGAGGCCGGCGCGAGCATCGAGACGGGCAACCCCGTCGTCGACTTCGACGGCGAGGACCGGATCGAGCGCGTCTACATCGAGAAAAACGGGGCGGAGATTCCGAACACCGCCGAGGAGTACGTCCTGGCGACGGGCGGCCTCGTGGGCAAGGGCGTCCAGTCCGACCGCGAGGGTGTGTACGAACCGATCTTCGACTGTCACATCCCCCACCCAGCGGACCGCTACGACTGGTTCGAGAACGAGGTGTTCGGCGACCACGAGTTCGCCCGCTTTGGGGTCGAGACGGACAACGACCTCAGGCCGCTCGACGGGGGCGGTGACGTCGAGTTCCCCAACCTGCGGGCGGCGGGGTCGGTGTTAGGCGGCTACGACCTGGCCGCCGAGAAATCCGGCAGCGGCGTCTCGATTGCGACTGGGTATGCGGCTGGCCGGAGCGCGGCACAGGAGGCAGTATGAGCGACGCAGAACAACCGACTGAGACGGATCCGGACGGAGAGTTCAATCCGTCGGCACCGAATACGGGCGAGAAGTTCGAGCCGGTCGACGTGTTCCCGGACAGCGACGACTTCGACCTGCGACCGGGATCGGACTCCTGTTATAAGTGTTCGACCTGCGACACGAACTGTCCGGTCGCAGAGGTCGACGACGAGTTCCCGGGGCCGAAGTTCCAGGGCCCCGAGCAGTGGCGGCTCAAGCAGCGCGACGACGAGCACGAGATCGACGACTCGGTGATGGATTGTTCGAACTGCATGCGCTGTGACAACGCCTGCCCGGCGGGCGTGCCACTGTCGCAGATGCACAACACCGCCCGCGGGGAGTACGTCAGCGAGCAGATGGACAAGACGTCGATCGAGTACTGGCGCAACCGCATCCTCTCGAACTACCGGACGTCTGCCTGGCTGGCGAGCAAGCTGCCGCGGCTCGCGAACGTCGCGATGAACGTCACCAAAGAGCGGGAGTTCCCCGAGTTCGCCACCGAGACGTTCCGCGAGTGGTGGGACAAACGCGGCGCCGCCGCGGGGTCGAAAGAACGCGCCCAGGCGGCTCGCCGCGAGCGTGGACTCCCCGAGGACGCCGACAAGAAGGTCGCCTACTTCCACGGCTGCTACTCGAACTACAACACGACGGAGGTGGGGAAGGCGATGGTCCGTGTGTACGAGCACTTCGGCTACGAGGTCGTCGTGCCCGAGCAGAAGTGTTCGGGAACGCCGATGTTTGCCAACGGGATGCTCGACGACGCGCGCCGGCACGCCGAGGTGAACG
This sequence comes from Halobacteriales archaeon SW_7_65_23, assembly GCA_003022725.1. Taxonomy (GTDB): domain Archaea; phylum Halobacteriota; class Halobacteria; order Halobacteriales; family Haloarculaceae; genus Halovenus. Next base: position 672 of record PXSQ01000055.1, on the reverse strand, counting down.
TCTCCTCGATGTCGGACCTCGTCGACCAGGGGTACGACGCCATCGCGTCCTGCACCTCCTGTTCGATGGCGCTGCGCCAGGAGTACCCGGAGCTGTTCGACATCCCGGGGATCGACGACGTCGCCGCCAACACGTTCGAATCCCTGGAGTACCTCCGGATCCACGAGGATCTGCAGGGCGAGCTCGCAGAGGTGGAGGTCAGCGGCGACCTCGCCGAGGAGTTCGCGTACCACGCGCCGTGTCACGCCCGCAACCAGGGGCTCGAACGGCAGGCCCTGGAGCTGTTCCGCGACGTCGACGGCGTCGGCATCGAGGACGTCGGCGAGTCCTGTTCGGGCATCTCGGGCACGTACGGCTGGAAGGCCGAGAAGTACGAGAAGTCGATGGAGATCGGCGAGGAGATGTTCGAGCACATGGAGCACGCCGAGGGAGACACCGGGATGACCGAGTGCCCAACCTGTGCGATGCAGATGGAGCACGGCACCGGCTACGACATCCGTCACCCGCTGGAACTACTCGAAGCGGCGCTGGTCGACGGCAGGGGCGTCTGATAGTGCTTTCGGGATGAGCCGGGGCACCGTTAACTTAGACAGACGTTCCACGTCCAGGCGAACTGTTTCAGCCAGTTGTTTGTGGTTTCGACATCGTGTCCGGTGAAGGAGGCGTAGAACG
>PXSQ01000054.1:19522-29650 GCA_003022725.1 Halobacteriales archaeon SW_7_65_23 | reverse complement strand
CCGGGTGGTCGTGGTGTACGCTTACGCGTTCCTGTTGCTGTACTGGTTCTGGCGTGGCTACCTCACGTATCGCAACCACTACCGGGAAGCAGACTGGGCGCCGATCGACGACAGCATCGACAGGCTCCGGGGCCACCCCTGGGGACAGGCGGGGCTGATCATCGTGATCATGTTCGTCGTGCTGGCCACGTGGGCGCCGGCGCTCGGCCCGGTGACCGCCGAAGAGAACCTCTACGAACCGTATCAGAACGAACACACGTACCTGAACGAGAACGGCGAGGTCACGTCGTCACCGCACGGCACCCTAAACATCCAGACCAGGTCGAACGGGAACACGAACGTCGGCCCGCTCGAGTACGACCGGTACGACCGCTGGGCGCCGTTCGGAACGAACTCGGACGGAAAGGACCTGTTCACGTTCCTCGCGTACGGAGCACGAACATCGCTGGTGATCGGGCTGCTCGCGACGGGGCTCAGCGCCGGGTTCGCCCTCGCGCTGGCGATGATCACCTCCTACTACCGGGGGCTGGTCGACCTCGTGGCGGTGATCGGCAGCGACTCGATCCAGTCGGTGCCGTTCGTCCTGCTCGTAATCTTGCTGTTCGTCGTGCTCAGGGAGGCGAATCATCCGATCGTCAACCTCTATGACGGGGGGATCTTACTGGCGCTGATACTGGCGTTCGTGTACTGGCCGTCGCTGTGGCGATCCATACGCGGGCCCTCGCTGCAGATCGCCCAGGCGGAGTGGATCGACGCCGCAAAGAGCTTCGGGCAACGCCCGAGCGTCACGATGCGCAAGCACATGGCGCCGTACGTGGTGATCTACATCATCATCTACGCGTCGCTGGTGCTGGGGACGATCGTCATCACGACCGCGGCGCTGTCGTTCCTGGGGATCGGCATCAACCCGCCGACCCCCGAGTGGGGACGCATGATCGCCGAGGGTCGGTCGTTCGTCTCGACGAAATCCTGGCACGTGGCGACGATTCCGGGCATCCTGATCGTGCTCGTCGTGACGGGCTTCAACGCGTTCGGTGACGCGCTGCGGGACGCGCTGGACGTGCAGGCGGACATCGGCAGCGAAGGCGGCGGAGGTGGTGCCTGATGTCGATGGAATCACAGCTTGAGGACACTGCGAGCAGCGAGGAACCGATCATCGAGGTGAAGAACCTCCAGACGGCGTTTTTCACATGCGGCTGATCGAGAGCCCCGGCCGGATCCTCGAAGGGAGCAGCATCCGCTACACGGAGACCGAGACGGTCCGGACGTTCGCCAGCGAGTTCTCCGGCCGGGTCGTCGACGTCACCCGGCTGGAGAACGAACACCGGCCGGCGGACCTGCTGGATGACCCGTCGGTCGACGCGACGCCCCAGGACTTCGACTGCGGCCACGTCTCGGAGGTGACGCTGGCGGACGTGCTCGCAAGCGGGTACGCGGACGACCTCGACATCATCGACGAGGACGACTGCGTGTTCGTCACCGAGGGAACGCCCCAGAACCCGACGGCCGGATTCGTCGAACTGACGCGAGTCAGCGGCGAGGCCAAGCGCCTCATGCGGGGCGGCCGGATCGGCATGATCTTCCAGGACCCGCTGACCAGCCTCAACCCCGTGTACACGGTCGGCAACCAATGCGGCTGATCGAGAGCCCCGGCCGGATCCTCGAAGGGAGCAGCATCCGCTACACGGAGACCGAGACGGTCCGGACGTTCGCCAGCGAGTTCTCCGGCGGGATGCGCCAGCGGGCGGTCATCGCGATGGCGCTGGCCTGCGAGCCCGAGGTGCTGATCTGCGACGAGCCGACGACAGCGCTTGACGTCACGATCCAGGCACAGATCCTGGAGCTCCTGGCGGAAATCCAGGAGGATCGGGACCTGGCGATCATGTTCATCACCCACGACATGGGCGTCATCGCGAACGTCACGGACAAGGTAAACGTCATGTACGCCGGCGAGATCATCGAAACGGCGGAGGTCGAACGGCTGTTCGAGAACCCCAAACACCCCTACACGCGGGGGCTGCTCGAGTCGATTCCGGGGAGCCAGTCCGGCGAGCAGCTCCGGACGATCGACGGCAACGTGCCGACGCCGACCGAGTCGGCGACGGACTGCCGGTTCGCACCCCGCTGCCCGAAGGCGTTTGAGGAGTGTACGCAGATCCATCCGGAGCTCGTCCCGGTCGACGGCGAGGACGAAGACCACGTGGCCGCGTGCCTGCTGTACCCGGAGGACCGCTCGACTGCGAAGGCCGTCGAGTACCACCAGCGGAAGGGTGGAGGTGACGGACGATGAGCCAGGACGCGGTCCACCCGGAGACGGAGGTCGAGACGGCGGGCTCGCCCGAGGAGGACGTGATGGTCGAGGTACGGAACCTGAAAACCTACTACGGTGGGGACAAACCCGGGCCGTTCGGTGGCCGCCCGGTGCGCGCCGTCGACGGCGTCACCTTCGACATCAAACGCGGCGAGACGCTCGGGCTGGTCGGCGAGTCGGGCTGTGGGAAGACGACGCTCGGCCGCACGCTGATCCAGCTCGAAGAGGCGACCGACGGGACGATCCGGTTCGACGGGACCGACATCACGACGCTGAAAGGCTACGAGCTCAAGCAGTGGCGGCGCAACGCCCAGATGGTGTTCCAGGACCCCGACTCGAGCCTCAACAACCGGATGACGGTCGGCGAGATCATCCGCGAACCGCTGGACGTCCACGAGTGGGGGACGCCCCGCGAACGCCGCCAGCACGTCCGTGACCTGCTGGACACGGTGGGGCTCCAGCGCGAGCACTACTACCGGTACCCCCACCAGTTCTCCGGCGGGCAGCGCCAGCGCGTCGGCATCGCGCGGACGCTGGCGCTCGAACCGGAGTTCATCGTGCTGGACGAGCCCGTCAGCGCCCTGGACGTCTCGGTGCAGGCTGAAGTGATCAACCTGCTCGAGGAGCTTCAAGACGAGTTCGGGCTCACCTACCTGTTCATCGCCCACGACCTCTCCGTTGTCCGGCACATCTGCGACCGCGTCGCGGTGATGTATCTGGGCAACATCATGGAGCTCGGCCCGACCGAGGAGCTGTTCAGTGATGCGGCGAACCCGTACACGCTCTCTTTGTTGTCGGCGATCCCGGAACCGGATCCGACCGCCGAGAAGGATCGGATCACGCTCCACGGGACGCCGCCGAACCCGCGGTATCCGCCGGACGGCTGTCCGTTCAGCACGCGCTGCCCGGTCCGCATCCGCCCGCCAGAGTACGAGGACCTCGACGACGAGGTCTGGCAGGGGATCGGCACGCTCGAGGAGATCCTCCGCGAGCGCCAGCGGGCCGACCGCAGCATCAGGGACAGGCTCCGGGGAATGCTGGGCATGGAGACTCGCTACAGCACGATCGACGAGATCTACGAGGAGGTGTTCGGCGACATCCACGTGCCGAGCCGCATCGAGCCGACGCTCGACGATGTCGCGGAGCACGTCCGAGCGAACAACGAGGGTAAGGCCCTCGACGCCATGAAAGCGGAGTTCGGCGGCGCTTGCGAACAGCAGAAACCGGAATACTATACGGTCAGCGCGTCCGGGCGTCGGAGCTTATGCCACCGTCACGACCCCGAGTACCGCACGCCAGAGGAGACGCTGGACGACCGCCACCAGTAGCTGCATGGCCCGTTCGTTCACCGAGCGGCTCCAGCTCAGTACGATCGCGCTGACCCACGCACTCACGTACGCGCTGGCCATGACAGCCGCGGTGACGGCCGGCGCGCTCGTCCTCGGTGTTCTCACCGGCGGTGGGCTCGTCCACACGAAGATCTACCTGTTCGTCGCCGGCTGGATCGTGATGGCGTACGCGGTGGTCCGGCTGTGGCCGTCCGATCCCAGCGACCTCCTTAGGAAGTCGGGGTCGGTCGACCCGACGGGGGACACGATCGCCGCCGACGCGGCACGGACCCGGTTCCAGGAGATCGTCAACGAGCTGCCGCCGGTCCGGTGGCTCCCGCCACCCCGCCCCTGGCTCAGGCTCACAGACGAGTCCAAGCTGTTTCTGGGCAGCCTCCTGATCCTGCTGACCTCGTTTCTGATGGAGGTCCTGTTCGGCGTCGCCTGATTCCGGCGGCGCTCTCATAAGGGTTAACTGACTCGTCCTCGGAACTGGACGTATGACAGACTCGACGGAGCGCGGCGACATTAACCCCGAGGAGCGACTCCGCGACGAGCAGGGTATCCGGAGCCAGGCCTGGGAACAGACCAACGAGGAGATGGAACTGCTTGCGGAGGAACGCCGCAATGAGGGGTGGAGGGCGGTGACCATCCCGGCCGTACACACGTCGATCGTCACCAAAGACATGGGCGAGGAGGACGACGACGAGTTCGGGATCGAGTACGTCATCCCCGACAACTACGCCGAGGAGTTCACCGACGCGTTCGACCCCGACGCCGTCTCCGAGTACCAGGTCTACCGGACGATCGCCAATCAGAACGTGTTCCAGGTGATCGAACTGCTCGCCCCCGAGTCGGAGACGGTGATCATGATCGCCGGGATGTACGAACTCCGCCACGCCGGCGGCGTCAAGGAGAACGCCAAGACGGAGGACGAACTCTACACGTTCGTCCGGACGATCGACGGCACGCGCCTCGGGATGTTGCGACACGAGGACTACCAGCCGCTGCTCCCCCGCCCCGGCGCTGAGTGACTGCGGTCGAAGTCTGGCGGCGAAGCTGTCAGACGCGCCCCGCCCTTTCATAGTGATTATTGTGACTGTTTACTGGGCCGACCGCACGACTGCGTGTAGTCGATCCCGGAATAATTCACAATAATCACTATCAGTCCGCCAGGGACGGCGAATGCTTATACTGGTGGCTGTAAATCGATGGACCGGGCGGGTCATTTCATGTCGGGGTTGCGCTGATAACCGTCGCCGACGGCGACGCTGAGCGTGCTAGGACGGACGTCGATCGCCAGGTGGTCGCGTTCGATGATCTCGCCGTCGAGGCTGAACTGCCGCGACTGGGGGTCGTGAACGTCGATCCGGAGCGACGGCGTCCGGGTGCGAACGACCGCGTCGTCCTCCCCGCCGAGTAGCTGGTCGGTCAGCGCCTCACTCATGAGATCCAGTTTCGACGTGTCCTCGACGATCATCACCTCGAACAGCCCGTCCTCCATGTGCGCCTGGGTGTCACCGCCGGCCACGAACCGCCGCCCGTTCCCGATCAGGACTGCTAGCGCCTCGCCGCGCCAGGCGGAGGAGTGCTCCCCGCCCTCCCCGCCCTCCTCGGTCTCGACCGTGAGGTGCATCGCGTCGAACTCGACCATCGACTGGAGGGTCGTCACGACGTACGCGACCACGCCGAGCCGGTCTTTCATCCCCGGGTCGGTCTTGCTGCTGGAGTTGGAGGTCAGCCCGGCGATACAGGAGTTGACGAACGCGTGACCGTCGGCCTCCCCGAGGTCGATCCGCCGCCGCTCGCCCTCCTTGATGACGGTGAAGGCGGTGTCGAGGTCGGTGATGCCGAGCTGTCCGGCGAAGTTGTTCCCCGTGCCGACGGGGAGGACGCCAAGCGTGACGCGGTCGAGCGCCTCAGCCTCGTCGATGCCGCGGACGACCTCGTTGACAGTGCCGTCGCCCCCGGCAGCGACGATCCGGTCCGCGCCGGCTGCTGCCGCTTCACGGGCCAGCGCGACGCCGTCGCCGCCTTCCTCGGTCTGCTCGACGTCGTAGCCCAGCACCTGTGCGCGGTCGGTCACCGCGTTGACGTGGTCGCCGCTTCCACTCTTCGGATTCAGAATGATGACTGTTTCTGGCATGATGAGTGTCGAGCGGACCAGGCTGCGGTCGCGTCCGCGTTCCGAATCTGTCTCGAGTCCCGGGAGCCGACCCTTACCGCTTCAGCCGCACTTCGTCGTCGGTGATCGTGTCGATGTGGGACTGTTTCAGCGGGTAGTCTCCCTCTTCGATGTCGTCCCAGCCGAGCGTCGATTTGATCTTGTCGGTCAGCCCCGGGTCGGGATCGACGTAGATCGTGTCGTTCCGGACGCCCGATATCATGCCGACGGTGTCGCTGTTCTGGTTGACCACGCGCTTGCCCTCGTCTTCCTCGGAAATTGTTGTTCGAGTCACAACACGCCATCCTTCGGGCAGTGCGTATTTTGTTAAGAACCTGGTTACTGCAGTAAGCTCCACATTCCCACCACGGGCTGCCAGTACGGGCCGCTTATCGCATGACTGAACGGTGATGACGGTGGCGGCTGATTCGGATCGGGCGCACGGACGGAGCCTTTTACTGTCGAGCGTGGTGCAGCTTACCGTCGAAGGGAGAGCGCACAGGAGGACAGTCCAGCCGACGCGCCGACCCCGCAGTCAGCGGTGGATCTCGACGTTCTCAAGGTAGACGTCAGTCGTCGGTTTGTCGTTGCGGTCGACCTCGACGCTGCCGATCTCCTCGACGACGTCCATGCCGTCGATCACTTCGCCGAAGACGGCGTGGCGGTCGTCGAGGTGTGGCTGTGCGTCGAGCGTGATGAAAAACTGCGAGCCGTTCGTATCGGGGCCGCTGTTGGCCATCGAGACGATTCCGGGGCCGTCGTGGCGCAGGTCGTCGTGGAACTCGTCGTCGAACTCGTAGCCGGGGCCGCCGCGACCCGTCCCCGTCGGGTCGCCGGTCTGGATCATGAACCCCTCGATGACGCGGTGAAAGAGGACGTCGTCGTACAGCGGCCCGTCCACCCTCTCGCCCGTTTTCGGGTGGGTCCACTCCTGTTCGCCGGTGGCCAGCCCGGCGAAGTTCTCGACGGTCCGGGGCGCTTTCTCCTCGAACAGCCGGATCTCGATGTCTCCTTTCGACGTTTCGAGCGTCGCTGTGAAGTCGCTCATACCTCCACTCCGCGGGCGACACCCAAATGCGTGCCGCTTTCGACACCCCGTCGACGGTGTGGCTGCAGCTCGCGGCTGCACCACGCGGCTTGATTCGACAGCGGGGACCGCACTCCGTTTCAGAATTTGAAAACGTTCACACGAGTTATATATGTCTCCGAAGATATACAGCACGTATGAGTTCGGAGAACGGCGAAATGTACATTATGCAGGACGCCGACGACGAGGAGTGGGTCAGTCCGACACCGGCTCGCCAGGCAGTCGTTGAGGCGCTCGCAGAGACCACCGACATCGAAGCCGAGGCCGTCGAGGACCTCGACGCGTACCTCGATCCGTCGTCGCTTCAGGAGCTGCTGGACGGTGAGCGGTCCGACCCGCTCACGTTCACAGTCGAGGATCACGAGGTAACGATCGACGGTGACGGCGAGATCAGCGTCTCCTGATCGGCGGCGGTGCCGGGCCAGCACGGGTCCGCCACCGCTGGCTCCCGACGTTCTCCCGGTGCCGGACCGGTCCCCCGACCGGCCGTGCCCGCGTGGTCGTTGCTCCGCGCTGGGACAGGTTCCCGCGTGTCGGTCCGGAACCGATAGCTGCTTTTCAGTCGGCGTCGAACAGTCGCTGTGACGCCGAACAGCCGCGATCGGGCCGTGCTTTCCGGGGTCGTGTTCACGGTGCTGTTCGCCCAGGTGCTGTTGTACCCCGGCATCCCCGACCTAGTGGTGGCGCTCGGCGGGACGCCGGCCGGGTGGGGCAGTGACGTCGGCGCGATCCTCGACGCCGGCAAGTGGTTCCTCACGGCGGAGTTTCTCGGGTTCGTGCTGTGTGCCGGGCTCTGGGGGGCGTTCAGCGACGCCACGGGCTCGCGGACCCCCCTGATCGTCACCGGCGCCGTCGTCGGTGCTGGCGGCTACCTCGCACTCGCCGTCGTGCCGACGGTCGCGTCGCTGCCGTACAGCGGCGTGCTCGCGATCCGTTTCCTCCAGGGGGCGGCGACGATCGGCGCGTTCTCGCTTGCGATCACGACGCTGATGGACCTCTCGGGCGGCGGCGGTCGGAACATGGGCGCGGCGGGGTTGGCGATCGGCGCCGGGACAGCCGTCGGGTCGCCGGTCGGCGGCGTGCTGTCCGGGATCGGGCCGCTGGTCCCCCTGTACGCCGCTGCACTCGTACTGGGTGCGGCGGGGGTGCTCGCGATGCTGGCGACTGACCGTGCGCCGTCGCCGACACACAACAGCCCGGTAGCCGTGGTGCTCGGACTCTGGGGGCAGCCGTCGCTGTCGGTGCCGTTCGCGTTCGGGTTCGTCGACCGGCTCACCGCCGGCTTCTTCGCGCTCGTCGGGACGGTGTACTTCCAGTCGGCGTTCGATCTGGACGCGGGCGGGACGGGACTGCTGCTCGGTGCGTTTTTCGCCCCGTTCGCGCTGCTGCAGTACCCGTTCGGGCGGCTCTCGGACCAGATCGGCCGGGTGATCCCTGTCGCCGCCGGGTCGCTGCTGTACGGTTTTGCCGTGATCGCCGTCTTCTACGCCCCGAACGCGCCGGCCGCCGGCGGCGCGATGCTCGTGGTGGGGGTCGTCGGTGCACTGGTCGCGCCGGCGACGATGGCGCTGGTGTCGGACCTGGCCGCTCCCGACGAGCGCGGCGTGGCGATGGGTGGGTTCAACGTCTTCGGGAGCCTGGGCTTTCTGACCGGGATCGTCGGCGGCGCGACCGTCGCGACCGCCGTGGGGTTCCAGGCCGCGTTTTTCGCCGTCGGCTTTGCGGAGATCGCGCTCGCGATCGTGCTGTTCCCGGTGTTGCTGCAGCTGGACGTGCCTGCCGGACTGGGCGAGTCTATCGGTGGAGAGTGATAGTGATTATTGTGAGTCGTTCCGGGATCGACCGCACGACTGCATGCGGTTGATCCGGTAAACAGTCACAATAATCACTATGAGGGATCGCTCGCAGTTCTGTCGGTGTCCGGTAGTGATTGCTGTGATTGTTTTCGGCACCGCATCGCAATCACGTCTGGCTGTATAGGAGTGTTCGTACTCACGCCGAGAGCCACGCGTACGTCTGGACGGCCCCGAACAGCACCGCGAACGCGCTGTTCTGGACGAGCAACAGCCTGTTGTCGGGGGCCATCGTCCGCGAGAGAACGGCGAAGACGCTGAACGCCGTCGCCAGCAGCAGATTGTACTTGGCGAACGCAACCCAGCACTCCTGATCGAGTTCGACGAGTCCGTCCGACCCCATATCTACCGTTCGGTCCCCGGGGTAACAAACGCCGGGACGGACCGGATGGGGGACTGCCGATCACTCCACGAGCGGCGTCCCGTCGGCACGGGGGCCGAGTCGGGGGCCGAACGGCGGGTCGTCGGGGTCGATCCGGCGCCGGTGCTCGTAGTCCGTCGAGCGCTCGACGGGCACGCGGCCGATGGCGCTGATCATCTCGACGTACTCGGCGAACGAGCGCGCCTCGCCGAACTCCCCGCCGGCGCGTTTCGTAATCTCCTCTGAGAGGATCGTTCCCATGAAGTCGTCGGCGCCGCAGGTCAGCATCTTCAGCCCGAGTTCGTCGCCGTATTTCACCCACGAGGACTGGATGTGCTGAATATTGTCCAGGAACAACCGGGAGACGGCGATCATCAGTTCGTCCTCGTCGGCCGTTGCGCCGCCGTCGACCATCCCCCGCTCGTACAGCGGCGTGTTCGCGTGGATGAACGAGAGCGAGACGAACTCGGTGATCGCGCCGGTGCGCTCCTGCAGATCGCGGACGCGTGCGAGGTGTTGCACCCGGTGGGCCTCGTTCTCGACGTGGCCGTACATGATGGTGGCGGTCATCGGCAGCCCCACTGCGGCGGCGCCCTCCATCGCTTCGACCCACTCGTCGCTGCGGATCTTGCCCGGGCAGATCACCTCCCGGACCTCGTCGACGAGGATCTCGGCGGCGGTGCCTGGCACCGAGTCCAGGCCCGCGCGCTTCAGCCGGCCGTACACCTCCTCGTAGCTCCAGTCGGCGCCACGGCGGGCGTGGTACGCTTCCTCGGGCGTCATCGAGTGGAGGTGGACGCCGCCGACGCTCATCGCGTCCAGCTGCTTGCAGTAGGTGCCCGGATCGACTTCGTACTCCTCGGGCGAGCGGTAGTTCAGGTCGCCGCGGTCGCTCGCTTCGAGCAGCTCGCGGTGGGCGTCGTCCAGCGCGAACGCGGGGTGGAGCCCGCTGACGGAAGTCACCTCGTAGATTCCGGTGTCCAGCGCCGATTCGACGATCCGGCGCGAGTCGGCGGGGGTCTTC
>PXSQ01000054.1:0-19453 GCA_003022725.1 Halobacteriales archaeon SW_7_65_23 | reverse complement strand
GCTTCGAGGACGAGCTCCTTGCGGTGGCGGTCGATCCCCCGGATCGCGGTGCCCGTTGTCAACAGCTCGATCCCGTCGTCGACGGTGAGGCGCTCGCCGGCGCGGGCTTTCGCCAGGGCGTTCTCGAAGGACTGGTCGGTCTCGGGGGTGTGTTCGAACTCGAACCGGTCCCGGGGGACGTTCGCCCTGCCGCGGGAGGCGTCTGCCATTGTCTCGTCTCTGCCAGCGAAGCGGTAAAACCTGACGGGTGTGAGCTACCCTTGCCGGGGCCGAAAGCCCGCCGTTCGCCCGCCTCTCCGCGGCGTCGTAGTCACGGCCGGCCTCCCAACACCGCGGCGGGGCCGGAATGAACCGCCCGGCTGCTCCCCGACCGGCGCGGATCCGCAAGTGTTTCAAGCGGATGTTGGTATTGTTCTACTGTGAAACTGTATCGTCACCCGCTGGTCGCTGTCGCCGGTGCCCTCCTTCTGACGGCTCCCTGGGTCGGCGTCCAGCTCGCCGGGGTCCACCTGAGCAACGGCGCGACCGTCGCCGTCAGCGGCGTCGCAGTGCTGGGCGCCTCGTTCCTGCTGGCCTGGGCGGCCGAGACCGCAGAGAAGGACGTCCCGCGGGCGTTCGCCATCGCCGTCCTAGCCATCCTCGCGGTCGCGCCGGAGTACGCCGTCGACGCGCTGTACGCCTGGAACGCCGGCGCGCAGGCCGGCACCGACGCCGGGAGCGAGGCCGCCAACCTCGCGGTCGCGAACATGACCGGCGCCAACCGGATCCTGATCGGTCTGGGCTGGTCCGGGATCGCCATCATGACCGTCCAGATCGCCCGGAACACTGAAGATCCGGCCGTCGAGAGCCACGACGGACTGCTCAACGACGTCGTCACGCTCGACCAGTCGATCGCCACGGAGATCGCGTTCCTCGCGCTGGCGACGCTGTGGGCGTTTTTCATCCCGCTCGGCGACGGCATCGACGCGCTCGACACGGTCGTCCTCGTTGGCATCTACGCCGCCTACATCCTCGTAGTCATCTTCTCGGGCCACCAGACCGCCGAGGAGCACGTCGGCGTCCCCCACTACTTCCAGTCGTTCCCCCGCCCCCAGCGGGTCTCGTTCGTCCTCGGCGGGTTCGCCTACTCCGGGCTGATGATCTTCACCGCCGTCGAGCCGTTCGCCCACGGCCTCGAAGAGATCGGTACCTCGATCGGCGTCCCGCCCTTCTTCATGATCCAGTGGATCGCACCGCTTGCCAGCGAATCGCCGGAGCTGATCGTCGTCGCCGTCCTCGTGTTCAAAGCCCGCTCGACCGCCGGGTTCAACGCCCTCATCTCCTCGAAACTCAACCAGTGGACGCTGCTGATCGGCACACTCGCGGTCGTCTACTCCATCGCACTCGGGGGGTACGGCACACTCCCGTTCGACGACAAGCAGACCCTGGAGATCTGGATCACTGCCGCCCAGTCGTACTTCGCGCTCGCGGTGCTGAGCAGCCTCAACATCTCCATCCGCGAGGCGCTCACGCTGCTCGTGCTGTTCGTCTCGCAGGTCGTCCTCGAGTTCCTTATCCTCCGGGAGTTCATCACGGTCGGGTTCACGAGCCACGACGTACTGCTCGCGTACACGGCCGTCTACCTCGTGCTGGGGACGGCACTGCTCGTGCACCGGCGGCGCGACGTCGGCGTCATCGCCCGCCTGACGGCCAAGACGATCCGCAAGGCGGTGCGCCGCGACTCCAAGACGGCCGACCACGCCGACTGATAGTGATTGTTGTGAGTCTTTACCGCTGTCGACCCATTAGACTCCGGTGTCAGCCCGTGAAACGCCCGAGAATGCGATGCGACTCCGAAAATAATCACAACAATCACTATGATCCCCGCGTCGGGCTGGAACTGCAACGCCTTTTAGCACGGGCCCGGAATGGGCAGCCGATGACGAGCGTCAAGAACTTCAGGGTCGCGGCGGCGGCGATGGCCGACGCGCTCGGCCGTGGCGCCTTCGCGTTCACCGACGACTACTCGGTGTTCGACTGGGGGAAGATGCCCGACGAGATCCCGGACAAGGGCGCGTCGCTGTGTACGATGGGCGCGTTCAACTTCGAGTTGCTCGAAGACGCCGGGGTGCCTACCCACTACCGCGGCGTCGTCGTCGACGGCGAGGAGCAGTCGCTCGACGCCGCGCTCGCGGACGGTCACGCCCCCCGCGAGATGGCGATCGATCTGACGCAGGTACCCGAACTTCCGTTCGAGGCGGGGAGCTACGATTACGACACCTACCACGCTACGGCGGGCTCGAACTATCTGATCCCGCTGGAGATCGTGTTCCGCAACCGCGTCCCGGTCGGCTCGTCGCTCCGCAAGCGGTCCGCGCCGACCGATCACGGCATCGACCGCAAGGCCTGGCCCGACGACCCCGTCGACCTCCCCGAGGCAGTCGTGGAGTTCTCCACGAAGTACGAGGAGCAGGACCGGTACCTCTCCCGCGAGGAAGCCGACGCGATCGCAGGAAAGGCGTCGATCGACGACCTCGAAGCGGTCGCCCGCGAGGTCAACCGGATCGTCACCGAACAGGCCGCCGAGGCGGGGCTGACCCATCAGGACGGCAAGATCGAGTGTCTCTACTACGACGGCGAGATCAGGGTCGCCGACGTCGTCGGCACGTTCGACGAGAACCGCTTTGCCTACGACGGCCAGCAGCTCTCGAAGGAGGTCATCCGGCAGTACCACAAGCGGACCCAGCCCGAGTGGGTCGAAGCAGTTGGTGAGGCCAAAGAGCGCGCGAAGACGGAGGGCGTCGCCGACTGGAAGTCGCTGTGTGAGCACCAGCCGGAACCGCTCGACGAGTCCGTGATCGAGGTCGCCCGTGACATGTACTGCGCCGGGACGAATGCGTACGTCGGCCGGGATGTCTTCGACGCGCCCTCGCTCGACGACGCGATGGACGCCGTGCAGTCACTGTAATCCCGGCTGCCGCTACGGACCCCGCTTTTTGAGCTGGTCCGTCCCTGCGTGGCCGTGGAAGATGCCCGAGATCCACTCCCAGGCAGTCGCGAGTCGCTCACGCCACCGCGGCGTATCGTCGCCGGGGTCATCGGGTGTCTCCTCCGGTTCCTCGGTCGCTGTCACATCCCTAATCTCGTGAGCCAGCATCAAATGCTCTGCGCCGCTCCAGGACTCGCTGTAAGTACGTGAAAACTCGAATTGAGAATCCAGGCGGAACGGGTCTGTCTCCGCAGAGAGCAGAGACTGGTGAGTAAAAGAATTACAGCCACCAGTATCAGTACAATCCGTGTATTAAGCACTCGCGACTGCTGGGGTGGTGGCCGCGAACAGTCAGAGCCCTCGCTTCGCCCGCTAGCAACTGCCTTCAGTGCTCCTGGCAACATCAGCCCGACAGCCCCCGCGCGCTCGGCTCGGAGGCACAGGAAGACTCGCTCCGCTCGTCTTGCAAGCACCCGCTCGACCGCCAACGATCCGAGGGCTTCCAGTCTTGTCTGTGAAAGCAATCGTTCCGCTGACCTCCTCAAATGATACGTACGCAGACACAGTGTGGATCGCTACTTCGGTCGTGAACGATTCTATGACACGCTACGCCTGTCGACTCCGTCTCCGAACGTTATCACCTCTCCTCGGGGGCCACGCTTTTCATCCGGCCCCGCGACTGACAGATAATGGTCGACTGGGACGAACAGCGCGAACTGTTCCCGCACTACGTCGGCAGTCTCGTCTTGCTGATCGCGGGCCTCGCTACTGTGCGGTTGGTCCTGGGACGCGAGAGCGTCCTGATTGACCTCGTCGTCGTGGTACTCGTCGTGCTCGCGTACCCGACGCTGGCCCGGCTGCTCGGCGTCGCACCCAGCGCCTGGGACGAGTAATCCCGCTAGGTTCCGCAGACGCCCTCATACTGGTGGCTGTAAGTACGTGAAAACTCGAAGTGAGAATCCAGGCGAAACGGGTCTGTCTCCGTAGATAGACAGCCAGACGTGACTCCGTCCAGTGCCAGGACAGTTCATCGGCTGTGTCACGGCCCGACCAACAAGAGTTGGGACGGCATGGCGTACCTGAATCACGTCTGGCTGTCTAGCAGAGACTGGTGAGTAAAAGAATTACAGCCACCAGTATCAGCAGCTTGGCACTTCTAGGGGTCACTCGCCCCAGACGTCCGACAGCGGGTGATCCTCGACGCTGTCGGACGCCGACGAGTCCCGGTTCGTCCGTTCGCGGCCGAAGCTGCGGCCGCCGGCCGAACCGTCTTCGATGGCAGCAGCCGGGCCGAACGCCGGCAGTGCCGGCTGTTCCATCCGGCGGACCTGATCAGCGAACCAGTCGGGCATGTCGCTGCGGGCGCGGTCGAACAGCTCCAGCAGGGAGGTGTCGGCGAGGTACGTCGCGCCGTAGTCGTCGGGCGCCCGGACGACCCGGCCGCAGGCCTGGATGACGGTTCGCAGCGCCGCCCGGTAGTACCAGCCCCACTGGCCGTCCTCCAGCCGGGCCGCGACCCGCGAGTCCCGCGTGTTCGGGTACGGCGCCTTGCAGAGCAGCTGCCAGCGGCAGCACTCGCCCTCCAGGTCCAGCGCCTCCTCCATCTTCACCGAGAGGAACACCTCGGCGCCGTCGCCGCGCTTCCAGGTCTCCAGCTGGGCGTCGCGGTCCTCCCGGTCGTGGCGCCGGATCCGCGAGGCGACGCCGAAGTCGGCCAGCAGGTCCGCCAGCTGCTCCTGGATCGCGTAGGAGTGACAGTGCACCAGCCCCTTCTCGTCGGGATGGTGCTGCATGAGCCGGACGAGCGTCCGCGCGATTGCTGGCAGCGTCTCCTCGCGGTGCTCGTAGGTCATCTTCCCCTGCGTGACGTCGTACAGCGGCCGGTCCTCGACGGGGAACGTGTGGGGCACCTCCACCAGCGCGACGCGGTCGGGGTCCAGCCCGACGCCGGCGCAGAACGCCTCCTTGTTGAGGATGGTCGCCGACAGCAGCGCGAACGTCCGGCCGCGGTCCCAGACGGTGTGAGTGAGGTACCGCTCGGGGTTCAGCGGCTTGATCGTCACCGGCGACCCCTCGCCGTCGGGCTGGTCGACGACCCACGTCGTCGGACTATCGGGGTCGCGGTACTCCTCTAAGAACCACCGCAGGTCCGACCGCAGCTCCGTCAACTGGTCGCGCTTGGCGACCTCCTCGGGGGTGAGTTCGGCGTTGCCCCGGAGGCTCTCCAGCCCGCGCGTGCAGATGGTCGTCAGGTACTCCGCGTAGTCGGCGGCGTCCTCCAGGTCCTCGATCGCGTCGGGTTTGACGTCGTTCCAGGGCGGCACCGTCCGCGGACCGAGGTCGATCGTCGCGTACATCTCCGCCCAGTCGCCCAGCCCGTGGGCCTCGTCGATGACGACGACGTCGCGCATCCCGAACACGTCCGAGCCGGCGGTCTGCATGAAGTACGCGAGCGTCATCGCCGCGATCTCGCGGTTGGCCGCGATGGCGCGGTCGGAGAAGTACGGACAGCGGTGTTTGACCTGGCAGTCGAACTCCCGCTCGCGGACGCACGGCGCCTGGTCGACCGGCGTATCCGTCTCGCCAGGGAGAATGCAGTCGTAGTTGTTCTTCCCTCGGATGACATTCAGATCCGAAAGCAGCGGGTCGCCGGCGACGTCGTCCAGTTGCGAGACCTGCGGCGTCGTGTAGTAGGCGCCGATCGGGTCAGTGGGACCGGCCTCGCAGGGGGTGGCGCTACAGCCCGCGACCGCACGGGCGAGCAGCGACTTGCCGCTGCCCGTCGGGGCGCGCACCAGCACCACGTCGTTGTCCGCGTCGAAGGCCTCGCGGATCTTCCGGAGCGTCTCCTCTTGGTTGCCGCGGTACTCGGGGGCAGGAAACTCGTCGTAGATGCGCGACGGGTCCACGGTGGTACTGCCGGCGCGCCCGGTCTTAAGTTCGGGGATCCGACTGCTCGTACGGCGAGTCCGCGGAGACAACACTTATGAATTTCCCACTGTTAGTGGGAACATGGCGAAGGTGGATTCGAAAGGCCGGATCGTTCTCCCGCAGGAACTCCGGGAACGGCTCAACATCACTCCGGGCACGGAAGTAACGATCCACGAAGACGACGGGAGAGCGGTCATCGAGCCTGAAGACGATCCCGACCGGATCATCGAACGCATGGAGCGACTCGTCGAAGCGGCGTCGCCGGAACGGACGGGAACGGCTCCGGTCGAGGTCGGAGCCGACCCGGTCGCCCGCAAACACAGGGACGCGGTCCGGAGAGGGGCGGCAGAACGCGATGAGTGACAGCGCCGGACCGTATCTGTTCGACGTCGGCGTGATTGCGCTTGCACACAGTGACGCCCCGGTTCGTGACACGGCACTCTCGTACGTCCGGGATGCGATCGCTGGCGAGATCGACGCTGTCGTTCCGTGTCCTGCAGTGTTCGGAGCACACACCGTCCTGACGACGTACTACGGGTACTCGAACGGGGATGCGTCCCGACTGCTGGAGAATTTCATGGACGCGAGACGGATCCGGTGGTACGACGGGATGTCCGAGGCTGTCGTTCGGAACGGGCTGTCCCGGGCGAGTGACCTGAACGTGGATGGCTGGGACGGCTACTACGCACAGGTGGCGATTGACGAGGGGGTCACTACCGTGTTGACGATCGACGACGACTTCGAGCGGATCGACGCATTCGATACCGAACTCGTTCTGTCACCGGCGGAGTACAGCCAACTGGACCAGTATCTCGCTGATTGAACGCCTTCTTCGCCCTCCGGCCCTCGTACCCGTGTGCCGGAATATACTGCCGGCAGAGACTGGTGAGTAAAAGAATTACAGCCACCAGTATCAGCAGCGATGTCCCTGCCCACGTACGCGCGCCGGGTGTTTACCCTACTGTTGTCTTTCTGAGGTGATATTAGCTACTGTTTGGCGATATTGGAAGAGAATATGAATGTATGTAGCAGAATATAAGGTATTTGTGGGTCTATGGACAGTACGGTTAAGTAGCAGGAAGACGGGTGTCCCGTATGATCGACGTTCCAGTGTCCATGGTCATGACCCAGGAGGTGCCGGTTGCGTCGCCGAGGCTCCCGGCCGACGCGGCGGCCGAGCGGCTTCGGGACCCGTCGGTCCCGGCGCTGGTTGTGTGCAGGGACGGCGAATCGGTCGTCGGTATCGTCACCGAATCGGACATCGTCGCGGTCGTCGCCGAGCGCGCGGGGAACCCGGCCCTCGACTCGTTCATGGCCAGGCCGGTCGTGTCCATTACTCCGAGCACGTCCGTCGCGAGCGCCGCCCAGCGGATGCAGAACGCCGGCGTGACGCTCCTGCCGGTCGTCGAGGACGGCTCCATTGTCGGGCTCGTCACGAGAGAACGGATCGCGCCGTACCTGGCGCGCAACCATCTCGAGATCACGTGGGACGGCGATCCGCTCCGCCTGGCGACCGCGGAGGCCGCCGGCGCCCCCGACGCTGAGTAGCGGCTGGATACAGAACTCCCGCGACCGTCACTCAGCGAGCGGGTCCCGCGCCCAGAAGTCGCTGGACTTCTGGAGCTTCGGGATCCAGGTGTCCTGCTCGCGGGCGAGCAGTGCCACGCGGGAGGCCGGCACTTGCTTGAGTTCGTCGTGGGGGAGGAATTCCCGCATCTCCTCGGCGAAGGCGACGACGTCCTCGTGGTCGGGCATCGAATCCCGATCCAGGCGGCCGCGGGAGTGGCCGACGTGCATGTACGCCTTCAGTTCGACGTAGTCCGCGTCCGCGCGCTGGCACATCGCCGCGTACCACTCGGGGCGGTGCATGTTGTGGCCCCTGACCAGCGTCGTCCGGATGACCGTCCGGGTTTCGTCCTTGGCGGCGAGCACGTCCAGCGTGTCGACGAGTCGCTCCCAGGCGTCGTCCTCGACCGCCTTCACAGTCGAGTCGAACGTGCCGCGGTCGGGCGCGTCGACGGAGACGTACAGCTGCGTGGGGTCACACTCGTCGAGGACGTCCGGTTTGGTCCCGTTCGAGACGAGGAAGGTGGTGATGTCGCGGTCGTGGAACTCCTCGATCAGTTCCGGCAGGTACGGATAGAGGGTCGGCTCGCCGTCCAGCGAGATGGCGACGTGGCGGGGCTCCATCGCCTCCTCGAAGCGCTCGCGTGGCACCTGGTCGTTGCCGCCGAACCCCGACAGCAGTTTGGTCTGGAGTTCGATCGACGCGTCGGCCACAGCAGCGGGGTCGTCCCACTCGACGTCGCCGAGTTCGTAGGCGTGGCCGGCGTGGTCGCGCCAGCAGAACACGCAGCGCTCGTTGCACTTCACGACTGGCGTCATCTGGATACAGCGGTGGGACTCGATGCCGTAGAAGATGTTTTTATAACATTTGCCATCTCCCCTAAGTGCATTTTTTGTCCATCCGCAGGTTTGGGTCGCCGTATGGTTCTCGCTGTGGTAGTTCGGATCGTCTACCTGTTTGGGCCCGCTCTCGGAGTCGCTCATTGGTTCCAACACGCGACCCCAGCGGTTAAAACGTTCTTCTCCTGGCCAACGCTTTCAAGATCGCCTACGCGATCGGGCTCGGAACGATGTTATCGGCATCCTGGCGAACCTCGCGCTGATCTTCAACCTGCCGCCCAGGGGCATCGCCACCGGTATTGTCCTCGTGGTCGGCCTCCTGGGCGCGTGCGTCGCGTGAGGCGGTGCGCCGGAGGTCAAGGAGCTGTTCAAGGAGGTCGTGCCGCCCGGGGCCGAGGCCGCGTCATCGGCGCGTCCCGGGACCGCCGGACGCCGTCGGAAGCCGCCAGCAAGGCGGAGTGACGGCCCCGGCAGCAGGCTGCCTGGGGACCCCTCGTCACCGTGTCGTAGCCAGGTTCGCTTCTCGCGGCTTGCAACAGCAGCGATCACCCTTTTTGAGCAACATGACTGACCACCGTACTAGATTCACATGACACGAGACACTGATCAAAAGCGATCACGCGAGGAGCGACCGCCGGCCGAGCGTCGTCCCGAGGGGGGCGCCTGGTTCACGTCGAGGCTGCTGCAGACGGCGGTGGCGACCGTCGGCCTGATCGGCGTCCTGTTCGCGCTGAGCATGGCGCTGGGCGTCGACCTGCTTGGGATGCTAGCGGAGGCACTCTCCACGCAAGCGGGACGGTGGCTGGCGATCGCCGTCGTCATTCTGCTGGTGACGAGCGCGGCCGTGCGTGCGCTCGGATACGCCCGGGCGCCGCCCTGACCTCTCGCGTTCGTGGCGCTGGCTCGACCGTGTCGACTGTCACTCGACCCGCCACCGGATGTATTGTCGTTCAACAGTGACGGCACGAAATTATTCATAGCTAATCGAATCAATAACGTATCCGAGGTACAGCTTTCGACGGCCTGGGATATTACCACAGTCTCCCCCCTCGACATCGTCGAAACCATTCGAGACAATATTGCTCCGAGGGGGATTGCCCTTAGAGGGGATGAAGCGAAGCTGTTCGTGCTGCGAGACAGTGCTCCGGAAATCGCACAGTACGACTTGGCATACGGTGGTGATGCCCTCGCGTCGGTCCAGCAGCCGTGAGCGTGGCAGTATGAGGCCCGGCGGGGTCACGACTCCGGCTCGCCGGCGGAACACTCGCCGGTGACGTACCGCAACAGCCAGTCCTCGGGGTTCCCGGCCGCCGAGTCGCCTGTCCGCCGGCGGACGCCCCGCGCCCGGACCAGGCAGTCCTCGTCGGCGTAGTCGAGCACCGTCGGCGTACCGCTTTCAGTCACCGACACCGTCGTCGACCCGGCCGTCCGGTTCCCGGCGCGATCGACCGCCGTCACCGCGACGGTGTGCTCGCCGAGCAGCCCGAACTGGTGGGTCACGCGCGGCCCGATCGCGTGCACGTTCCCGTCACCCTTGAAGTCCCAGAGATACACGGCGTCGGGATCCGGGTCGACAACGGCTAGCTCGACCGGTTTGCCCACCGCCGCGGTCCGTGGGACGACGGCTGGTTCGTCCGGTGGCTCCGTCTCGACGATCGCCCGGGTGCCGCCGTAGCCCGTCGCGAGCGTCTCCGCCGTTCCGTCGCGGTAGGTGACGCTGCCATCGAGACGCAGCTGCGTCGCCGCGGTCCCGACCGGATCGAGCGAGACCCGGATCGGCGGCGTCTCGTCGAGCGACGGTGGCGCGCTGTTGGCGGGATACTCGACGGTGATCGAGAGCGTACGACTCCGCCGGGACCGGTGCACGTCGGCCATCTGGTAGGCACTGTCGCTTGCGAGTACGGTTACCTCGCCGAGCTGGACGGCATCGGGCGAATCGGCGGTTATCGTCAGTTCGAGCGACTCGACTGCGTCGTCCCGGGTGGCGACCGCGAAGCCGACGCGGAGCCCGTCGTCCCGGCCCGACGCCGTGATTTCCCGCGGGAGCGACTCGAACACTGGCCGCGGTGCAGTCAGGCCGGGATAGGAGTCCTCGAGATCCGCCGGCAGCGTGAGTTCGAACTCCCGGGTGATGCGTTCGTCGAGCCAGCCGTCGAGGCGTGCGCTCGCCGCCTCGGCGACGAGATCCTTGAACGTCCCGTGGTCGATCGTCGGTGTCTGGTCGCCGTTGTGGTCGTGCTCGTTCAGCGTCTCCAGCACGTCACTCAGCGTGGCACCGCCGTCCCGGAGGTCCCGGAGTTTGCGGTCCAGGAGGAAACAGAGTGCGGCGCCCTTCTCGTAGACAACGTCGGTGCGCCTGCCACCCTGCAGCGGGTCCGGGGCGCTCGTCCCGTCGATCGGCCGGAGCGACAGCAGTCCATAGCGGTAGCCGATGACGTGCTCGTGGAACCGTGCAACCCCTTCGAGCAACCACCGGTACTCCCGCGCCACGAGGTAGTTCTGCTGGGTGTGGACGAACTCGTGGGCGATCGACGTCGGTGACTGCTGATCGAATGCGAAGTGTGGTCTGGCGGTCTCGGCCGTCGTGCCGCGTTTGGCGACGCCGTGCGACCCGCTCAGTGCCGGCGCCGCGTACCCGATCGACGGGAACGGATCGTCGAGGGACAGTAGCCGGGCGGTCGCGTCAAGCACGCCGAAGTACAGCGACGGTGGGGGCGCTGCCGGTGCGTGCCACCGATCCGGCCTGACATACGTCCCAGCCACGCCGTCGACTGTCCGGGTGGTCGACGCCGCAGGGCCGACGTAGGACTGGCCCGGGAGGTCCGGATGGCCGTGCCCGCCACGGGGGAACGTGACGCTCCGCGTCGGCTCCACCCCCGGCGCGTCCAGCACCACCTCGTTCTTCCGGACGAACCCCCAGTCGTCGGCGGCCGCCCAGCCGAATGTCGGGGATCTGGTGTAGGTCACCTGCGGCCGGTCGCTGCCGTCCCACCGCAGCCCGTCCGCGACTGAGTCGAACCCGCGGCGCGCGAGTACCGAGGCGTCCGCCGGCAGCTCGTACACGAGTTCGTCGGTGTCGGCCCCCGGCGTGACCGTCAGCTGCGCCCACACCTGCCCGGACGGGCCGGGGAACACGTCGACTGCGTACCGCTCGCGCGTTTCGGATGCAGCGTCGGGCTTACCGCGGCCGGCGGCGACGCTGCCAGTGGGGAGGACGCCGGCGGCGCCGAGGACGGCCCCCAGGAACTCGCGACGGTTCGGCTCGAACCCTGTCATCGGTGATGTCCGCCTGCCCGGGCTGTGGTCGGTACGGAAACTCGGATTCCTGGCCACAAATACTTTCCCGGCACCGACTGCGAGCTGATCGAGTGCTGCACAGGTTTTCTAGATCTCCCACGCTGACTCTTCTCGATATCACAGTGGCAACGGGTCGACGCCGCGGTCGACAAGCTCGATCGCCGTTCGAACGCCCGGGCGTCCCACCCGAAAACCGGGCCACCCGTTTATCACCCGTGCCTGTGAACGTCACACGTACCCGGCAGCCCCGGGCAGCGTGATAGTTATGAACGGAATCACAGACGCGGTAACGATCGTAACGGGAGCAGGATCGGGAATCGGCCGGGCGGCGGCCCACCGGTTCGCCGAGGAAGGTGCGCGCGTCGTGGCAGCCGACGTCGACGTAGAGGGCGGCGAATCGACAGTCGACGCCATCGCCGAGGACGGCGGGGAGGCGACGTTCGTCGAGACTGACGTCAGCGAGTACGACGACGTCGAAGCGATGGTGGAGACGGCGGTCGACACCTACGGCGGCCTCGACTGCGCGTTCAACAACGCGGGCATCGAGGGTGAAGACGAGCCTGCGAGCGAACAGCCCCTCGAGAACTGGGACCGCGTCATCGACGTGAACCTCAAGGGGGTGTTCCACTGTCTGAAAGCCGAGATCCCCGCGATGCTCGACAACGGCGGCGGCGCGATCGTCAACACCTCCTCGGTCGCTGGCGTCGTCGGCTTCCCGGAACTCAGCCCCTACGTCGCCAGCAAACACGGTGTCATCGGGCTGACCAAGACGACAGCCGTCGAGTACAGCGGCGAGGGCGTCCGGGTCAACGCCATCTGTCCCGGCGTGATCGATACGCCGATGGTCCAGCGCTCCGCCGACACTGGCGACGGAATCGACATGGCGATCGCGGCGACGCCGATCGGCCGCCTCGGCCAACCGCCGGAGATCGGCGACGCGGTCGTGTGGCTCTGCTCCGAGGACGCCTCGTTCGTGACTGGCGAGGCGATGGTCGTCGACGGCGGCTACACCAGCCAGTGAGACGGCCGACTCCAACCCGTTATCCCTAAACATCCGCCCACAGTAGCGGGGGTATGTATCTCGCGATGCGTGCGGAGGTCGCCGCGGCCCTGCGCGACGCGCTGTCGGGGCTGGGTTACCCGACCGACGACGTTGGAATCGAGCGCCCGCCGGAGGAGTTCGACGCCGCGCTGGCGTCCAGCGTCGCCTTCCGGCTGGCGGGGGAGGCGGGCGCGCCGCCGCCGCAGGTCGCCGGCGAACTCGCCGACGCGGTCGACGCCGGGGACTGCCGGTACGTCGACCGCGTCGAGACCGCCGGGCCGTACCTGAACTTCTACCCCTCGGACGCGTACTTCGCGGACACGGTCGAGGCTGCCCAGGACGGCGCCTACGGCCACCTCGACGACCGCGAGACGAGCGTCGTCGTCGAGCACACCAGCGCCAACCCGACCGGCCCGGTCCACGTCGGCCGAGCGCGCAACCCGATCATCGGCGACGCCCTCGCGAACCTGCTCGACTACGCCGGCTACGACGTCGACCGGCACTACTACGTCAACGACGCCGGCCGCCAGATGGCGGTGTTCACGTGGGCGTACGAACGGTTCGACGAGTCCGACCTCCCGGAACCCGAGCGCGACCGCGCCGAGTACGACCTCGTGCGCTCCTACCGGAAGGGCAACGCCTACCTCGAAGAGGCCGACGAGGCGGCGGTCGCCGAGGCCGAGGCCGAAATCGAGGCGATCATGCAGGGGCTGGAGGCCGGCGACGACGAGACCTACGAACGGGTCGGAGAGGTCGTCGACCAGGTGCTGGGCGGGATGCGCGAGTGTCTCGAACGCCTCCCCGCCGAGTTCGACGAGTTCGTCAAGGAGACGCGGTTCATGCACAACGGCGACACCGACGACGTCGTCAAGCGCCTCAAGGGACTCGACGAGTCGGTGTACGAAGAGGACGCCTGGCAGCTGGACCTCTCCGAATTCGGCATCGAGAAGCAGTTTGTCTTCCTCCGCTCTGACGGCACGTCGCTGTACACGACGCGGGACATCGCCCACCACGAGTGGAAGTTCGAGCAGTACGACCGCGCGATCACGGTGATCGGCGAGGACCACCAGCTCACGTTCGACCAGCTGCGGTACGCCCTGAAGCTGCTGGGTCACGATACCGAGAAGCTGGATCAGGTGTTTTACTCCTGGGTGAACCTCCCCGGCGGCGAGGGGATGAGCACCCGCGAGGGGACCGGCATCGACCTGGACGACCTGCTCGACGAGGCGATCGACCGTGCCCGCGAGGAGGTCGAGAGTCGCATGGGCGACCGCATCCGCAACGACGAGCTCACCGACGAGGACATCGAGCGGATCGCCCGCCAGGTCGGCGTCGGCGCCGTTCGCTACGACATCGTCTCCAAGCAGCCCACGAAGGCGATTACCTTCGAGTGGGAGCGCGCCCTCGATTTCGAGGCCCAGAGCGCCCCGTACGTGCAGTACGTCCACGCACGGGCGGCCGGTATTCTCGGCGAGGCCGAGGTTGACCCCGCGACCCTCGGCGACGCCGACGCAGCGGCGCTCTCCCACCAGACGGAACGGGACCTGCTGCGGGAAATCGCACGCTTCCCGGCGGTGATCGAGGAGGCTGCCGAGGAGCTGCACCCGC
The DNA here is from genome assembly GCA_003022725.1 of Halobacteriales archaeon SW_7_65_23. Taxonomy (GTDB): domain Archaea; phylum Halobacteriota; class Halobacteria; order Halobacteriales; family Haloarculaceae; genus Halovenus. The sequence continues at coordinate 5,201 of PXSQ01000054.1, read as the reverse complement.
ACATCGTCGCCACATACACCAGAGATTTCGCCGACGCTTTCAACGCGTTCTACCGCGAGTGCCCAGTCGTGGACGCACCCGACGAGGAGACCCAACGCGCCCGCCTGGCGCTCGTCGTCGCAGCGAAGACGACGATCGCCAACGCGCTCAACATCCTCGGCGTGGCCGCGCCCGAGTCGATGTGAGCGCGATGGTTTCGTTTTCGCCCCCGTCGAGCGTCATCGCCCCCTGGCGCAACGACGTCCCCGATCTGTACCGCGAACTCCGGGACCTCGTCATACTGTCGGACGTAACTCTGTGTCACATCGTGACACTCTCCTGATTCACTGAAGACTGAGCGTGACATATCTGGTGATAAACACGCTGAACCCCTCGATACTGTTCCGTGCCATGTAACAAAGTCACGTCGGACGATATATCTGCGGAGACAGACCCGTTCCGCCTGGATTCTCAATTCGAGTTTTCACGTACGTACAGCCACCAGTATCAGGTCGCGTTATCCTTATCGACGATTACCGCCGTTTTGATAGTTCCGACGACGTTGACCGCGTACATGAGGTCGCCCGCTTGCCCATCCCCGCTCCCGTCGCTGTTGTACACCATCACTTCGCCAGTGTCGAGTTCGTCCGTGCCCGGGGGCGCGCGCTGTTCGTGCAGGACGCCGTTGCCGGCCTCGAACAGCCCGTCGGAACGGGTCTCGTCCGTCGAGTAGACGCCGTACCCGTCACTTGATTCCCCGCGGACACCGGCCGCTTCAATACCCAGACCCGAGGCTACGCCCCGGACGCCGGCAGCTTCCGTGTTGTCCGCAAAGACCGAGCCATCGACGCCGTACACCGCAGCTGTGCTCGAACTCGCTTCGCCCCTGACACCCCTCGCGTACTCCCCATCCGAGTACGAGATACCCTTCAGCCCGGTCGCGCCGTTCTCGGATCCGTTCTCGTTTTCGAACAGCCCGCCGTACCCCCGCCCACCGGACGTCACACCGACGACACCTCTCGATGCACCGAAATTATTATTCTACCGGGTAACGCGATCACCGATCCACTAACCGAACCGCTGGCACTCACAGATCCCGTCGCCACTACCGGAGGTCAACAGGTACTTACACCGCTCCCGACAATAATCGAGTAATGAGCGAGACCGAGCAGGAGCAGAGCGACAGACAAAAATACGAGTTCCGGAAGGTGATCGAAAAGCTCAAGGAGTACCGCGGCTCCGGGACCCAGCTGGTGACGATCTACGTGCCGCCGGACCGGCTGATCAGCGACGTCGTCGCCCACGTCACGCAGGAACACTCCGAGGCGAGCAACATCAAGTCCAAGGAGACGCGGACGAACGTCCAGGACGCGCTGAAAAGCATCAAAGACCGGCTGAAGTACTACGACACCAAGCCGCCCGAGAACGGGATGGTGCTGTTTTCGGGGGCGGTCGACACGGGCGGCGGCCGCACGGAGATGATCACCGAGGTGCTGGAGAACCCGCCCCAGCCGATCCAGTCGTTTCGCTACCACTGCGACGCGGAGTTTCTCACCGAGCCCTTAGAGGAGATGCTCACCGACAAGGGCCTCTTTGGCCTGATCGTCCTCGACCGGCGGGAGGCCAACGTCGGCTGGCTGCGCGGCAAACGCGTCGACCCGGTGAAATCAGCCACCTCGCTAGTCCCCGGCAAGCAGCGCAAAGGTGGCCAGTCCGCCCAGCGGTTCGCCCGCCTGCGTCTGGAGGCGATCGACAACTTCTACCAGGAAGTCGCCGGGATGGCCAACGACCTGTTCGTCGAGCAGCGCCACGAGATGGACGGCATCCTCGTCGGCGGCCCCTCCCCCACGAAAGACGAGTTCCTCGACGGCGACTACCTCCACCACGAGCTCCAGGACATGGTGCTGGGGAAGTTCGACGTCGCCTACACTGACGAATCGGGGCTGTACGATCTCGTCGACGAGGCCAGCGAGGTACTCGCCGAACACGAGATCCTCCAGGACAAGCAGGTGATGGAGGAGTTCTTCGAGGAACTCCACGACGGCGACAAGGCCACCTACGGGTTCGAGCCCACCCGCGAGAACCTCGTGATGGGCTCGGTCGACCGCCTGCTGATCAGCGAAGACCTCCGGAAGGAAGTCGTCGCCTACGAGTGTCCCAACGGCCACGAGGAGCGGGAGTTCCTCGACAGCGACGAGTCCGCCGGCGAACACAGCTGCTCGCGCTGTGGCGAGACCGTCGAGGACGGCGAACGCGAGGATGCCATCGACCACCTGATGGAGATCGCCGACCAGCGCGGCACCGAGACGGTCTTCGTCTCGACGGACTTCGAGAAGGGCGACCAGTTGCTGACGGCGTTCGGCGGCGTCGCCGGCCTGCTGCGGTACTCGACGGGCATGTGAACTGGCTCACGCAGTCGGACCCGGTGTCCGGCGGAACGACTCAAACTGTTCTTTGACTCTTGGGGAGTGCCTTATAGCACGGGGCCAAACAGCAGTGTATGAAACGACGAACTTTCATCGTGGCAGGCGGGAGCGCGATGCTCGCGACTGCGGGCTGTCTGGCAACCTCGAACACGAGCGACGACGCTTCCGCCGACGAGACGCCGGCTACCGATACCCCCACGCCCGCCGACCCGGCTGAAGGCGACGCCGCAGGAGCGTCGTTCGATGATATCCCGTGCCCGTCGTTCTCCGACTCTGCCGACCGGACCGTCTGCTCACACACTGTCATGGCGGGTGCAACGCCAGTGTATCCGACGGTTTCCGAGCAGGTGTTCACGCCCACGACGGGCGACGACAGCGTCGAAACGATGGCGATCACCCTCCACAACGACAGCGGCGTCCGGTTCGGGTTAAATCCGCACGCCTGGACGCTCGAACGGTGGACAGGCGACGGCTGGGAGCACGTCGCCCCCGAGGAGTACGTCGAGCCGTGGCAGTCGCTCGCGCCGGGCGAGACGTTCACCTGGGAGCTGAGTGTCGAGTCGCATCCGACGCCACAGGAGCAACGGCGGCTGTCGGTCGTCGAGGACCTCGAATCGGGGACGTACGCCTTCGGCAGCACCGGCATTCTACAGGGGGCATGGGCCGACGGCTCCGCCTCGACGGAGGAGGAGACCAATGTCGAGTGTATCGGGATATTCCGGGTCAGCCGATCGTAGACTGCCGGACGTGACTGAGTTCCTGCGCCCGCCGGTGCCACTCCCGGGCCTCTGCGATAAACTCGCGGGCCCGCTCGTACCTGCCCTGTCGGACTGCGACCAGTGTCCGGTCGAGGAGGCTCTGGGCGACCGCTGTAGCTCTCCCCCGCCCGTTCGGCGGCCCGCCGGTACCACTCGATCGCAGTGCCGTACTCGCCGGCCCGTTCGGCGTGGTGTACGACGCGCCCGGCCAGCGGCGTGCGCTCCTCCTCGCAGAGCCGCCCCAGTTCCGTCGCGAGGGTGGACCATCTCCCGGTCCAAGAGGGTCCCGACCGGTTCGTCGGTGTCCCGGCCCAGCACGTCCGAGAGCAGTTCGGAACGGACTCGATACTACCGGGATTGTTCGGCGGCTAGTGACGATGTACTTCGTGCCGGCCGAACCCGTACCGCAGGCGGTTGGCCAGGCGCCGGGAGAACCGGCCGGTGCCGTCGCCCGTGGAGCGACTGTCGAACCGTTCGGCGAGCGCGGCGTAGATCAGGGGGAGGGGGACCTCCTGTTCGAGCGCCTCCTGGACGGTCCAGGTGCCGGTCGAGCCGCCGGCGACGTGGTCGGCGACGTCGCCCAGATCCGACCCTTCCTCGCGGAACGCCTCCTCGCAGAGCTCCAGCAGCCACGAGCGGATGACGGCGCCGTTGTTCCAGGTGCGGGCGACCGCCTCCAGGTCCAAATCGTACCGACCCTCGTAGAGCAGTTCGAACCCCTCGCCGTACGCCTGCATCAGCGCGTACTCGACGCCGTTGTGGATCATCTTGACGTAGTGGCCCGACCCCGCAGGGCCCATGCGGTCGTGGCCCGCCGGCCCGGTCGCGACGGCGTCGAAGGCGGGGGTGCAGGCTTCGTAGGCCCACTCGGGGCCGCCGATCATCAGCGAGAAGCCCAACTCGGCGCCGGCGGGGCCGCCGCTGGTGCCGCAGTCGAGGTAGGCGGCCGGGGTCGACTCCGCTCGGCGGACCGACGCCTCGAAGTGGGAGTTGCCGCCGTCGATGACGACGTCCTCGTCGGTGAGGGAGGGGTCGAGTTCCTCCAGCGCGGCGTCGACGGGGTCACCGGCGGGGACCATCAGCCAGATGCGCTTCTCCGCGCCGAGTGCCTCGGCGAGCGCGGGGATGGATTCGGCAGGGATCCCGCCCGCGTCTGCGGCCGCGGCGACGGCTTCCTCGTCGATGTCGAAGGCGACGACGTCGTGGCCTGCCGCGAGCAGGCGGTCGACGACGATCCGCCCCATCCGTCCGAGTCCGATGACGCCTAGTTGCATACCTGTGGGTCGGTGGGTGCGAAGGTAGTGGTTGTGGTTCGAGGATTGGAGACGACGGGATTGATCGTGATGTCGATAGCCCTGCCCGCTCGCTAGGAACGCGACGACTCGCTACCGCAACCGCAATCACGCAGAAAGCCCCTGCCCGCTCGACCATCCGGGGCTCGCTGTCGTTCGAGAATCGAAGATTCTCGTGATGACGAAAATCGCGGAGCGATTTTTGAACCACGTTACTCGGCCTCCGGCCTGCGTTACTTGCGTCGCCCGGGATGGATCGAGCGGGCAGCCCCTTTCATTCCCGCCCGCACCGCACCTGCCTTTCCCCGGGTTGCGCGGGCCTCGCGGCTCGCGGGTCACTTCGTTCCCCGCTCGCTGTTCGAGGTCTCCCTTCGGTCGACCTCGCTACTGCTCGGCCACGCGCTCCCGGCCGCGTGGAACGTGGCGCGTGCCGACTCGCGTGCCCAGAGAGGGCGACCGAAGGGAGCCCTCGGAACGCGAGCGGGGAGCGTAGCGACCCGCGAGCAGGGGCCGCGAGTCATTCCACGCGAGGGATGAGCACCGCAGCGAAGCGAGGAGCGCAGTCGGCTGACTTGGTGAGGAATCCTGCTAACTCCCTGGAGCGTGATGTACGACAGGGAGTGAAGAGGTCGTACCTCCCGCACACGACAATTGTGTTCGGTTGACGGACCCACCATGCGAAGGAATCAAGACGAGGATCACAGGCTGGCTGTCCTGCCGACAGCCAGCCTGCAAGCCTGTATAGA
>PXSQ01000053.1 GCA_003022725.1 Halobacteriales archaeon SW_7_65_23 | reverse complement strand
GTATCCCGGTGGGGCGCTCAAAGAGGACGACTACTACTTCCAGAAAGAGCGGGCGAAGTGCGATGATAGCGACTCGCAGAAGGCACGGCGACTGGACCGCAAGCGCGACGAGCGCCGCACCCACTTTTTCCATGCCGTCTCGACGGACATCGTGGCCGAGTGCGCCGCCCGGAATGTCGGCATGATTGCCGTAGGCGACCTCTCTGGTATCCGCGAGGATACCGATTGGGGCGACCACGGCAATCTGGACTTGCACGGGTGGGCGTTCGACCGCTTTACCGAGATGGTGGAATACAAAGCCGCAGAACGCGGCATCAGCGTCGAGCGCGTAGACGAACGCGACACGTCGAAATCGTGTGCAACCTGTGGGTTCACCGACGACACGACGTGAACGGGGCCGAGAACATCCGACAGAAGGTACTCCCGAGTCTCGCCTGTGATGGGGGAGATAGGGATAACGGCTGGATGGCACAGCCAGCGGTTCGCCTGTTCGACAAATCCACGGGCCGAGTACGCCCACAAGAGCAGGTGCGCCGCGAACCATAATATCCCAACGCTTGGGAAACCCCGGCGTGAACGCCGGGGAGGATGTCATTCTTGGAGTTCCCGGGATTCCGCTACGATCGCCGACCATATCGTGAATGCGAAGAGGAGCACGTACACCCCAACGACGACCAGGACGATGAGCGCGCCGTCTACCCCGAGAATCCCGGCCGTCTGTCGCCACGACTCGCCGGTCTGAAAGACGGTGATGCGCACGATCCACGCAATGAGCAATATGGTGAGCAACGCGAGGTACATTCGGCGGAAGCGATGCGCGACGGCTCTCCGATACGAAATATTGAACGTCGGGTTTTTGAGGCTCGTACTCAGCTCAGTCTGCCAGTCCGGATCGCGTGAACTCTCCGTCTGGAGGATGCCGACGAAGAGGTTCTTCTGGAGATCGCGGACTCGCGTCCGCCAGATGTCGTACTCCTGGTAGCGGTGGGCCTCGACCAGCAGGAATGTGACGACAGCGAAGATGCCGATCAACAGGATGTAGTGGGGGTTGTTCTGGCTGGAGAACGCCCAGGTCAGAATCGCTGCGACGACGACGACCGCCCAGTTGGTCGTCTGATCTAACCGTCCACGCCAGGTCGTGGCGCGGTCCACTTCAGCCCGGTAGAAGTCACCCAGCAGCGAAATGCTCGTCGACCTGTCCTCCCGGAGTGTCGCGAGGAGATCCGAGTCAGTACGGTTGACCGAGTCGGTCTGTGAGTCGCCCATGCTCGACTGTTCGCCCCGCTGTCACTACATTGTTGGGTGGGACAACTCTCTCATCCAGGCGCGTCCCGTTCGAACAGTGTGGTCGTTGCTCCGGTTCGGCCCCGATCATCGAATCCGCCAGGTCAGGACGATACGCGCTGACACTGAGTTACGGGTAAGAGACAGCTCTTCAGGGTAGGGAGGATGTCAAAGCAAGCCCTCGACGCCGAGCGCTTCGAGGAGCGTCAGGCCGCTGAGCAGCGCACCCAGCAGGTAGCCCGTGATCGCGCCGCCGTTCAACAGCGGGAGGCCGGCGTGTGCGCGGCCCTTGAGCACCATCCACAGCAGGATCGCCAGCCCGACCATCGTGCCGGCGATCGCTCCGACTGCGGGGAGGTTTGCCGAGACCCCCAGCAGCGAGACGGTCGGGCCTGATTCCACGAAGAATGCCGCGCTGGCAACGAGCACCGTCGGAATCACGGCGTCCCCGAGGCCGATGAACAGCGCATCCCTCCCGGGCAGCGCGTCCTGGACGGCCTCGACGATCTCGTCGTCCAGCTCCTCGACTGTCTCGTCCTCGATGGCCATCAGTCGTTCCTCATCGAGGTCGGCGATCCCTTCAGGGCCGAGCGTCTCCAGTTCCTCCGTATCCGGTTGGTTGACATCGTTGTCGTCGGCTCCGTCGGGGTCGTCCTGTGTCTCTCCCTCCTCGACGGGGTTCTCGGCATCCAGAAACGAGTACGAGAACGTCAGCGGGACGACCAGGACCACCGGCACACGCATGTCCATCACGCCGGAGGCAAGCGTCAGCATGTGTTCCGTGCCGTAGACGCTGATCGCGTCGTAGACAGCGAGGACGGTCAGCAACACGAGCGCGGGAAGGATCCCAAAGTTGATCCCGAACAGCCCGGCACCGCCGATTCCCATCACGATGCCGGCGGCGTCGACGACGTACCACTCCGGGTAAGCGTACAGCGCGGCCCCGACCGCGGCTGCGCCCAGCCAGGCGATCACGTCAACCGACGTCCCGCCCACCTCAACCGTGACGACGTTCGGAACGATCACCTGGAAGACGAATAGGGAGATGTAGGCGCTCGCGAAAATGATGATCAAGCGGAGCACGTCGTCGCCGCCGTACTTCATCGCGACGAGCATCAGCCCCGTCACTACGATGATTGCACCGACATACAGGATGCTGATCGTCGGGTTGCCAGTGTCCTCGACCACCTGGTGGCCCTCCTGCTGAAACGGCTCGACCAGTGCCAGCGCGCCGATCTGCACCGCCAGGAAGATCGCGGCGATCCCACAGCAGGCGAGCAGCTTCCGCTGGCGGTCGGTCATACTCGCGTTGCGACCAGGACGCGTATCAGGATTTCGACCTCGGACGCCGACTGGAGAGGGCCAGTCACCGTGCGTACACCGTGCGGCCGACGAGCTGTGCGGTGTTGCCGCCGTCCGGGATGACGGCTAGATAGGGGCGCTCGACCGGGCCGAACACGTCGACGATGCTCCCGACGTCGTCGAGATTTTCGTCGATTAGCGCCGTTCCGAGGTCAGGGACCGTATCGTCGGTGCTGCGAGCCACTGCAACGGTGCTAGTCGCGCGGACGATCTCACCGATCCGTTTCATGCCCGGATAGCGTCGAGGTACGCGGCCGTCGCGCCGAGCAGGTCGCTCTTGCTGGCGTCGTCGGCACCTTTCACCAGCACCCGGCCGCGGGGTTCGTACTCCCGTGGGTACGTTTTCGAGCGTTCGATCACCGCATCGTAGCCCACTTGCTGGACTGCCTGTGCGATTTCGTCGACGGTCGGCTCTGTGACTGCCAGCTCCGTCGACACCCGCCGCCCCTCGGCCCGCGTTTTCTCCGCATCGAGGTAGGCGGGCCAGATAACGTTCTCGACCATACTGATTCTGGGAGAGGCTGGTACATACCTCTTTTTGACGCCACTCGTCCTAGGAGGGGTATGAGCGACGACGACCCCATCGAGATGACACCTACTGTCTCGTGTTCACGCTGTGACCGCGAGTGGGAACTGTCCTACGAACTGGACGACCAGGCGGCGGGCAACCGCGCCCTGGAGCAGTTCGCACTGGACCACCAGCGTCACACCGGCCACTACCCCGACGAGGTCACCCCCTGGATCGCGAACTGCCGGCACTGTCCGGCCGGGGAACGGTTCCTCGCCGAACGACCGGCACGGCGCTTCGCCCGAACCCACGCGCGCCACACCGGGCACGAACTGACCCTGCAACCACCGGACTCCGAGACTGACGAGCGTATCGAACCGCCCGTTGAACCGTAGCTAGAGACTGGTGAGTAAAAGAATTACAGCTACCAGTATCAGACCTCGGCAGTCAGGCCGGCCAGGTCGGCAGCCTCGTCCGGGGTTGCGTCGTCGTGGATCACCGCGGCGACGGCCTCGGCGATCGCTTCGGGGGTCCCGTGCTGGAACAGCGAGCGGCCCATCGAGACGCCGTCGGCCCCCGCGTCCATCGCGCCGCGAACCATCGAGAGCGTTTCGCGGTCGGTGCCCCTGCTCCCGCCGGCGATCAGCACCGGCAGCCGCGTCGACTCGACGACCCGCTCGAAGCTCTCGGCGTCCCCGGAGTAGCTCGTCTTGATCAGGTCGGCGCCGAGTTCCTCCCCGAGGCGGGCGGCGTGGCCGAGATCCTCGGCGTACGCCTCCGGGTCGCTCTGGTCGCTGATGTCCGGACCCCGGGCGTAGGTCATCGCAAGCACCGGCAGTCCGAAGCGTTCGGCCTCGCGCGTGACCTCGTTGAGCGCGGTGATCTGGTCGGGTTCGTACTGGCTGCCGACATTGATGTGAAAGGAGACGGCGTCGGCGCCCGCGCGGATGGCATCTTCGACGGTGCCCGTCTCGCGTTTGTCGGCCTCGTCGGGTCCGATAGCGGGCGCTGGGTCAGGATGGCGTCGGCGCCGCCACGTGTCAGCGCGTCGATCGTCGATTCGATGTCGACTAGCCCCGACACAGCCCCCAGTGTGATCCCGTGGTCCATCGGTACCACCAGGTACCGCCCGTCTGTCCCGATCCGGTCGAGCCGTGCCTGCTTGCCTGCTGTCATTGTTCCATTCTCCGGGAACCGGGATTATCAGTGTTGTCGTGCCCGCAAGTGTGTGTGGCTCCGATCATGTGTGTTCGGGTGGTGTCCGCTGTTTCGCGCCGGCGAGGGCGCCGGCTTTCAGCTCCTCGGCTTTCGCCGCCAGTTCCGCCGCGACATCCGCCGGATCGCGGTCCTCTGCGACGCCCTCGGCGACGATATCCACCAGCGCCGAGCCGACGATTACGCCGTCGGCGCCCGCCGCGACGATCCGTTCGGCGTGCTCGCCGGTCTTGATGCCGAACCCGACCGCTTTCGGGACCTCCCAGTCCCCGACGCGTTCCAGCGACGCGTCCGTCTGTTCGGAGACGTCATCGCGCGCGCCGGTCGTGCCCAGGCGCGCCTGCACGTACACGTACCCGGACACCTGCTCGCGCATCCGGTCGAGGCGGTCACCGCGGGTGGTCGGCGCGACGATGAACACCAGATCCAGCCCGAACTCGTCGCAGGCCGCCCGTAGCGGGCTAGCCTCCTCCGGCGGGAGATCCGGCACGACCAGCCCTGCGATCCCGGCCCCGGCCGCGCGCTCGACGAACGGTCGTGGTCCGCGCTCGCCGGCAGCCCCACCCGCGTCACCGCTGGTCCCGGTGTACTGGTAGATCAGGTTGTAGTACGTCATGCAGACGATCGGCACGTCGACGTCGAGTCGTTCGACGAACTCGAAGTACCGTTCGGTGGCCATGCCCGCCGAAAGCGCCCGGACGATTCCTTCCTGGATCGTCGGGCCCTCGGCGATCGGCTCCGAGAACGGCAGGCCGAGTTCGATCACGTCAGCGCCGCCGCGTTCCAGCGCCTCGACGTATGACAGTGACGACCCGAAATCCGGGTCGCCGGCGACCAGGTACGGGACGAACGCGGGTTCGTCGAAGGCGTCTGACAGCGTCACAGCATCCCACCCCCGATCTCCCGAAACAGATCCATGTCAGGCGCAATCGAGAGGTCCCGCTCCGCAGTCTCCTCGATCACCGTCTCCAGGTCCTTGTCTCCCCGGCCCGAGACGTTGACGACGACGGACTCGCCGAGGTCACCCCGGTGCTCTTCCAGGTAGGCGAACGCATGTGCCGTCTCCAGCGCGGGGATCACGCCTTCGAGTTGCGACAGCCGGTGGAACGCCTCCAGCGCGGCGTCATCGTCGACGTTCACCGCATCGACGCGGCCGGTGTCGACGAGATGGGCGAGCTCCGGTCCAACCCCGGCGTAGTCCAGCCCCGCCGACACCGAGTGCGATTCCATGATCTGCCCGTCGCCGTCCTGGAGCACCCGCGTGCGGGCGCCGTGGAGGACGCCCTCCTCGCCGGTCGACAGTGACGCCGAGTTGGGAGCCACGCCCGCCTCCTCGTCGACCGACAGCGACGACCCGCCTGCTTCGACGGCGTAGAGGTCGACCGACTCCTCGTCGACGAAGTTGTGGAACGCCCCCATCGTGTTCGAGCCGCCGCCGGCGCAGGCCAGCACCGCGTCAGGCAACCGCCCCTCGGCCTCCTGCGCCTGACTGCGGGCTTCCTCGGAGATGAGCGCCTGGAAGTCACGAACCATCGCCGGGAACGGGTGTGGGCCGACGATGCTCCCGATGACGTAGTGGGTGTTCTCGACCGTTTTGGCCCAGTCGCGCATCGTCTCGCTGATCGCCTCCTTCAGCGTGCCTCGCCCGGTCGTGACTGGCGTCACCTCGGCCCCGTTGATCCGCATCCGGAACACGTTGGGGCGCTGGCGCGCGATGTCGGTCTCGCCCATGTAGATCTCGCAGGGCATGTCGAGGTGTGCCCCGGCCATCGCCGTCGCCGTGCCGTGCTGGCCGGCGCCGGTCTCGGCGATGATCCGCTCTTTGCCCATGTACTTCGCGAGCAGCACCTGTCCCAGGGCGTTGTTCAACTTGTGCGCCCCGCCGTGGAGCAGATCCTCGCGCTTGAGATACACGTCCGTGTCGTATCGCGCCGAGAGCTGCTCCGCCGGCTGCAGTGGCGTCGGCCGGCCGCCGAACTCGCGCATCCGACGCCGGAACTCGTCCATGAAGCCGTCTTCGTTGTCGAGCACGTACCGCTCGTATGCGTCGGTCAGCTCTTCGATTGCCGGCATCAGCGCCTCCGGCACGTACTGTCCGCCGTACTCCCCGAACTTGCCGTCAGTCTTCGAACTCATGTCTCTGTATCTCCCGTCAGGCGTCGCGTGTTTTCCTGTACGTCGCCGTCCATGATCGCCGAGCCGACGAGTACCCCATCGGCCCCGGCTGCCTGCATCCGCGTGACGTCCTCGCGTGTCTGTAGACCGCTCTCCGCTATCAGCGTTTGCCCCGCCGGCACCGCCGGCGCGACCTGCTCGAACGTCCCCAGGTCGACCTCCAGCGCCGCGAGATCCCTATTGTTGATCCCGATCACGTCTGCGCCTGCCTCCAGCGCCGCCTCGACTTCCGCGCGGGTGTGCGCCTCGATCAGCACCTGGAACCCACGTTCCTGGGCCGCCGCCGTCAGCGCCACCAGGTCGTCGACGAACCGAGCGATCAGCAGGACGACATCTGCCCCGACTGTGTCCAGTTGCCGCTCCCGGAGCACGAAATCCTTGCGCAACACCGGCATGTCGACCGCTTCCCGCACTTGCCGCAACGTCTCCGGACTGCCGCCGAAGTGCTCCGGCTCCGTCAGCACAGACAGCGCAGCCGCGCCGCCGTCGACCATCGCTTCCGCGAGATCGACAGGGTCATCGTCCCGCCGGCCCTCGGTCGTCGGCGACGTCGGTTTCACCTCCGTGATCACCGGAGTCCTGCCCGCAACCCGCGCCCGTTCGAACGCTGCTTCCAGCGACCGTGCCTCGACGGACACCCGCTCCCCGTTGCCCTGCCGCTCGCGCGCCGCCGCCAGGATCGACTGTACTGCCGGTGCGACTGCTGCACTCTCGTCCATTAATGAACACTAATGCACAGAGATGTACATAAGACTTGTGAACCGGTTCAGTCGTTGCCGGGAACGATCCGCGAGAGGATCGAGGGGTCGGTGCGGCGTTGCAGCGCGCCCCGGACCAGCGGCAGTCCGCGGGTGAGACCGGCCTCGAACCGGTCGTATGAGAGCAGCTCGAAACGATCGTCGCGGCGGAACATGTCGCCGGTGCGACGGTTGAGGTGGCAGCCGCCAGCGACCGGTCGCCAGCACGGCGTCAGCAGGTCATGAAGGTGGCCGACGCCCCCGGTCGCGCGGACGTGCTCGAGAAAGCGGAACTCCCCGCCCGGAGCGAGCACGCGGGCCACCTCGTCGAATGCCGCCGCCGCGTCAGATATCGTGCAGAACACCAGCGACGCCACGACGGCGTCGAAGGAGTCGTCGCAAAACGGGAGTGATTCGGCGTCAGCGTCGGTCAGGTCGACAGCCATGTCCAGGTCGGCCGCCCGCTGGCGAGCCCGTCCGAGCATCGCCGGATCGGGGTCGATGCCGTGCAGGGTCGTAATCTCACGGCCGTGTTCGACGTATGCCGGGAACTGTGCGCCCGTCCCGACGCCGATCTCCAGCACACGACCGGAGAGACCGTCGGCGAGAAAGGCGCGATGCTCGCCCAGCATCCGATCCTCGGGAATGGCCATGATCGTATCGTACAGTCGGGCGAAGCCCGGCGATGAGAGATTGCTCATCGGACTGTAGCTTTACCCGCCGGCTATTTCGGCCTGTTGCAGGCTGGCTCGTGGAGTCACTGCAGCACTCGGAGGCGCCGTTCGGGATCGATGCGTGCTCACGCCGACAGGGTAACGTAACTGTTCGCGGGAAGCCTTTTGGTTGTTGGTACTAACTAGCATGCATGAGCCGATCTCCCGATCGTGCGATGGACGCAACAGACATCACAGCGTATCTGGAGTCCCACCGGAGCGGGGTGCTCTGCGTGGGCGCGGGCGAGGGCGGACAGGGGCTCCCGGTCACGTTCAGCTACGACGACGAGAACCGGCACGTGTACCTGCGCTACGCCCACGAGCCGGACAGCCGGCGCGAACTGTCGATAGACACTGGGGATGAAGTGTCGCTCGTGTCCTACGACGACGGCGACGGGTTCGAGAGCGTCGTCGCCGAGGGGCGCCTAGAGCTGCTGTCCGAACCGACGATCGACGGCCCGGTGCTGCAGTCGATCGATGACCTGGGAATTCCGGTCACTGACGTGCTCGAACAGGGCGCCGATTCGAAGTACCTGCTCGCACGGATCGACGTCAGCAACGTCTCCGGACGGCGATCGGAACGCGTTCCCTCGTGATACGGTCGTGCGTGACTAGAAATCGCTCTGGAGGCAGGCAGTGCGCGTGTCAGCCAGCGAACCCGCCGATATTGACACTCGGTGCTGAATAGACTCACGCACGACCGTATGATCGGCTGGGAGGTTTTTCACACCCCGGAGCCTACAGACTCCCATGGTAGCAGACGAGACCGCCGGCATCTACGCCCGGGAGTCCCCAGTCCTGGGACGGTACGTTCAGCTCGGGATCGCACAGGGACGGGTCCTCTCCGTCGAATTCCCCGACGACGTCACCGACGTCGAGACCGACCACGAGTTGCTGGACCGCATCGAGGCGTATCTCGGCGGAGAGCCTGACGAGTTCGCGGACGTCACTGTCGCGATGACGATGCCAACCACGACCAGGGAGGTACTCGACGCTGTCCGGGAGATTCCATACGGCGAGTCGGCGTCGATCGAGCAACTCACGCGGATGGTTCCAGGCCGGGATGTCGATGAGGAGAGCGACCTCGCGGCGGTCCGCGACGCGCTGGGCGAAAACCCCGCGCCGATCCTGATCCCGACTCACCGGGTGCGGGGCGGGCGGGCCGGCGAACCCGCCGATGTCGGCGAGACGCTGCACTCGATCGAAGGCATCTGAGCGGAGGTGGTACTTATACTGGCGGCTGTACGTACGTGAAAAGAATTACACGGGCTCCACGCGCCAGGTGGTCGCGTTCGAGTAGGCCCAGCGTTCGATCTGCAGGTCCGTCGCGTCACCCTGGAGTTGGCCGATACGCCTTCACCAGCTGTTTCTTCGAGGCGGTATCCGTCGGTCGGGACTGCTCTCCGGTCATTGTGGGTAGCGCCGGCCGAGCACCGCACACAGCAGTGTCGCGCCGACGAGGCCAGCCAGGAGGGCGGGCCGCTCGCTGATGGTCCCAGTGACAGTCAACAGGAGGACCGCCCACGGGAGCAGCACTGTCAGCCAGAACGGCACCGCGCGGACTTTCGCCGGCGTCAGGCCGTAGTAGCGGGAGAGCAACCCCGTCAGGGATCGCTGGAGGTGTTCGCGCGTCAGGGAGGCGGGGTCTGGTGTCATCGGAATCGCTCCGTATACTCCCGTTTGTCCCCCGTTGATAAACCCGTATCTGAGAGTCAAAGAGCCGTTTTACCGACACGCCGCCACGAAATTACGTCCGACAGTATGACAACCCACCCCGCCGAGGGGTGCCGTATGGTGTCGGATCGTTCCCGCCGTCGGCTCCGCCGGGACCTGCTCTCGGGGCTGGCGTTTTTCTTGCCGCTGGTGTTGCTCGCGCTCGTTGCGTGGGGGGTAATCGGAGTCGGGTACCGGACTGCACTCCGGGTGGACAGAACGCTGGGGCTGTTTGGGATCGAGGGGGCGCTCGCGACGACGCTGGCCGTCACCGGAGTGCTCGCCAGCCTGCCGCTGCTGCTCGTCGCTACCGGTGCATTGCTCCGCCACCGATACGGCGACGCGCTGGTCGGGGCGATAGACAGCGGGATCGAACGGATTCCGGGGCTGGGCCCGATCTACGTCGAACTCCGGCGGTCCCGACAGCTCGTTGCCGGCGACGGTGCGTCCGCGTTCCGGGAGGTGGTTGCGGTCGAGTTTGCCGACGGCGTCGACATGCTCGGCTTCGTCGTTGGCCGCGAGGGTGGGGCGGACTGGACATCGGGCTCGCAGCGCGTGACGGTGTACGTCCCGCTCGCGCCGAACCCCACGGTCGGCGGCCACCTGCTGGCGGTCAAACACGAACGCGTCAGCGAGACAGAGCTGACGGTGCGACAGGCCCTGGCCATCCTGGTGACCGTCGGGACGAACGATCCGGCTGTCTCGGAGCCGCCGCTCTCGGGGCTGTACAACGACGTCGAGACCGTCGAGGACGACCAAAGGGCGGGGAAGGCGAGATCGAAGTAAACGGATCAACCATCTTTTTGATGGATCACCGGTGAACCCCTAACAATGGCCATCGGACTGGCGACTGCGTTCCAGCTGGTGTTGCTGTGCACCGGGGTAGTCCTCAGTGCGATGGGGTATCACACGTACCGGACATGGGATCAACCGGGAACGGTCCCGTTCGTCGCGTTCGTTGTGATTACGGGAATCGGCCTGGTGGGGATCGCGGTCGCCAGCCTGGCAGCACCGACGTTCGATATCGGGGGGCACATCTGGTCGCCGCTCGGCATCTCGCTGTGGGCGCTCACGATGATTCCCTGGATCACGTTCGTCCTCCAGTACACGGGGACATACACCCGGATTACGCGTCGGACCATCGTCGCACTGACGTTGCCCGCGGCCGCTTTCCCGCTGCTTTTCACCAGCATCTGGTTCGGGGAACGGACCATCTTCAGCATCCTCGGGTCGCTGAGCGCGTTGTACCTGATCGGACTGTTGACCATCGGGTGTTATCTCGTGGTCAGAACGTCCTACCGCTACGGGCACCTGACGCTCCGCCAGGGGGTCGTGCTGTCGCTCGCCCCCGTCACCTTCTTCATGATCGCGAACTTCTCCAGGCCGCTCGTCGAATCACTCGGTGAGGGTGGCGCAGTGGGGGTGTTCGCGCTCGGCATGGTCGGGTTTACCGCAGCCGTGGGCGCGTCACTGTACCGCTACGAGACGTTCCAGTCGACGCCCGCCGTCGGGCGGATCGGCGAGCGCGTGAT
Source organism: Halobacteriales archaeon SW_7_65_23 (assembly GCA_003022725.1). Lineage (GTDB taxonomy): Archaea > Halobacteriota > Halobacteria > Halobacteriales > Haloarculaceae > Halovenus. Next base: position 39,882 of record PXSQ01000053.1, on the reverse strand, counting down.
CGTCAGGCAGACCGAGGATCTGATGTTCGTCGTCGACGAGGAAGAGCGCGTGATCCGGCTCAATCGGACCGCCGCCGACCGCCTCGACGTCTCGAAGACCGAGGCGCTCGGCGAGGAACTGTCCGAGGTCATCGGGGCCAGCATCGACGACCTGGAGGGGATGGAGACGATCGAACTCCTCACGGACGAGGGGAGCCGGCAGTTCGATCCAGTGATCTCGCGGCTGACCGACCAGCACGACCGGGAACTCGGGCATACGCTCAGCCTCCACGACGTCACCGAACTGGAGCTGCGCGAACAGCGCCTGGAAGTGCTCAACAGAGTGCTCCGGCACAACCTCCGCAATCAGATCGAGGTGATCAAGAGCAACGCCGAGGTCCTGGCCGACGGGACGGCGGACGGGTACGCCGACTCCATCATCGAGTCCGCCGATCGGCTGACCGAACTCGGCCGAAGCGCACGCTCGATCGACCAGATCGTCTCCCAGCCCTCGACGACCGGCGACGTCGACGTGGCGGCACTGGTTCGCGAGATCGCCGAGAACGCCCGCACCCGGAACGGCGTCGAACTCTCCCTGTCGGTCCCCGAGGAAGCGATGGTGGTCACCGAGCGCCACGCGCTGGTCGCGGCCACCGAGAGTGCCATCAAGAACGCCCTCTCCCGGGCAGACACCGAAGTCCGTGTGACGCTCGAACCGATCGAACCGGGGCACTGCCTCACCGTCGTCGACGACGGCCCGGGGATTCCGGACGAGGAAATCGAGACGATTTCGGCCGGGACGGAGACGCCGCTGCAGCACGCGACCGGGCTGGGCCTCTGGCAGCTCAAGTGGGCCGTGAGGAAGTTCAACGGCGAGCTCTCGATCGACAACGACGGCGGGACGACCGTCGAAATCCGGGTCCCCGACCAGGACCGATGACCGATCAGCTTCGAACCACTTGATATTGTCGGACCGTAATTTCGTGGAATTACGCGTCACGTTCAGCCGTTCACCCGTGCGAATACAGCCAGGAGAGTGTCACAATGTGACACAGAGTTACGTCCGACAGTATGACCCCGAGGTGGTTCACGCGGCCGAAATCTGCCAGGCGACGTACAGCTGCGCTACACCCGCCAGGACGATGGCCACGCCGGCGGCCCGCGTCAGCAGGCCCGAGTGGGTAGTCATCCGGCTGAGGAGCGCGTCGTGACCGACAGCGGTCGCAATGGTCGCCGCCAGCATCAGTGCGCCGAACGTCCCGGCGTAGGCGGCGAGGACGACGATCGTGCCGCCGACGCCGAGGTTGACGGCCTGCAAGGCGACCGAGAGAAACACGGGGAGCACGCAGGCGGTCGCAGCCACCGCGTAGCCCGCGCCGAACAGCCCGAACCCGAGCACGCTGCTGCGGCGTTTCGGCAGCGGCACAGACAGCGAGACGGCACCCTTCCAGAACACCAGCAGACCGAGCGCGATCAGCGCGAGCCCGACCAGCGGTTCGATCACCGGGATCGCCTGTTCGACCGCTTCGCTCGCCAGCACGGCCAACACGGCGAGGACAGCGAACGTCCCGACGGCGCCGGCCGTCGCAGCCAGCCCGCGCGCCGTCGCACCCGCCAGCGGCGCTCCCTCCTCGTCGACGGACGCGACGTAGTAGCTGACGTATCCGGGCAACAGGGCGTAGACGCACGGCGAGAAAAACGTGGCCGTCCCCGCGCCGATTGCGAACGCTGTCATCGCGGTCGTAGATGCCATGTTCAGTCAGCTACCCACGAGTAAACTCGTGGGCTTGCCAGTGGGACTCCCGAGTTTCGCGCTCCCGGCTCGAAAGCCCCATGCCTCGGACTTTCTACTCCGGGGCTTTCTCAGGTGGCTTCCGGGTCGGGAGTCGGAGGGACTCGTTCGCCGTCCCCTGACTCCGGGGCTGGCTGACAGACAGCCCGTCCATCCGAGGACTTCTGCCCCTGATGGACGTGTTATTTCGTTCGAGCCGGAGTCACATCAAGATTACGCGCTTTCTCCCAGGTCGCGTTAAGTTTGGCGTGAATTGTGATAGACGGCGAAGGCTTCAAGCCAATTTTGAGCGGTCTCTAACGCGACATGACTAAAACTATTTGCGAACGATGATGTTCGTCTTTTTATTTCCCAAATGACTAACCTGCCTAATACTGGAAGAGCAGCGGATCCATTAACATGGAAGCTCTACACCTCGCCGAGCTCCCTGGAATAGTCGGTCAGGTTCTCGTAGCCGGTTTCGGTTACAACGACGAGATCTTCAAGGCGGACGCCGCCGACTCCCTGCTCGTATAGACCCGGCTCGACTGTGACAACGTGACCGGCCTGTAGCTCCCCGCTACCCCAGATGAGCTTTGGTTGTTCGTGAACACTCAGTCCGACGCCGTGACCGGTGGCGCTCGTGAAGCCGTCCTCGGTTGATTCATCGGTCCGAAGCGTTGGGTATCCCTCCCGCTCGAACACGTCACAGACCACATTATGTACCGCTTCGCCAGTTACGCCAGCTTCGATCGTCTCCAGTGCTACGTCGTATGCTTCCCGAGTCAGATCGTACCACTCCCTGATCTTTGGGTTCGGTTCACCCTTCACAAAGGTTCGAGTCATGTCTGCGAAATATCGCGACTCCTTGCTATGCGGAGCAATATCGATGATAATCGGTTCACTGGCCTCGATCGCTCCCGTCCCGGCGTCATGACCTCGGGCACCCTCTGCGGCGGAGGCGACGATGCAGACATTTACCTCACAGCCCTCCTCCAAAAGGGTGACCTCGATCGCGCGGCGAACTCGTTCGCTGGTCAGCACTTCGCCTTCGAGCGATAGAGTATCGTCTTGAGCCGTCGCGCGTTCGAGCATTCCCTCAGCGACTGCCATCGCTCTCTCGGTTGCCCGCTGGGTTTCTGTGATGTGCTCGATCTCCTCGTCAGTCTTCACCGCGCGAACATCATCGATAGTGAGCTCGTAGTCTGTGACAACCTCGATGTCATGATCCCGAAGGATATCCGCAGTACCGTTGGGAAACGAGGCTGGTACTGATACTGATTCGACCCCGTATTCGGCAAGGAACTCCGCAGTTGTAAGAGGACCAGCTTTCGTTGGCCCGTATTCGGTGTGCTTGTTCCCATAATCAAATTCCGAGCGCCGACGAACGACATCACCATTGCTGTCCGCGCTCGCTCGTGGATAGGCGAGATCGGGAACAAGAAGCCGAATTTCTTCGCCAGTGTACAGCGTGACGAAACTTCCCATGGCATCGAAGCCTGAGAGATAGTATTGGTTGCTGTCCTCGCCATTGGCGTCTATCAGGTACCCATCGGTTCCTGCTTCATTCAGAACTGTCAGTAACTGAGAATAGGTGGAAACCATAGTACTGGAAATAACGTATGCTGTCCAGTAAAGGTTGCGTCGGTCATCTACCGACAGCCACCTCGGTTGCGAGCAGGTCGCCGCCGGGCGCGAGAAACTGTCGTCTGTGCATAGTGAGGGCATCGTGTTAACTTTGGCATCGGTTCCACCAGACTACGAAGGCTTCGAGCCACACTTCTGCTGTCGGTGGCTCGACGTGGCTGAACGTGTTTGAAAACGAGGAAGTTCGTCGTTTTACCTCACGAAAAACACGTTCAACGCTGTTCCGATTTCCGTGGCGGCGGATTTGAAATTGGAGTCCGAGTCGTGAGAGTGCGGCTTGGAGGTGGTCGGCGTCGTCAATGAGAAATGTCGCATCGTCAATGTCGTGTTTCTCGTGGAGTTGACGCAGAAATACCTGTGTGAGTCCTGAATTCGTGGTAGGAAAAAGTTTCACGTGCAGGAATTCGTTGGTGGTGGGATCGACAGCGGCATACAGCCAGTAGCGCTCGGTCCCCAGCTGAATTACTGTTTCGTCGAGCGCAATGTAATTCGAGGATCGTGTCCCCATCGGCTGTAGATCGGCTTTCTGCACCCAGTTGTGAATAGCTGTTCGACTGCGCTGGACACCCACCCTCTCAAGATGCTGTTTGGTATTCGAAAGCGATAGGCCAGCTAAATGCAACCGAATACCCTTTTCAATGATCTGCTCGGGTGTCCGCTCGCGCTCCACAAAATCCAAATCAATCCAGTCGCTACCTCCGTTGAGGCGGTCGATTTCGGGCATAGACCATTCGAAACACCGACCGCCTCATCCTTATCTTAACACGACGTTCCTCCCACGGCCAAAGCCGATGGGCTTCCGCGCTGTTACCGCTGTGAAGACGTGGATCGGGTTCTTGCCAGCCAGTACGCTTTCATACTGAGTATTGTGAATCGTTCCGGGATCGACCGCGTGACTGCGTGCGGTCGACCCGGTAACCAGTCACAATACTCAGTATCAGGCGCTTTGGATCTGCTCGACGATGGTATCGCTCCCGGTGAATCCGGTTTTCTCCCAGGTGATCCGGTTCTCGGCGTCGAACACCAGGTGCGTGGGAACGCCCGTGGCGTCGACCCGCCTGCTCAGCTCCAGTTCGTCGTCGACCGCCAGGTGCCAGTTCCCGCCGCGGGACTCGAACCACTCCACGACGTCGGCCGGCTGGACGGTCTGCCCGACCGGCTCGTTGGTGACAGAGAGAAACTGGACGTCGTCGTCGTCGACTGCCTCGGCGGCCTCGACGAGTTCTGGCATGTTCCGCTGACAGATCCCACACCAGGTGGCGAACATCTCGACGAACGTCACGCTGCCCGGTTCCGGCACCATCTCCGTCCCCGGCGGGCTGCCGCGGGCCTCGAACCGCTGGATTTCGACCGGCTCGACGCCCTGGACGCTGCCACTGTCGGTGAGGCTCAGGTCGGTGAACGCGACCGCGCCGCCGACGCCGAGCGCACCCAGCGCGCCGACGCCAGCGAGGAGTTCGCGTCGCTTCATGTTACCACCGCTCCCTGAGTGTTTCGACGCCGTCGACGAGGGTGACCGGGCTGGCGTCGCCGCCGGTGTACAGTCGCTCGACGTAGCCGTCCTTGTTCGCCAGCAGGATGGCCGAGATGTGCTGGAAGAACATGTCCTCGCCCATCCCGCGCTCCTCGCGCTCCTCGGGGGAGAGTGACTCGAACCCGATCCCGAACTGTCCGTTGACAACTTCCTCCGCCCGCTCGGGTCCGTCCGGCCGGAGGTAGTACCAGTGACCGGGCTCTCTGATCACGCTGTGGCGTTCGCCGTGCTCCTGGAGTTTCTCGGCCGTGTCGTGCTCCGGATCGAACGTCACCGGCATGAACGCGACCTCGTCGGCGAACCCCTGTTCGACGGAGTCGTCCTGGACGTGCCGGAGCGCGTCCGTCAGCAGCTGACACGCGTTCGGACACCGGGTGAAGATGAACGTCATCAGCACGTGGCGCTCGCCGACGAACTCCCGCGTCGAAACCGTCCGGTCGTGCAACGGCGCCGGCACGGTCGCTTCCGGCAGCGGATCCGCGTGAATCGGGTACGCCAGCGCGCCGTCGTCCCGGGCAGACCGGAGGTCGTCGTACCGTTCGGGCTTTTCGAGCACCACGTCGTCCGTGGCTCCAGGAGAGCTCGACAGCGGGCCCACGTCGAGACAGCCGGCGACTGACACCGAGAGTCCTGCCGCCGCGCCAGTTTTCAGGAACGCCCGTCTGTGCATGGACGAACGTAGTGGCTCTGCAGTTTAAACCCTGCTCGGTTCGGGCACGCGACGCCGCATCCGCGAGAACATCGCCTGGGCGTTCTGTTACTCGAGTTCCTCGGCGAGGTCGTCGGCGTCGATGTCTGCCTCTTCGAGAGCCTCCTCGATGTCGCCGCCACCGCCGCCCATGCCACCCATGCCGCCCATCATGCCGGGCATGCCCATGCCGCTGCCGTCGATGGTCTCCTGGACGACGATCCGGTCGATCCCCAGGAGGTCGATCAGCTGCTGGCCGATCTGCTGTTTCTGCATCATCCACTGCTGGTTCATCGTCAGCTCCGGCGTCGCCTCGATGTACAGCGTCTCCTTCTCGACCTCGACGGTTTCGAACTCGGGCTCGGGTTCCTCTTCATCTTCGGCGTCTTCCCCGCTTTCGGCGTCGGCGTCCTCACCTTCTGCCTCCTCGGCGGCTTCCTCGTCCTCGGCGGCTTCCCCGTCCTCGTCAGGTTCGACGAGCTGTTCCTCCTCGACCGTATCGGTCTGGAACCAGATTTCGAGGTCGAGATCGAGGAACATGTCCAGCAGGCCGCTCGCCTTCTCCTCGCGGTCCTCGACGATGTCGACGATCTCGTACTCGTATTCGATGTCGTCGCCGGCCAGCGGGTGGTTGAAATCCACGCGCGCGCGGCCGCCGATGATCGTCTCGACGAACCCTTCCTCGCCGTCGATGCGGACCTGGGCGCCCGGGTACCGGTCGTCCTCGGGGATCTTGTCCTTGCTGATCGTCCGGACCTCGTCCTCGTCGTAGGTGCCGAACGCCTCCTCCGCTTGGACCACGACGGTCCCTGTGTCACCCACTTCCTTTCCCATGATGTCGTCCTCGACGGACTGGAAGATGTGGCCGTGGCCGAGCACGATGGTGCGGGGGGCGAACTCCTGGTCGGCGTCGACGTCCTCCTCCTCGGCGACCTCCGGGTCCGTCGTGTCGACGAGTGTCCCGTCGTCGGTCGTGCGCGCGGTGTAGTCGAGCAGGACGAAGTCGTCCTCCAGCAGTCCCGTCTCCTCTTGCGATTGTTCTGCGTCCTCGTCGCCTCCGCCGGCCGCCTCGCTCTCGGCCTCGGAATCGTTGCTCATACCGTGAGAGTCAGTCGTAGTACTCTTAAGGACACCGTTTCGATACGGTCGCCCGCCGCGGTACCACACCGCATCGACCGGGCGACTGTGGCCCGGGAGTGCCGAATGCGGGCGTTTTTGGCCGGTGCTCCCGGACACCCGTGTATGTACGAGGTCGAGCTGAAGGTGCGCGCCGACCACGCTACCGTCCGCGACCGGCTGGAAGCCATCGACGCCGAGGCCGTCGGAACTGTCAGACAGGTGGACACGTACTTCGACGCGCCGGACCGTAATTTCGCGGAGACCGACGAAGCCCTGCGGATCCGACAGGAGTCGGAGAGCGGCGAGACCGATCCGACCGTGGCGATCACCTACAAGGGGCCACTCGTCGACGACGAGTCCAAGACGCGCGAGGAGGCAGAGACACGCGTCGCGGACGGCGATGCGATCCACGCAATCCTCACGGGCCTGGGGTACGAGCCGGCGGCGACCGTCAGCAAGGAGCGTACGCGCTACAGCGTTGACAGCTGTACCGTGACACTCGACCGAGTGGAGGGCCTCGGCGAGTTCGTCGAGGTCGAGGTGGAGACGGAGCGGGACCTCGAGGCAGGCGACGCCGCGGCCGACGATGCACTCGAGGACCTCCGGGGGGACGCCGAGGCAGTGCTCGAACGCCTCGGCCTCGACCCCGCCGACGGCATCCGTACCTCCTACCTCGGACTCCTCCTCGCCGACGGCTGACTGGACGAGCATAACCTGGGGTTATATTTTCTCCGGTCAATCGTTTCGAAAGTTATAGACCCCGTGGTAGCAAAGCGGAGAGGTAATGAGCGAGCGGAACATCCACGTTCAACCGACAAACGGGGACGTCGTGGAGGACCAGCACATCGAGATCGTCGAGCGAAAGGGGATCGGGCACCCCGATTCGATCTGTGACGGGGTGGCCGAGAGGGTCTCGCGTGCGCTCGCTCGGACGTACCTCGATCGGGTCGGGAAGCCGCTGCACTTCAACACGGACGAGACGCAGCTGGTGGCGCCTGCTGATCGTGGGCCGGGCGACGAAAACCTACGAGGGACAGCGGATCCCCGCCGAGACGGTCGCACTCCGGGCGGCGCGGGAGTACCTCGAGGAGACGTACCCGCACCTCGACGTGGGGTCCGACGTCATCGTCGACGTCCGCCTCGGGGAGGGGAGCGGCGACCTCAAGGACGTGTTTGGCGAGGACGGCGAGGCGGTCCCGATGGCCAACGACACGAGCTACGGCGTCGGGCACGCCCCGCTGACCGAGACCGAACAGATCGTCTACAACACGGAGCGGCGGCTCAACACCGCCTACGCGGCCGACAACCCCGAAGTCGGCCCGGACATCAAGGTGATGGGCAAGCGCGAGGGCGACCACATCGACGTCACGGTCGCCGTTGCGATGATCGACAGCTACCTGGACAGCCTCGCTGAATACAGGAACGCCGTCGAGGACGTCCGGGAGTACGTCGCGGACCTGGCGACGGAGTACACCGACCGTACGGTGACCGTCCACGTGAACACGGCAGACGATTATGACGACGGCGCGATCTACCTCACGACGACCGGGCTGAGCGCAGAACAGGGCGACGACGGCTCGGTGGGGCGGGGCAACCGTGCGAACGGCCTCATCACGCCGAACCGCCCGATGAGCATGGAGGCCACCAGCGGCAAGAACCCGATCAACCACATCGGGAAGATCTACAACCTCCTCAGCACGGAGATCGCGGAGTCAGTCGTGGCGGACGTCGACGGCATCCGACAGCTCCAGATCCGGCTGCTGAGCCAGATCGGCCGCCCGATCGACCACCCGCACGTCGCCGACGCGATGGTCAGCACGGAAGATGGCGTCGAACTCGGCGAGATCCGCGACGAGATCCGGGCCGCGATCGACGAGGAACTCGCAGGGGTCACCGACATCACTCAGCGCGTGATCGACGGGGAGCTGTCGACCTTTTGAACGCCATGCACCCGCCAGGGGCCGACACCGTGGTGGTCCGCTACGGGGAGATCGGCGTCAAGAGCCAGCACGTCCAGCGCCGCATGGAGGACCGCCTGCGGGAAAACCTCACAATCGCCCTCGACCGTGATGGGTTCGACGCGACTGTCTCCCGGGAGTTCACGCGCCTGTACGTCGAGACCGCTCCCGAGCGGATCGACTCGGTGACCGACGTCGTCACGAACTCGTTCGGCGTCGTCTCGGCGAGTCCGGCCGTCCGCGTGGAACCGACGATGGCGGCGATAACCGAAACGCTCACAGCAGCGACCGAGCGCCACTACGACGGGGGAACGTTCGCCGTCCGGGCCCGGCGGGCCGGCGAGGACCACCCGTTCACGAGCGAGGATCTGGAACGGGAGGGCGGGAGCGCGATCTGGGAGGCGGCTGAAGCTGATGGCGTCGATCCTGCGGTAGATCTGGAGAACCCCGATCTGACGTTCTTCGTTGAGTGTCGGTCAGGGGCCGCGTTCGTGTTTTTCGAGAAGCGCACTGGGCCCGGCGGCCTCCCGCTGGGCACCCAGGAGCCGCTCGTCGCGCTCGTGAGCGGCGGGATCGACTCCCCGGTGGCGGCCTGGGAGGTGATGAAACGCGGCTGTCCAGTGTACCCCCTGTACGTCGACCTCGGCCAGTACGGCGGGGTCGACGAACGCCTGCGAGCGGTCGAGACGGTCGAGACCCTTGCCCAATACGTCCCAGACGGTAAGTTACAGCTCCGGATCGCAGCCGGTGGTGACGGGATCGGGCGGATCGCCGCGGGGGCCGACAGCTGCCGGATGCTCGCCGTTCGCCGGTTCATGCTGCGGGTCGCCGAGCGGGTCGCCGAGTCGGTCGACGCCGCCGGGATCGTCACCGGCGAGTCGATCGGCCAGAAGTCGAGCCAGACGAGCGCGAACCTCCGACTAACTGGGGCAGTAACTGATCTCCCGGTCCACCGACCGCTCGCGACGACGGACAAGACGACGATCACGGACCGGGCGCGGCGGATCGGGACGTTCGACGACTCGACGATCGATACCGGCTGTCACCGGCTCGCACCCGAGAACCCGGCGACCGGCCCGCCGCTATCGACTGTCCGGGCTGCAGAACCCGACGACGTCGAGGCGCTGGCCGCCCGGGCGGCGGAGCACCTCGAGGTCGTCGACGCGGAGTAGCTCGCGGACCTCGCGGGAAGCAGCCAGGCGAAACCGCTTTGCCATGTCCGTGACACTGGAGGAGTATGGCGCAGGTCTGCCTGGTCGGCTCGCCGGAGCTGAACCTGCAGTACGAGCTCCTCTCGCGGGAGACAGCGCGGGACGCACTGGCTGCCTACGACCTCGCGGAGCCGTTCGAAAACACCGTTGCCGTCGACACCGTCAGCCTCGGTGCCGCAGTTGCCCTGCTGAACGACCTGGACTGGTATCTCGTACGCTTCGTCGATCACGCCCTCGTCTACGAACCCTCGGTCAGCGAGGAGGAGTGGCTCTCTCGGGAGCTGGCGCGTGCGATCCGCAACGACGAGATCGATCCGGGTGACACCGGACGATTTCTGAAGGTGCTCGGGATCGAACCAGTTGCTGAGGCGAGCCAGGACACCGAGGATGGATCAGGAGGTCAACCGGGATCTGACGAGCGTGGCCAGGGGGAAAGCGAGCAGCCACCGCGGCTCGTCGAGCCGATGCTGGTCACCCGCACGGGGGAGACGATTCCTGACTACGATCTCAGGGACGTCGAGGAGACACTTGTCGTCAGGGTCACCGAGTCGGAGTTCGGCGCCTAGATCCAACTGCCAGGAGGGAGCGGGACTGCAACGCCGGATTCGGGCGGCCGGACAGATTACATAAGGCTTATGCGCGCACTGCTTTTCCAACCACCTAATGAGCAACTGGCGGGAACAATTATCGGAGGACGCGGAGTCCAGAGCCGTGGTGGCGTGGGCCAACGAGTACTACCACGTCCCGATCCTCCTGTTCGTAATCGGGTTCGCCATCTGGAACCGGATTCGCAACTGGGACAACTTTATCGTGGACGGTGAGGTGATTCCGACCGCGAACGACCCGTGGTATCACATGCGGACCACGGAGTACACCGTGCGGAACTTCCCGCAGACGATGCCGTTCGATCCCTGGACCCAGTTCCCGCTGGGGACCTACGCGGCGCAGTTCGGGACCCTGTTCGACCAGGTCATCGCGCTTGTCGCGCTGGTGGTGGGCCTTGGGAGTCCCGGGCAGTACACGACGCGGCTCGTGTTCATCATGGCACCGGCGTTCTGGGTGGCGCTGATCTGTCTTCCGGCATACGTCATCGGCCGACGCGTCGGCGGTCGGTTCGGCGGGCTGATTACGGCTGGCATGGTCGCGTTTGCGCCGGACCGCTTGCTGGCACAGGGGGTTGCCGGCAACGTCCAGCACCACACGGCAGAGGCGCTGTTCATGGCAGTCGGGCTACTCGGCGTGATGGTCGCCCTGACCGCCGCAGAGCAGGAGAAACCGGTGTACGAACTGGTCGCATCGCGTGAGTTCGACGCCATCCGGCGACCGATCGGCTGGTCGCTACTCGCGGGGGTCGGAATCGGCATGTACATCTGGGTCTGGCCGCCCGGCCTCTGGCTGTTCGGGATCCTCGGCATGTTTTTCGTGATCCACATGAGCGCGGAACACGTCCGCGGCCACAGCCCCGAACACCCGGCGTTCGTCGGCGTGATCGCGCTCTCGACCGCGAGCCTCATGCAGTTTCTCACGCTCCGATCGTTCGAACTCAATTCGACCGCACGGTCGTACATCCAGCCGGGACTCGGGTTCGCGGTAGTCGTCGGGATCGTCTTCCTGGCGTGGCTCTCGCGGGAACTCGACGGACGCGACGTCAGCCGCTACGCGTACCCCGGCGCTGTCGCCGGATCGATCCTGCTTGTCGTCGGCGCCGTGTACCTCCTGTTGCCCGGTATCTTCGATTTCTTCTTCGGCCAGGTCGACCGCGTGCTCGGGTTCATCACCTCCCCGGGCGAGACCGCCGGGACCGTCGGGGAGGCACAGCCTGCAAGCAGTGACGACTTCGACAGGTGGTACAAACTGGCGAACTACACGGCGGTACTCGGTGCGTTCGTCCTGCTAGGAAAGCAGGTGTTCGGGAACCGAAACCGCGGCGAGGAACTGCTGATCGTGGTGTGGGCAGCGTTCATGGTTGCAGCGACGTTCACACAGATCCGCTTCGGCTACTACCTGACGATCCCGATCGGGGCGCTGAACGCGGCGCTCGTCGGTCTGATCGTGCAGTTCCTGGGCTCCGACAGGGGAGTCCGGCTGCTGGACATCAACCGGTTCCAGGTCATGACACTGGTCATCGCCGTGATGGTCATTTTCGTCCCGATGTTCGGTGTGGTCGGTCTGTTCAACGACGAGAACAGGGCGGACACGGCGATGGAGGCTGCCGACGCCCGCTCGGCCCCGGGTGGTATCGTGGGCTGGAAAAGCAGCCTCGACTGGATGAACGAGAATACCCCCAAGGAGGGACAGTACGGGAACCCCGACGGCGAGCCGATGGACCTCTGGGGGCAGTACACACTGACTGAGGACTACGACTATCCCGACGGCGCCTACGGGGTGCTGTCCTGGTGGGACTACGGCCACTGGATCACCGGACAGGCAGAGCGCATCCCGATCGCCAACCCGTTCCAGCAGGGCGCGACGACGGCAGCGGAGTTCCTGCTCGCGCAGGACGAGGCGGAGGCCGAGGGGGTGATCTCGTCGGTCGACGAGAACGAGAACGCCAAAACGCGGTACGTCATGATCGACTGGAAGATGGTCGAGACGGAGACCCAGCGCCCACTGAGCGGGAAGTTCTTCGCGCCGACGGCGTTCACCGACAAGTACGAGAACCAGCAGTTCTACACCCGGCTAGCGAGGACCAGCGACCGCGGCAGACTCCAGACGCTGTCGATGCTGCACAAGCAGCCGTACTACCAGTCGATGGCCGCCCGCCTGTACCACTTCCACGGGAGTGCGGAGAACGTGCGGGTCCCGCAGCTGGGTATCCCGGTCGTGGAGTGGACGGGAACGGAGCGTGAGCTCGATTCCGGTGCAACGTACGTCGAGGCACAGGAAGATGGAACCTCCCTCAGGTTCGTCAACACGATGGACGAAGCCCGGAACATCACGGAGAACAACCCCTCCGCACAGATCGGCGGTATCGGAGGCATGCCGTCCGAGCGCGTGCCGGCGCTCAAGAACTACCGCCTGGTCCAGATGAGCGACGTCAACGCGCTCGCGCGGTCACAGGCGTCGTTGCGGGCAAACAGCGAACACAGGCTCGGGTTCCCACAGCAGCGGTTCACCCAGCGGACGCTCGTGCGAACCGGGCTAGGTGTCGAGATCCTCCGGGCGGTCAGCGGCGACCAGTCATTGACCCAGCAGGACCTGATCTCCGAACTGCGACAGCAATCGGAGCTCGCAAACAGGGTCCAGGCGATCGGCGAGTCGGTCCTGTACCCGACGACGCCGGCCTGGACGAAGGTGTTCGAGCGCGTCCCCGGGGCGACGATCGAAGGTGAGGGTGCTCCCGCGAACTCCGAGGTGACGATCAGAGTCCCGATCGAGCCGGAGAACGGCCAGGAGTTCCAGTACACACAGACTGTCGAGACTGACGACAACGGTGAGTTCACCGCGACCGTGCCCTACGCGACCGAGGGGTACGACGAGTGGGGGCCCGAAGCGGGGTACACGAACGTGAGCGCGCGGGCGAACGGCACCTACCGGATCCAGGCGCTGGAGACCAACGAGAGCGGCTACCGGTTCAACTACGTCGCATCCTTCGACGTCTCGGAGTCGAAGGTCATCGGCGAGGACCCTTCGCCGGTGGAAGTGACCCTGCAGGAGCAGGTGATCCCGCCGATCCAGGCCGAGCCGGGCAACAGCGACGGGGAGAACGGAGAGGGCGGCGACGGCGGAACGGACGACAGCGGCGACGGGGGTGGCGGTAGCGAGTCCAGCAGCATCGGGACGCCAGACGAAACGGGCGGCGTCGCGATGCCGCCCCTGCGGATGCGCCCCTAAGCGTGGCTAGCGATCCGGAGACTGCGCGCCAGTCCGCGGTTGACAGTGAGGGCTTCTCCGCCCGTGACTGGGTAGCGGTGTATCTGAAGGGCCTCGCGATGGGGATCGCCGACTCCGTCCCGGGCATCTCGGGTGGGACGATCGCGCTGATCACCGGGATCTACGAGCGGCTTATCCGGGCGGTCACGCATCTCGACCCGGGCGTGCTGGCAGTCGTTCCGCGACTCCACAGCCGTGCAGGGTGGGTGGAACTCGTCACTCGGCTCCGGGAGATGGACGCCCTCTTTTTGATAATCCTCGGGTCGGGGATGCTTACGGCTGTCATCTCGGTCTCGCGTGTGGCGGAGATCGCGTTCGAATCGTTCCCGGGACCGACGTTCGCCTTCTTTTTCGGGCTGATCGCCGCGTCAGCGATCGCGCTGTACGACCGCCGGTGGATCGCGACTGTCGGCCGCGCCGGCGCCGCTCTCGCGGGTTTCGTCCTGGCGTTTTTCGTTGCGGGACTGGCTGTGGAGGGGCTGTTGCCGAGCACGCTCCCGGTCGTGTTCCTTGCCGGTGCCGTCGCCATCTGTGGCATGATCCTCCCCGGGATCTCGGGGGCGTTGATCCTGCTGTTGCTCGGCCAGTACGACTACATGGTCGAGACCCTGAACGGGTTCGTCGATTCACTGCTCGATCTCGCCAGTGGGACCGTCACCGCACAGTTCGTCAGCGAGGGTACAGTCGTGGTCACGTTCCTGGGGGGTGCGGTCACCGGCCTGTTTTCGGTCGCGTACGCCGTCCGGTGGGCACTCGAACGGTACCGGGAGGCGACGTTCGCGTTCCTGGTGAGCCTGATGGCCGGGGCGCTGCGGTTCCCTGCTGCCGAGGTCGTGGGGGCGACCGACTCCCTGACGGTCAGTTCGATCCTCCCGATTCTGGTGGCCGTGGCCGTCGGTGGCGGCGCCGTGCTGTTGCTCGACTTCGCAACCGAGGACATCGACTACGAGTGACGGCTCCCGGCGCTGTCGAAGGGATTTAGCCCGGCGGGCGAGAACGCCGCGTATGAGCGTTCGCGACGAGTTCGACGACTGGGCAGCGGCCGGCAAGGATCGAGGGATGGAACAGCGCCACTGGCACACTGCCAAACACGCGCTGTCGCGGATGCCGGTCGAGGAGGGCGAAACGATCCTCGACCTCGGAACAGGATCGGGATACGTGCTGCGCGCGCTGCGGGACGCGGCCGGGATAGGGCGGGGTTATGGCCTCGACGGCTCGCCCGAAATGCTCCGCAACGCACGCTCGTACGCGGACGACCCGGCGATCGGGTATGTGCGAGGGGATTTCGACTCGCTGCCCTTTGGAACCGACACTGTCGATCACGTGTTCTCGATGGAGGCGTTCTACTACGCGAGCGATCCAGACCAGACGCTGAAGGAAGTCCGGCGAATCCTCCGGCCCGGTGGGACGTTTTACTGTGCGGTCAACTACTACGAGGAGAACGTCCACTCACACGCCTGGCAGGACAACATCTCCATCGAGATGACGCGGTGGAGCGCGCCGGAGTACCGGGCTGCGTTTCGCGGTGCGGGATTCGAGGTGGCGAGTCAGGACAACATCCCCGACCGTGAAACGGAGATCCCGCCGGCCGATGCGTTCCCGACCGACGACTGGGAGTCCCGGGAGGCGATGGTCGAACGCTATCGGGAGTACGGCACGCTCCTGACTGTCGGCGTCGCGCCGAGTGAGTGATCGGAAGGGGACGCGACAGTTATGGTTCCCGCGGGTCGCCGTTCGAGCGATCAGTGGCCATGTTCCGGTCAGCGCCCCGCTCATCGCGACCCCCGTTTGAATCCTGCTCGGCCGGCGGTTCATCCGGATCCGAAACGAACGGCGCGTCGTCGGCGCGGGACTTGTGGATTTCGAACGGGCCGTCGACGAACATCTCGTCACGCCCCGAGTCCGGCGTCCGTTCGCTGCGCTCGAACAGGTACGCGAAAAAGCCGAACAGCGGGACGAAAAACGAGATGAGCGCCCACTTGTAGGGGTTCATCCCGTACGCGGGCGCATCCAGGTACGCGTAGACCGCCAGCCCGAGGAGCGCGAGCACCGGGAACCCGAGCAGTACCCCG
This sequence comes from Halobacteriales archaeon SW_7_65_23, assembly GCA_003022725.1. Classification (GTDB taxonomy): domain Archaea; phylum Halobacteriota; class Halobacteria; order Halobacteriales; family Haloarculaceae; genus Halovenus. The sequence continues at coordinate 24,030 of PXSQ01000053.1, read as the reverse complement.
AGGAAAAGTTCCATAGCAGGCGTTGGCGTCGTGGCGAGGTTGGACACTCGACCACAACCGACGATGCGCGCTTCTTGTCGCGCTTGAACACCGTCGGAGACGTGGTGAGCATCGTACTACCACGTTCGACCGCAAGGGTAGTAAAACTTCGGAACAAAGCGGAAGAAAATGATGACGGCGCTGTATCCCCACCCTACTCGCTTGTGCTTCCGACCGCAGTCGAAAGCTCTACGCTCGTTGAGGGTGGGGGCTTAGCGCCTGCATACAGCTAAAATCCAGGGCTGGGCGGGGTAAAATTCGCAGGCGTCGAAAGAAACCGTCGAAGCGCCGGTGCGATCGGGAGTCCGGCCAGAGTGGCGAGAGTTAGCTCGAGGCGATGACGTCGTCGATGCGGACGATCATCGTCGCAGCCTCGGTGGCGCTGTCGACGGCCTCACGCTTGACGGCGGCGGGGTCGAGCACGCCGTACTCGGTGGGGTCGGCGACGATGCCGGTCTGACCCTCGCTGATGATGCCGGCGGTGTTGCCCGCCTCGGACTCGGCGCGGAGGTCGACCAGGGCGTCGATCGGGTCCATCCCGGTGTTCTCGGCGAGGGTGCGCGGGATCAGGTCGACCGCGTCGGCGTAGGCGTCGACAGCGAGCTGCTTGCGGCCCTCGACGCCCGCGGCTTCCTCGCGGATGTAGTTCGCCATGCCGACTTCGGTCGCACCGGCGCCGGGGACGACGCCGCCGGCGTCCAGCGCTGCGGTCACGACGTCGAGCGCGTCGCGCAGGCCGCGTTCGAGCTCGTCGACCACGTGTTCGGTGCCGCCGCGGGCGAACACCGTGACGGCATTCGCGGCCGCGCCGCCCTCGATGAACACCTGCTCGTCGTCGCCGTACTTCCGGACGCTGATCTGCTCGGCCTCGCCGAAGTCGTCGGCCTCCAGCGCCTTGACGGAGGCGACACGGCTCGCGCCGGTCGCGGCGATGATCGAGGTGACGTCGTCGCTGTCGACGCCCTCGAACGCAAGGATGCCGTGCTCGGCAAGGTGTGTCGCGACGCGGTCGTCGATGTCGCCGTCGACGAACGCCACGTCGGCGCCCGCGTCTGCGATCGCCTCGGCGTACTCGCGGAGCTGCTCGGTCTCGGCCTCGATGGCCGCGTTCAGCTGATCGACGTTCGAGACCTGGTACTCGGCGTCGATGTTGCTCTCTTTGATTTCGAGGTCCTCCTCGATGACCGCGATCGAGGCGTCCTCGACGGAGCGGGGCATCTCGGGGCTGAGCGGCTCCTCGTCGACGATGACGCCCTCGACCAGCTCGGTCGCACTCGAGGAGGAGCCGACCTGCGTGTGGATCGTGATGCTGTCGCGGTCGACGCCGTCGTCGCCCCGAACGAAACTGATCGCCTCGACCACGGTCTCTGCGAGATCGCCCGCCGCGACGTCGCCGGTGCCCTTGCCGGTCATGCTCGACTCGGCGACCTTGAGCAGGTGCTCGTCGTCGAGGTCGGTCGCGATGACCTGGTCCTCGATCGCCTCCTGGGCCAGCTCGGCTGCCGCGTGGTACCCCTCGACGATCGTCGTCGGGTGGACGTCGTCCTCAAGCAGGTCTTCGGCCTGCGAGAGGAGCTCGCCGGCCAGGATCGAGGCTGTCGTCGTCCCGTCGCCGACTTCCTCCTCCTGGGTCTCGGCGACCTCGACGAGCATCTGGGCGGCCGGGTGCTCGATGTCCATCTCGTCGAGAATCGTCGCGCCGTCGTTGGTGATCACGACGTCGCCGCTGTCAGAGACCAGCATCTTGTCCATGCCGCGCGGACCGAGCGTGGTCCGTACCGACTCGCTGACTGCTTTCCCCGCGGAGATGTTCGACGACTGCGCGTTGTCCCCGCGTGTCCGTTCCGTGTCCTCGCTCAGAATAAACATAGGCTGTCCACCCATGCGTCGCTGACCAGACTGTGACATTGTTGAGTACCTCACTTAAACTGTGGTTTGCAGTTCTATATAAATTTTGCTACTCGATCGGACCTCGTCACGTGGTCACGTGGCCCGGACTGCTCCGTCCCGGCTTCCGTGACGTGATTCAGTTCTGGCTGTATAGGTGGGCTGGCAGTGGAAACAGGAAGGAAAGCGGCCCAGGAAACTAAGTAGGGTGAGGCGAATGAGGGGAGTAGATGCTGGAGCTGGAGCACGGGTTCAGGATCGTCGACGTACACGTAGAACTGGAGCCGGCGGAGACGAAGCGCCCTCGGGGGATCGGGGGGCCGGAGCAGATCGAGCGGGAGATGCGCCAGGCCGGAATCGTGGAGGCGCTGGCGTTCGCCGGCGATCGCGACGAGGAGTATCTGAAAGCCAACAACGCTGTCGCGCGGATGGCAGTCGAGCGCCCGATGCAGGCCCTGGCGCGGATCAACGGTGTCCGCGACCCCGGCCAGTCGGCGAGTGCGCGCCTGCGCAACGTGACCCGCCGGCGGGGGGACCACCACACGTCGCCGGAGGACATCGAACAGTACGGCTACGAGGACCGCTTTGTCGGCTTCATGATCGATCCCGCCTCAGACGGGCTGCCCGAGGAGGCAGTGCTCGAGCGGCTGGAAGATGTTGGGCTCCCCGTCCTCACGTACGGCGGCCGCGAGTTCCCGCCGGAGAGCATCGAGGAGACGCTGCTCCAGTACGACTTTCCGCTCGTCGTCTCGCACTTCGGGGGCTATCCGCTGGCAAAGTCGCTGATGGCGGAGGCCATCGACATGCTCGAACGCCACGACGAGTGTTTTCTGGACACCAGCTTCGTCAGGCTCCGTGACCCACTCGAACGTGCCATCATGGAGCACCCGGACCGAGTCCTGTTCGGCAGCGGCGCCCCCGCGGCTCACCCAAGCGTTGCAGTGATGGAGATCCTCACGCTCGACGTTCCGGAGGACGCGATGCGCAAGGTGTTCTCGAAAAACGCGACCCGGCTCCTGTGACTGTCCCAGCGACTCGGCTTCCTCCCCCTCGATCCGCTGCGTGGTCGGTCCCGATACCATCTGCGGCCTCGGTGCCTGCTTCATATCTATACGTCTGTCCGCTACTCCAACCAGTGTACACCACCCATATCGTGGGTGAGAACATCTTGAATCCCCCCATATCGGGACGATTGCCATCGGAACAGGCGTCCGCTCAGTTGTGTTTGTTACCCAACCATTACCTGGTGCGCTCGTCTCATCGGGTCGGGTGGACGGCGGGCATCGCTTCGAACCCACGTTCGAGGTCAGCCCGCAGGTCAGCCACGTCCTCGAGTCCGACGGAGAGCCGGACCAGTGAATCGGAGATCCCGAGCGCTGCCCGCTTTTCGGCCCCGAGTGGTTCGTGAGTCATCGTTGCCGGGTGATTTACAAGCGTCTCGACGCCGCCCAGGCTGACAGCCAGGTTCATCGTCTCCAGCGATTCGAGAAACGCAGTCGCTTTGGAGATGCCACCAGCGAGTTCGAACGAAAGGACGCCGCCGTAGCCGGACATCTGCTCAGCTGCGAGTTCGTGTTGGGGATGTGAAGGGAGGCCCGGATAGTAGACCTGCTGGACTTGCTGGTGGTCTGTCAGATACTCCGCCAGCTCCATCGCGTTAGCCTCGTGCCGGCGCATCCTGACGGGGAGTGTTTTCACCCCACGGGCAAGCAGATAGCTGTCGAACGGCGGGAGGACGTTGCCGAGTGCGACCTGTTGCTGGAACCCGACGGCTTCCGCGATCGCAGGGTCGTCAGTCACCAGGGCACCCCCGATGCCGTCGCTGTGGCCGTTGAGGTACTTGGTCGTGCTGTGGATCACGAGGTCCGCGCCGAGCGAAAGTGGCCGCTGACAGTACGGACTGGCAAACGTGTTGTCGACGCCGAGGACGGCGTCGGTGTCGGCCGCTATCTCGGCGATCGCAGCCAGGTCACAGAGGCGGATCATCGGGTTCGTCGGCGTCTCCATCCAGAGCAGCGCCGTCTTCTCGCCCGTCGCTGCGGCGACCCGCTCGGGGTCTGTCGCGTCGACGTACTCTACGTCGACACCCATGCGACCCGCGACGAATTCGTCAAACATCCGGCGCGTGCCGGCGTACAGATCCTCAAATGCGACGATGTGGTCGCCCGGTTCCACAATCGACAGCACCGCTGTCGCGATCGCTGCGGTTCCCGAGGCGAACGCAAAGCCCATTTCGCCACCTTCCAGCTCCGCGAGTTGCCCCTCGACGGCGTGGCGCGTCGGGTTGGAGAGCCGGCCGTAGAGGAACTCTCCGCGGTCGGGATCGACGTCCTCGAGGCGCATCTCCGGGTCGACGCCCCCCAGCCTGTACGTCGAAGAGAGGTGGATGGGCGACACGACGTCGCCGTACTCCCAGTCTGTGCTCTCCGTGATCGCGCGCGTGTCGAACCGTTCGGGCTCCGCCATGGGTACACACACGCCAGGCAGTGGCTAATAGATTTCCATCTTTCAATTATATGCGGTGATTTGTTTATGCTTTGTGTGAATTTTCGCGATGTGAGATTACAATGACTAATCCTCCGATCCTTGCTATTACTCTCGACCATACCGACACGAGGGGTTGTCATACTGGTGGCTGTACGTACGTGAAAACTCGAATTGAGAATCCAGGCGGAAAAGGTTTGTATCCTCAGATAGCAGAGACTGGTGAGTAAAAGCATTACAGCCACCAGTATCAGTCAGGAGCGGTTGTCCTCGAGTCTGCTGTACCCCCACTGAAGTCGACGATATCACGACGACCGGCTCGGGCCTCTCGAAGATGTTCGACATCCAGAACCGGCGGTTCCGGGTCGTCTCCTGTACCAACTGTGGCTACTCGGAACTGTACAAGGGTGGAAACACGAGTGACATGGTCGACCTCTTCCTGGGGTGACCGGCCCCTGGCCGGTAGTGCAGCCGGACCGAACCGCTTACGCTCCCCCAGCGCGTAGCGATCAGTGGCAGAGGGAGACCGGCTCCCGTGTCCCGGCCCGCGGCGCTGCCGCGCAAGGGGCATGAGGAAAGCCCCCCCACCGTCCGGGCGGGCGACCGGGCGCAAGCCCGGGGCGGGAGACCGCCGGCTCTGGAACAGAAACGAGACCCCTCTCCCCGACCGATGAGGTGCGCGAACCCCGAGCCAGACGGCTCACGCCGCAAGCGACGGGGAGTTGACCCACCGAGGATCGACGGGAGAGAACGGATGGAACGGCGAACCCTCGCCGGTGCAAGTCCGGACCGAAAGGTAGCCCGGACGACGGTCCGGACGCTCAGCCGAATGCCGGCCGAACAGAAGGGGGCTTACTCCCCTCAGCCACCCACTGACGACCAGCAGCGCGCCAACTCAACTTTCAAGAGGGTTGATGACAGAGAAGGGCTGTGCAGCGACAGACCCTCCTCGCGGAGCTCGAAGCCACATTCGGTGGCTCCGAGCGGACGCGCCGTGCGGTGGCCAGACAGGCGGGTGACCTCGCCGATTCCGGCCGGCTCGAGGAGGACATGGACGTCGAACTGACTCCTGAGGTTGTCGTCTCCAACCTCGAGGACGCTCCCGACGGGTACTCGCTGGTCGAGCGCTGGAACTGGTGGGTCGGCTCGCTCGACCTCTCCTTTGGCGGATACCAGCGGTTCTCCGTCCGTACTGACCTCGCGGAGTAGCACGGATAGCTCGCAGGAAACCGAGAGGACCAAACGGCTCCGCACCGAACGCGAGGTAGATGGAGCTCGAGTTTCTCGGCGGCGCCCGGGAGGTGGGGCGGAGCGCGATCCTCGTCAACGACTCGCTTCTGCTCGATTACGGCCTGGAGACGTCGACGCCGCCGCGGTATCCGGTCGGCGACGTCGACCCCGAGGCGGTGGTCGTCAGCCACGCCCACCTCGATCACGCCGGCGCGGTCCCGGCGCTGCTCACTGGTGACAGCCGCCCGCCGGTTCACTGGACGCCGCCGACGCGGGCGCTCGCCCTGGGGCTCGCCCAGGATACCCTCAAACTGCACGGGAACACGCCGCAGTGCCCCTTCACAGAGACCCACGTCCGTCGGGTGACGCAGGTCTCCGAGACCCACGGCTACGAGGAGACGTTCGAGGCGGCGGGGCAGGAGGTAACGCTGTTCGAGGCGGGCCACATTCCCGGGAGCGCACACGTCCTGGTCGACGACGGCGACACCCGCCTGTTGTACACTGGGGATTTCTACGTTCAGGGGACCGAGGATGCTGGGGAGGACCAGGATGACGCACACGGGCACCAGCGCGGCGGCACCGGTCGCCAGATTGACGGGCAGCGTCTCGTCGAGCCATCGCGGACCCGGCCGCCCGCGGACGTCGTCATCACGGAGAGCACGTACGCGAACGAAGCCCACTCCGACAGGGCCGCGCTCGAGTCCGCCTTCGCCGAAAGCGTCAGGACGACCGTCTGGGAGGGTGGGACGGTGATCGTTCCGGTGTTCGCCATCGGACGGACCCAGGAGCTACTACTGGTCTGTGCGGCCAATGAGATCGATTGCTACCTCGATGGGATGGGCAAAGAGATCACGCAACTGTTGAAACAGTACCCGGAGTACGTCCGTGATCCTGGGGCACTGCAGCGGGCAGCCTCGAACGCGCGATTTGTGACCGGGAAAGACGGACAGCGCGAGCGGATCGCCTCACAGAACACGGTCATCCTGACGACGGCCGGGATGCTCGGCGGCGGCCCTGTGGTCTCGTACGTCCCGCGGATCCGGACGAATCCGACGAACAAGATCACGCTGACCGGCTACCAGGTCCCCGGGACGCCGGGCCGGGAACTAATCGAGACGGGCCGTGCGGAGTTCGATGGTCGGGTGCTCCCCGTCAGCGCCCAGGTCGAACAGTACGACTTCTCAGCACACGCCGATAAGCAGGGACTCAGTTCGTTTCTCGGGGCGTACGAAGATGCACGGATTCTCGTCAACCACGGTGACGACTGCGAGGGGTTCGCTGAACGCCTCAGTTCGGACGGGTTCACGGCCTCGGCGCCAGCGCTCGGAGACCGGCTGTCCGTATAACTGCGCTCGGACGCAAGCCCCTAGTATGGCCAGTTGGGGTCGCGGTCCTCAGCCGCCGTCGGATCGCGCGTCTCGTCGACGACATCCTCGCTTGCCGCGCCGAACTCGCGGACGTTTTCGCGAGCCTGCCGCAGTGAAATGTGGTTGGAGTCGCTGACGTAGTTCACGTCGGCGAACTGGATCGGATCGTCTATCCAGTGACAGATCGGGCAGACCTCGAACGATCCGGGTTGGCCTTCCGGCAGCGTCAGGTAGCCACAGCACGGACAGTACCCGAGTTCCCTCGCGGCTGGATTCCCCGGCGTCCCCGGTTCCATACCCCGTGTATGTGTGCGAGCTTGTTAGAATATGGGTTGATACTGGTGGCTGTAGGTACGCGAAAACTCGAATTGATACTGTCGGACGTAATTTCGTGGAGTCACGCATCACGTTCAGCCGTTCACCCGTGCGAATACAGCCAGGAGAGTGTCACGATGTGACACAGAGTTACGTCCGACAGTATGAGAATCCAGGCGGAACGGGTCTGTCTCCGCAGATAGACAGCCAGACGTGCCATGACACAGCCGATGGACTGTCCTGGCACTGGACGGAGTCACGTCTGGCTGTCTAGCAGAGACTGGTGAGGAAACGAATTACAGCCACCAGTATGAGAATCGGACGACCGAACGTCATTTGTACTCTATACAGCCGGACGTCGTATGCAGCTCATCGCAATCTTCGGGAAGTTTAATACAGTCCGACACCCACATACCGTGGTAACCGATGGGGAACGAGCCGGTGAGCCCGGCCTGACGTTCCGAGGTCAGAGCACAACGATGTCAGCATCAGACAGCGACGGCGAGGACGAGGAGGTCGGTGAGATCTTGCAAGACGACGTGAGTGAGCACCTGCAAGGGATCGAGGACAGGTGTGGCTGTGCCGAAATGTGGGAATTCCTGTCCGACCGGCGACACGAAGGGGGCGACAGCGGCGAATGGGGACACGCACGAACCGTGGATTGCCAGCCAGACGCCAGTGGACTGCGCTACGTGTCCGCTTCGTGGAGTCACGCGTCACGTTCAGCCGTTCACCCGTGCGAATACAGCCAGGAGAGTGTCACGATGTGACACAGAGTTACGTCCGACAGTATCAGTTGGGGACCACCGGCGACAATGAGTGACAGAGATCCGGACGATTCGATTCCGACAGAGCGCCAGACGCCGGTGGGTGAGCCGGTCATCCGTGGCGACCCGTCCCTGACGGGCCAGCGGGCGAGGGAGGCGGTGCAGTTCGACCCGGACGACGAGGCGAGTCTGGACCGTGCGGCCGCGGCGGCCGCCCGGTTCGCAGCACAGACGGCCGGCCACGGCGACAACGTGGCGATGCTCAGGGGGGCTGCTGCGTGTGCCGCACTGGTCCGGGGGGAAGGCTCGTACACGGCGGCCGCAGAACGGGCTGGCGAGGACGTCACCGTGTCGTTCGTCCGCAAGTGGTCACGCGTCCACGACCTCCCGAAGCCGATCCGCGCACACGTCGCGAAAGGCGACATCGCGCCATCCGCAGCGAAACACATCGCACGCGTGTCCGGCCGGGACCGGTTCCGCGTCGCCTGGGCTGTGATCGACCACGACATGACCGTCCGGGACGTGCGGACAGTCGTGAGCCAGGTCGACGACGGACTGAATGTCGTCGACGCCCTCGAGCAACAAGGGATCACGCTCGGAGAACTGTCAGTCGAGCTCCCGGAAGAGCAGTACACGGATCTTCGGCGACGGGTTGCCCTGGCTGAACAGAAGCCGGGTGACGTGATCGCCAGCGAGCTGGCCGACAGGTTCGGTGTAGAGTGATCGGGTGGGTGGCCGGGCAGTTTCCGTAAGTACTTAGCCAGGCACACACTCAGTTCCACGTGCGGGCCGGTAGCTCAGTCAGGCAGAGCGTCTGGCTTTTAACCAGATGGTCGGGGGTTCAACTCCCTCCCGGCCCGTTGTCCTGCGAACGACTGTGAGCAGTGACAACGCCACGGAGGGAGTTGAACTACGGCAGACCGAGCGCAGCGAGGTCTGGCATCGGGTTCAACTCCCTCCCGGCCCGCTACACTTTCCCCGTCGGTTGACCTCACGCGGCTTCGAAGCTCCATAACTGATACTGGTGGCTGTAATTCTTTTACTCACCAGTCTCTGCTATCTGCGGAGACAGACCCGTTCCGCCTGGATTCTCAGTTCGAGTTTTCACGTATTTACAGCCACCAGTATGACGACGGTTATACAGCCAGACGTGATTCACTCACGCCGTGCCGTCCCAGATCTCGTTGTGCGGGCCATGACACAGCCGATGGACTGTCCTGGCCCTGTACGGAGTCACGTCTGGCTGTATATGTCCGGCTGATCGAAACCACGCAATTTACAGTGGCGCTCAACGAGAGAGGGTGTATGAAGGGATACTCGTTCGACGACAAACTCGAGCTCCTGGGTGTGCTCGCCGGCGCATTCCTGATCATTATGGGGCTGGTAACTGTGGCCAGCGTGCCCTGGGCGACCATCGAGAACACGGCCGCGGCGCTCCTGCAGGTGCTCGGAATCCTGATCGTGTTCGCCATCGCGTTCGTGCTGATTGCGATCACGTACTCCGGCAACACCGACGAACTGCTCCCCGGTGGCAAAAACGCGGAGTAACATCGAGAAACCGCAGCAGCACCCACGGAGTTGGGGGAACTGGGAGCACAGGGACCTCCTTTTATTCGGGTCGCCGAGTCTCAGAATTGAAAACCGAGGACGCACACTCAAGGGGATCGATAGTCTGAGGGACAGTGATGGGAGAGCCCGACAGCCGAGGGGAGATTGCCCATCGGTTCAGCCCCGCCGCCCCGGAAGAGCAGTACGTCTACGGATCGTGCAGTCCCGGCTGGCACTCCGCAGCCGACCACGAGACCTGTCTCGACCAGTGGATCGGATTCATGGAGTCACAGGGGATCGAACGCGTCTGTTGTCTGCTGGCCGGTCGCCACTTGGCCGACGAGCGCGCCAACCTCGACAAGTACGAGACAGCGTTCGGCAGCCCCAACGTCCTTCACGCACCTGTTCCCGACGAACAACTGGTTGGCGTGGAGCACCTCGACGGAGAGATACTGCCGTTCGTCGAGGAGAGCGTTGAGACCGGCCGTCTGGTCGTCGTGCACGGGCTCGCCGGCGTCGGCCGCACCGGACAGGTGCTGGCCGCCTGGCTGATCTACAGCCGCGGCTACGAGCCGAGCGCCGCCGTCAAGACGGTCCGCGAGACTGGCCGCGACCCGACGGCAGCCGTCGACGCCGGCAATGCGACCCGATCGGAACTGTTTGCTGTCCTCGGGACGCTCGCCGAACGGGGCCGGACTGACTGAGCCTGCTCCTGCTCGTGCGCCGCGTACGTCGTGCTGCTGGGAGGCATGTTGCCTTTTTTAGTCGTCGGCACCCAACTCCGGGTAATGACAACGATCAAGGACAGCGTCCACGACCACATCGAGATCCACGGTGTGGCCGAGGCGCTGCTGGACACACCGCCGGTACAGCGACTCAGGCGGGTGAGCCAGCTCGGCACTGTCACGCTCGTGTACCCGTCGGCGAACCACACGAGGTTCGAACACAGCCTCGGGGTGTACCATCTCGCGGACCGCGCACTCGACCACCTGAGCAGTGAGGGCCAGCAGGCCGAGCGCGTGCGCGCGGCGGCGCTGCTGCACGACGTCGGCCACTGTCCGTACAGCCACAACGTCGAGGAGTTGCTGTACCGCCACACGGGGAAGTACCACGACGAGGTAGCGGACCTGATCGGGACGGGGTCAGTCGCGACGGTGCTCTCAGAGCACGGACTGAACCCCGACAGGATCGCTGGCCTCATTGCGGGCGAGGGGCAGTTGGGCCAGCTCGTCTCGGGGGAGCTCGACGTCGACCGGATGGATTACTTGGTCCGGGACGCCCACCACACCGGCGTCCCCTACGGAACGATCGACCACGAGCGACTGGTGCGGGAACTCCGCTTCGTTGACGGCGACCTCGTCCTCGACGAAGGCAACGTCCAGACTGCGGAGAGCCTGCTGCTGGCGCGGGCGCTGATGAACCCGACGGTGTACCAGCACCACGTCGCCCGGATCGCGAAAGCGATGCTCCGGCGCGGAACCGAGCGCGCGCTGGACGCTGGCGTCACGGACCCAGAGACAGTCCGCCGGATGGACGATTACGACCTCCATGTCACACTGCGCGAATGCGAGGAAACCGCCGAGATCGCCCGTCGTCTCGACGAGCGCGCGCTGTACAAGCGGGGCGTGTGGGCGGAGTACGAGGCCGTCCCGGACCGGCTTCTGGACGCCGATCACGAAACGATCAGGCGTCAGGAGCGGGAGATCGCGGATGAAGCCGGCGTCGACCCACAGTCGGTGATTCTTGACGTGCCGCCGGAGCCGTCGATGGCCGAGTCGACCTCCCAGGTGCTAGTAAACGGCGAGGTCCGGCGGCTCGGCGATCAGTCCACGCTCGTGAGTGCGCTTCGTGTTGCACAGCGTGATCAGTGGCGCCTCGGCGTGTACGCGCCACCCGAGGAGAGCGACCAGGTCGGTAACGCCGCGATACGGACCCTCGGGCTCGACCTCGACGGCACGCTCGTCAGGGACGTCCGCACTGAGATCAACGCCACGCTCGACGAATTCGGCGCGACGCCGGAGTAGCGCTTCCAGGAGCCGTCTACGGCTGTCCCATAGCCGGCCATTGTGGGAGTCAGTGTTTTGAGGCTCGACGTGTAACGGATAGCCAGTAGAGCCCGGATGTGCTCGGGTACCGTCCCGGTGGTGGGGCGCTCCCCAGGTGGCGAGATTCCGGGTTACTCCAGGAGCCGGACCCATCGGCTCGGTGGCAGGACCGTGTATCGAACACCCGACAACTGTGCGCTCTGTGGCGGGGTGATCGACGAACAGCCACGGGAGGGGTCAACGGGGACCTTCTGCTGTCGGGGGTGTGAAACGGTCGCAGCGACCCTCGAGGAAGCACCCGTCGGGCCCGAAGAGGAAAGCGCGCCACAGCCCTCCGATCAGGGCTCTGATACTGGTGGCTGTAATTCTTTTACTCACCAGTCTCTGCTATCTGCGGAGACAGACCCGTTCCGCCTGGATTCTCAATTCGAGTTTTCACGTACGTACAGCCACCAGTATGAGGAGTCGTCAGGCCCTGGGAGCGCGACGGGCGGTCCCGACGATCCCGGGACGACCCGGACGTTCCTGCACGTCGACGGGATGCACAATCCGACCTGCGAGCAGTTCCTCGAATCGAGAGCGACGGGGTGTGATGGCGTCTCCGGTGCCTCGGCGAGTTACGTCACGGAAACTGTCCGCGTCGATCACGACCCGGAGACGATCACGCCTGAGGAGCTGTGTGCCCGGCTCACGACTGTCGGGTATAAGGCGACGCCGATGGATCCGGGGAGCGAGGACCGGACTGGGGATAGCACTGGGGTCGCCGAGACCCGGAACGAACGACGAGCACGCCGCGACATGGACGAGATGCTCGGGTTCCGGTACATCGCCGGCGTCGTGTTCGGGACGTTCATGCTGTTGCCGTACGTGGTCGTCCTGTACCCGGTGTACGTGTCCTCGACGTTCGGAATTTCGATCGGCCCGTTCGATCAGGTGACGGGGGTCGCCGACACCGTCGTGTTGTTACCGCTGTTTCTCATCGTCTCTGGCGTCGTGCTCTTTTTTTCGGGGTTTCCGGTGTTGCGCGGCGCGTACGTCAGCCTGAAGACGCGGACGGCGAACACTGACCTTCTGGTTACGGTAACGATCACGAGCGCGTACCTCTACGGGATGGTCGCGCTGCTGGCCGGCCGACTGGACGTCTACTTCGATTTGACGATCGTGATCGCCGCGACAGTCGTCGCAGCGATCCTCTACGAGTCGCTGATGAAACAGCGCGCAGTCGAGCAGCTGACCGATCTCACGGTCTCACAGGTGGGCGAGGCGCGGTTGCTGGACGCCGACGGGAGTTCCGAGTCCGTTCCAGTGGGTGACGTCGATCCGGGCGACCGGGTGCTCGTCACGCAGGGTGAGCGCATCCCCGTCGACGGGACGCTGCGGGGCGACCACTGCCGGATCGACGAGGCAGTCGTCACGGGTGAATCGCTCCCGGTCCGCAAGGAGCCAGGGAATCCGGTCGTCGGCGGGTCGGTGGTCACCGAGGGGGCGGCTGTGGTCGAAGTCGGTCCGGACGCGACCAGCAGCATCGACAGGCTCACGGAGTCGGTCTGGGATCTGCACAGCGCGACCCACGGTCTGCAGCGCCGCGTCGACAGGCTCGCGGGCTATCTCGTTCCCGTCGTGCTGGGTGGCGGCCTGGCCGCTGCAGCGGCGACGCTAGCGCTCGGATACCGTCCCGTACTCGCTGTGCTGGCGTTTACTGCCGGCGTGTTCGTCCTCTCTCCGTGGGGGGTAGGGTTGGCTACACCGCTCTCGGTGGCGACGAACATTCGGGACGCGCTGTCCGAGGGCGTCGTCGTGTTCGACGAAACCGTCCTGGAGCGGATCAGGGAGACCGACGTGGTCGTGTTCGACAAGACGGGGACGCTGACGCGGGGAACGATGCGTGTCGTGAACGCCGACGCGCCGCCGGAGTTGCTCGCCGCCGTCGCCGAACTCGAACGGCGTGCGAGCCATCCCGCCGCCGAGGCGATCGCGAATAGCTTCACCACTGATCCGTCTGGCGATGCACGTACTGACGGCGGGACAGAGCCGGATCGCTCAGCGACGGCGGGGCCGCCAAACGTCGTCAGCTTCGACACGCACGCGACTGGCGTCAGCGGGACTGTCGACGGCACGGAGGTGCTCGTGGGGCATCCGGATCTGTTCGTCGAAGAGGGATGGGAGCTCCCCGAGAGTATCGAGGAGCAAGTCGAGGGCGAACGTGCAGGGAGTCGATTGCCTGTCGTCGTAGGCCAGGACGGCGTCGCGGAGGGGCTCATCGTGCTCGACGATCAGCCGCGTGCGGAGTGGCAACGGACGCTCGATCGGTTGGCTGACCGTGACGTCGAGGCAGTCGTGCTGACGGGCGACGACGAGCAGTCCGCGGACCGCTTTGCCGACCACTCGGCAGTCAGGAATGTGTTCGCCGGCGTTCCACCGGCCGGTAAAACCGAAACTGTCCGGGCGCTGCAGGCAGGCTCCGACCACGTCACGATGGTCGGGGACGGGACCAACGACGCGCCGGCGCTCGCACAGGCGGATCTCGGAGTCGCGCTCGGGAGCGGGACGGCGCTGGCCTCCGACGCTGCCGACCTCGCTATCGTCGACGATGACCTGACGGCCATCGAGACGGTGTTCGACCTCGCGACTGCGGCACGCAAGCGGGTGGCTCGCAACACCGGTCTCGCGCTGCTGTACAACGCGGTCGTGCTCCCGTTCGCCGCAGTCGGGATATTGAACCCGCTGGTCACCCTCGCCGGTGTGGCCCTCAGCGCCGGCTCGCTCGGCCTGAACGTGAGTCGTCCACTCCTGAACGAGTAGCTGGTTCCGTCGCCTGCGTCCGGGTCTGTTCCACCCGGCCTGCCTCACTGCCGCCCGGTGGCAGCTTTACACCCGGACGTGATAACGGAGTCACGGAACGCTTATACTGGTGGCTGTATGTCATGGCCCGACCAACGGGAGTTGGGACGGCATGGCGTACCTGAATCACGTCTGGCTGTCTATCTGCGGAGACAGACCCGTTCCGCCTGGATTCTCAATTCGAGGTTTCACGTACGTACAGCCACCAGTATTAGGAGTGTGGCGACCCAGGTGCGGGTATGGCAGACAACCGCGTAGTTCAGGGGCGGATGGTGACCCCCAAACGCCTGGCCGCACTCATCGAGGGGGAGGACGTGATGGACGCGGAGCCGATCGAGGATGCCGAGCGCGACTGTCCAGACTGCGGCGGCAACGTGATCACGGTCGGATACATGCCCTCGGCGATGGAGTTCGTCACCGGGTACAAGTGCCAGGACTGTGACTGGCAGGACACCAACCGCGACTGACTGGCGAGGAACTCGGGATCAGCCGCCACCGCGCTTCTCGACGATCACCAGTCCCGTCATCGTCAGCACTTCATGTCCGTTGCCGTTCGTCGTTCTGATGGCCGCCTTCGCGTGGCCGAAGGTCGGGTCGTCGCCGGCGTATTTCTCCAGGATTTCGGCGTCGACGGTCAGTTCGTCGCCGGCGTACACCGGGAGGTGCCACCGGAGGTCGTCCACCCCGCGTGCGGCGATGACCTGCGTCTCATTGAGAAATCCAGTCACGAGCAGTCGCATCGTGAGCGCACAGGTCAGCCAGCCGCTCGCGATCAGGCCGTCGTACATCGACTCCGCCGCTGCCTCGGGATCGACGTGGACGGGCTGTGGGTCGTACCGTTCGGCGAACTCGACCATCTCCGATTGCTCGACCTCCAGACGCCCGCAGTCGATTTCCGTCCCTTCCTCGATGTCCTCGAAGTAGCCAGCGTCGGTCATGCTGCAGAACCACACACCGAGGGGCAAAAAACCTGTATCACCTACCTCGCCGTGACCGGCGAGGTTTGCCGGTGGACTCCCGGTCTGTCCATTACACTATGGAAGGCGAGTAGTCGCCAGTCCCGTTCAGCGTCCCCGACTTCAGGGCGAGGTGATGGGTCACCCGTCCGGAACCAGACTTGAGCCGATTCTCAGTACCTCACAAAGTTCGGTACTGATACCGCACCGCAACCGCAAACGACCACGGTTGTTGACACAAGAGAACCGTGAGAAGGATCTCGACCGACCAATCGCGACGACGACAGCGTTGCCACTCTCGGGTCAGGCTTTCCTGGTCGATCTCTACCGAGTGAATCGGTCGTCAGGTGGCTTGTTCGCTGGTACCTCACGTCTTACTGACAGTGCGTTCCACGCTGCACGAATACTGTCCCGGCACGCCCGCTCCGTTCAAGCTTTGGAGTTGAGCCCCACCCGTTCGAGGGGGACCACCGGGCTGCCGTCGGCCTGCAGTGTCTTGGTCTTGGTCTCCCCGCGGATGTTGTCGACGTACTTGATTTTTCCGTTGCTGGAGCCGAGGAACGCAAGTTCGAGGTCGCCGTCGCCGTCGATGTCAATGGGGGCGATTGCCGCCTTCTTCGCCCCGCCTTCTTTCAGCACCGTCTTCTCCCCGTCGTAGGTCACCAGTGCGACGTTATTGCTCCCGTCGATGTACGGAATCTCCAGAAGGTCCGACGAGGTGCTCGGCGGACTCCCCGGGAACACCGCCGGGGAGCCGAACCCGGTCGAGTTGTTCGCCCCGACGCCGCCGTTCTGGACCTCCGTCGTCGTGCCGTCCTGCTCCAGATACTGGATCTGCTGTGAGCTGTCGACAAACACTAATTCGAGCTTTCCGTCTCCGTCGATGTCCTTCGCCCCGGCGACGCCCCCACAGCCGTCGGACGGGTTGGCGATGATATCGGTGTCGCCGTTGTCGTCGATACCGACGATTTTCGAGGCGGCGCTGTCCGCAGCCAGCACCAGCGACCCCGAGAGACTCGACGGCGGCCACGGCCCGACTGTCAGCCGCGTCTTCTGTTTATTCAGGCTGGGGTTCGTTCCCTTGCCGAGGGCGATATCACCGCTTGCGCCTTCCCACGTCGCGTACACGTCATCGTCATCCCTCGACACGAACGCGATGTCGGCGTTTCTATCACCGACGAAGTCGGCGGCTTTCGCACCGATGGCGTCCGCCTTCACCGACTGTGGTGGCTTGTTGAGGACGTCGTTGACAGCGTCGTACACCCGGATGTCGGCCTGCTGGCTGGCACTGTCGACCGCGTAGACGAGTTGGGCTCCTGACTTAAAATTCACCGTGATGTCCCGGACAACCGTGATGCTGATGTCCCCGGGAGCGGCGTATTCCAGCGTGACCGTGTCGGTGACCTCGCCCGACTCGTCAGGCGCGGTGACGATTTCGAAACTGTCGCTCCCGGACGGCGATAGGTCCCCGAGTGCCTTGTTCGTCGTCGAGTTCGACTCACCTACGTCCCGGAACTCCAGGTACCCGTTCCCGCCGTTGATGTCGCTCCGCACCCGGTTGTCGGTCAGTGTCGACTCGGTCTGGTTCGTGACCGTCACTTCATGTGGCTCCTTATAGACCGAGTCCGGATTTTCCTTGAACCCGGACAGCCCCAGCAGCGCGTTCTGGTCGCTAGCCGTCGAGGCATCCGTGACCCGGTCCCCCGTCACCGACTCGAAGGCGCCAGTACCGGTGACTCCAGCGCCGGCCAGCCCCGCACCCGCGAGCAACAGCAGCCGTCGCCGGGTGAGAGGCCCACTCTCACCGCGTTTGCGCCGACGCATCTTGATGTAGTGTAGTCCTGACACATTTGATAAACCCATCGGATTTTTAGCTGATTTCAGGCAGTAAGCCCCTTCCTCAAGGAGCAACGCAGTGAGCGGAGCGAACGAGTAGCCAGTAGGGAGGGGATACATCCAGCAATATATGATTAAAGAGCGCCTACGGGAAATCAAAAACCAAAAGACCGTTAGTACCGTAGATAAGATAATTTACAACATGGCACGTACGGGAATACAGGTAGTCTACCCGTCGGGCGGCTGATGTCGGTCACTGCCCAGTCGAAGTGGTTGGTTGCCCGATACGGTATCCCCCTAGCTGTCGCGCTGGCGCTCGTCGGCGTCCTTACATTCGGCGGCGCCTACGCGGCGTACACGAACCCACCTACGGAGCAGGTCTCCTCGACGGTCTACGACCAGCGGATCGCAAGCGAGACGATGACCAGTGCCGTCGTGGCGAACGACACCGACCTCTATCAAGATGGTGCGACACTTGAGAATAAACCGGTCTATTTCTATAATGAGACGCGGAATCTAACATTCCGGACGGTGACTGATCTCCCCGAGGGAGAATCTGTGAACGTCACGCAGCGTCTCGTTCTCCAGCACCGTGCGACACGGGATGGCGAGACGTTCTGGTCGTCGCGACGGATGCTCGTCACGAGCGAACAGCAACCAACGACGGAACAGCTCGTTACCGAGACAACCGTCGATATGCGGGCGGTCCAGCAGACTGTCGCGGAGCGTCGATCCGAGATCGGCGCAGTCGGTACCTTCCAGACAGTCGTTCGGCTTCGAGCCACCTATGAGACATCGGACTATTCAGGCACTCTCAATGCGACCGCCCCGATCGTGCTGACTGACCGGGCGTACTGGGTGGAGGGGTCGTTGGCAGCCGGGCAGACCCACGAGGAAACGACGAGCCGAGAGATCACTCAGTCACCCGATCTGCTGCGGGTCGGTGGCTTGAGTCTGCTTGGTGTCGTTGCGTTGGGGCTTGCAGGCGTTCTTGGCATTTCGTCTCTCCGGGGATTCGACCTCGACACCATCGAAACCGAACTGGCGCGGTCGCGGCATGATGAGTGGATCTCGCGCGGCGATCTCCCCACGAACTCCGAAAAACAGTATATCAGCATCGATACGCTTGAGGATATCGTCGATATCGCTATCGACTCGAACAAGCGTGTCATTTATGACCGTCACTATGAGGCGTACGGCGTGGTGGATGACGATATCGTCTACTACTACGCGGAAGGGAATACAGAGTTCGAAGAATGGCTTGGTGTCTGATCGACGAGCGTCCGTGGCCGACGAGATCTGCACATATATACCAGGCGCAGCTGGGATTGTCTGAGTCCTACTGGTGTTACGTCCTGACAGGGCAGAATGGAGGCAGTTCCAGATGAAACTCCGCCGCTTGGTGACCGGCACGGTGACCGTGTTGTTGGTGGGCATGATTCTTGTGATGGTCATCAGCCAGCTTCTCGGCCAGCCACTCCTGTTCGGGTTCGTCAGCACCGGGAGCATGGAGCCGGCGTTATCACCAGGTGACGGATTCATCGCCGTTCCACCGATGCTTGCGGGCGAACCAACTCCCGGCGACGTAGTCGTTTATGAGGCTGAAACTATCCAGGGTGGTGGGCTGACCACACACCGCATTGTTGGTGAGACTGAACAGGGCTACGTGACACGGGGCGATGCCAATCCGTTCACTGATCAGGACGATGGCGAGCCCTACGTCACTGAGGACGATATCGTCGCGTATGCGGTCCAGATTAATGGCGGAGTCGTCGCGATTCCCTACCTCGGGACTGCTGTCTCTGGCATTCGGTCGACAATCGCCGCTCCATTTGACTTTCTTGGCGTCGATCAAACCGGGACAGCTATGGTATTCGGCGGGATGATTCTGATGCTTTTAGCAGGTGCCACGGGCGGCGCGACGAACCGCTCGACGTCTCGGTCGCGGTCGCGTGACGAACTTATTGCCGTGTGGGTCGTCGTGCTGCTCGCGGCCATGGTCGTGACCACGGCGGCGACCCTCGCAATGGTGCTTCCAGCGGGTGGCCACAATATCGAGGTGGTCGTGACGGACTCCCCGACAGCAGACTCACAGGTAGTTGCTCCAGGCGAGACGGCCAACATCACCTACGAGACGCATAACAGTGGGATTTTTCCCACGCTCGTCATCACCGATTCGCCGGACCCGCCCGTATCTGTCGACCCGGAGCGTGCTATCCTCGGGATAAATGGGCAACAGACGATACATGTACAGATGGATGCGCCGCGTGAAACGGGTGAGTACACGTACGGCGTCCGTGAGTCTCGCTACTTGCTCATCCTGCCGGTTGGCGTGCTCGGTGCGCTCCATTCGATTCATCCGCTGGTCGCGCTGCTGGCCGTCGATCTCGTTGTGGCGTTGTTTATCGTGACCGTCGGGATTGCGATCTTCGGAACGGGGTATTTCCGGATGCGTCCGAGTCCGAACGTCCCGCTGAAGGTTCGAATCAGGCGGAAACTACGACGATTCTGGTGACAGAACGTCATGGTGGGGTTTCAAGTTCACCGAGGCGGTAGCTGCGGCTCTGATACACGTGATAGACTGCAGAGACAGCGAACAGGGTGAGTACCAGTACTGCCCAGCCGAGGGTCGGAACTGGGTCAGTCGGCACCAGCCCGGCCGAGACGCCACCGAGGACCACAAATCCGAACGCGGACAACCCGGCATAGTAAATACCCCACGGAACCGAGTCGCTCGGGACGATATCGAGATACACGTCCAATTCGTTGGCCCGGTCGGTGAGTTCGACTTCGCCGTTCTCGAAGTGAATCATCCCGGCCTCGTCCAGCGTCGGGAGGTGGGTTTGCTGGAGCGACGTGTAGACGGTCTTGCGTTCCGCGGACGTGATTTCTGTGAGTTCCTTGTCCTGTTCCCACGCGGTGATTTGCTCGGCGAGATCGGAGAGAGAGACCGGCCCGTCCTCAGCTTTACAATAATGGATCGTGTACCGCCGACGGTGGTTGCTGAGCAGGTGGAACATCTCATTCCGGTCACCCTCGTCGGTGGTGCTCGTCCCCATTGCTTGCCCCGTTACTAACAAAGAATATCTGTGGTCTGATAATGATTTCGTCTCTATTGTCTGTTCTCACTCCGTGTGCGGCCGGATTCGGTGAGGATGGTGGTGGCTTTCAAGCTCAGCTTTCGCTGGTTTCAAGTACCCTAATACAAAGTAAGAGGGTGTTATACGTGCGACTACGCAGACCACGCGTATTCAGGTGAGACAACAATGGGCATGAATCGCAGAAAGGTTCTGGTTGGATTGGGTACAATTGTAGCTGGTGGGGGCGTCGCATTCGGGTCCGGCGCCTTCTCACAGGTTTCCGCAAAACGAACGATCACTGCCAACACAGTCGGTGACGGCAGTGCCTACCTCGATCTCTCCGGAGATGGGAGCTATGTCTCGGTGAACGGCAACCAGGTGGAGTTCACATTCGACAGCCTCAACGAGAATGCGACGTCAGAGTTCGACGACATCTTGACGGTCACCGTGAACGCGGGCGACCCGAGCACGAGCGACGCCATCGCGAGTTCATACGACATCTACTTCGAAGATGTAACCGGGGTTGGGTCGAGTTCGGCACTCAACTTCGAGAACCAGGATGACAACTCGACGCTCGTCGGCAGTGGAGAGGCCGCATCGATCAGCTACAGTGGCGGCAATTGGGGAAGTGTGAACGTCCGTGCAAAGTTCAATCTAATAAATAACGCCGTGGGCGACGTTCCAAGCAACGTCACAATCGTCGCCGACGACGGTAACTAATCTCGGTCGCAACCATCGCGACCTGGACGGCTCACTGCGGCCCACAGAGCGCTAGGTATTCATGCATCGCATCGTCGTCACGCTCCTCGTCGTTGCGGTCGTCGCCGTCCCAGCGACAGCAGCCGTGACCACGGGGACGGACGACGTCGACGGGAGGGTCGAACTCGCACCCGCTGAGGGGCCGAACGGCGAATACGCCGTTATCGAGGACGGCGAACTACGTATTGACTTCGAGGGTCTAAACGACCGGGCAACCACCACGGTCGACGATGTCGTGACCATCACCGCGACGACCGACGAGCCGGTGAAGATGTGGGTGACGACGGACCTGGGCGGACATGTTACTGCCTATACGGGTTCCGACCCCGAGGCTGAACTCGGTCAGGCACGTCCGCGTACGCTCCAGCCCGGCGAATCGCTTTCGGTTGGATTCGTCGTCGACACCCATAATGAGGGGCCGGATACGGGAACGCTCACGGTCACTGTGGGTGATCCTGACGAGGAGACCGTTGACGATACTGACGAGGAGACCACTGACGATACTGATGACGATCCCACCGGCACCGAGACGCCTGAAGACACGGAACCGACTGAGAATGATACCGAAACCGATATTGACGAAGGTGATGTCGAGGTGATCTTCGACGGGGGAGATATTGATGCCGGTGAGAGTGTCACTGTGACTACTCTCGACTCGCTGCCAGACGATGGGCAGCCTGGAGACCCCGAAGCGATCATAGGTGAGTCGGTCACGTTGACCGGGACGCGGTCGTACATCCGGACTGCAAACGCGATCACCAGCGATCCCAAGCCCGCCGCAATCGTGTCGATTACGCCGCCTCGAGAGCTGCGTGACCAGCCTGCGACGGTGCGCATCCGGGTTGCGCGGGACAAATTCACTGAGACCGACCCGACTGAGGCACGTATCGGTCGGCAGACCCCAGAGGGCTGGCAGCTACTCCCGACGCAAGTGGTGCAGACGTCCACGGATACGGTGCTGTTAGAGGCGCGGACGTACGGCTTCAACGTCTTCACCGTTTTCCCCGAGAGTCAGGTTACGTACCAATGGACGCTCCCGAACGGGACGACAGTGGCCGGTGACGACCTTCGAACGGCGTTCGAGGAGCCGGGTCGCTACAACGTCACGCTCACGGTCACCGATGCCGAAGGACGGTCGAATCAAACTCGCCAACAGATCCTCGTGAACGACGACCCAACTGTCAGTATCCAGGGAGCCACCAACGCCACGCCGGGCGAGCAGACGACGCTCCATGCGAATGTCACCAACGAAATCGGGAATGCTACGGTGACGTGGACGCTCCCCAGTGGGGAGACTGTCGTTGGCGAGACGATCACACGGGAATTTGAATCCGGGGCGACTGTTCGGGTCGCTGTCGAGGACGAGTTCGGCGCCACTGGCGAGGCCACGACGACGATCGGCGCTAGTGCTGGTAGCGGGAACGGAGTGGTCGCGACGGTGCAGGATGTCGTGTCACCAGTCTCCGCGTGGACGGCAGTCGTATTGGCTGTGATCGCGGTGGCGCTTCCTGCACTTCTCATCCGGTCCCAGCTGGTTCAAGAAGCGGTAGCCCGTATCTATCGAGGAGTGAAACTACTTCGCGACGCGTTCGCCGCCGACGCGCCGCGGGTGGTGACGGTGGGGACTCCCACGTGGAATCCGAACCGGGACTGTATCGATATCGACGAGCTCCGGGTCGAGTCCCCCGGCGGGCTGCTTGACACAGTCGAGATAACCGTTACTGGCGAGGACGGTGCGGTAGTCGTTCGGAAGCAAATCGATGTCGGGACGGCATCCACGTACACGGCGAGCCCCGAGCGCATTTCCGTGTATGGTGGTGTTGATCTGCCCGCTGAAGGTGGCTATGAGATTCAGGTACGTGCGGTTGATGACCGGAATCACGTTGGGACGAGCCAGCCGATTCATGCCGCTCGCTTCCCACCGAGCTAATCACTGGATGTCATTGTCGGACGGTCCATTCGTCGTTCTCATCGCGTTCGACAATCGCGTCGAAGAGGGGAGTGAGCGTGCTGATTGTCTGTTGGTCGTGTGCGCTTGGATCCATATGATAGTGCGCAACGACCTCGCTGGAGTCGAATTTCCCAGTTAGTACGTGGAGAAAGCGGAATACCCGCTGGACATCCGCGTATTGGAGGAGTGACGTGATGGAGTGGAAACAGGCAACCGTCTGATTATCGTTGGTGTCCCACTCTGAGAGGAATGAACTGATCGTCATTCCGAGATCCGTCAGATCACTTGGGTCGGACACGGTCTCGATGACGAGCGGCCCCGCCGACTGCTGGATCGTGGTGGACGTGTCCGCAGTCGTCGACCGCATCATTTCACCAATACTGATGATGCCTGTTTGTGCCGGTCGCTCCTCGATATATTCATCCCAGAGTTGGACCCGCTCGGTGGCCGATTGCGTGAACGTGATCGACAGCACGTTCTCTTGGGCTGGATCCGTGACGGTCAGCAAGTCGAGACACGCGTCATCCTCACAGGAGTCGAGCGATGGTGCGAGTAAAAGTACAGTTGATGCGTCACCGATGCGCTCCAAGATCGGATCTGGGGTCACTGTTGATGTGGCACCCAACATGTGTGCTTCAGGTGAGGGGGGGGCGCTCGGACGGCCGTTTGATATTCGAAGACATATACCCGTGCGTATCCCCTGTATTTGAGTCCTGGCCATTTTAATCTTCAGGTATACAGGACTGTCTTCATCGAACCCAAGACAGACGCCGCTATCGACGGTTGGGCTTCCGTCGCACGTTTCGAATCCGTCTCACGAAGAACCTCAGTACCTCACAAAGTTCGGTACTGATACCGCACCGCAACCGCAAACGACCACGGTTGTTGACGCAAGAGAACCGTGAGAAGGGTCTCGACCGACCAA